>NZ_BAFY01000130.1 GCF_000308555.1 Nocardia cyriacigeorgica NBRC 100375 | reverse complement strand
TTTCGCGAAAGCCCCCGACCACGGTCGGGGGCTTTCGTCGTTTCCAGGAGAGAATGAACCCGGAAAAACATTTCGCCGCCCGGGTCATGGAGACCGGGCGGCGAAATATTTTTACGACGAGACGGGCGCTGCTACAGCTGGCCTGCGGCGTCTCGTGCGGCGATGTAACCGAATACGAGCCCCTGGCCGATCGTCGCGCCCGCTCCCGGGTAGGTGCGGCCGAAGACATTGGCGGCCGTATTGCCGATGGCGTAGAGACCGTCGATGACGCTGCCGTCCTCACGCAGCACGCGTGCGCGTTCGTCGGCGAGCACCCCGCCGCAGGTTCCGAGATCGCTCAAGGTCATCTTCACCGCATAGAACGGTCCGCTGGTCAACGGCCGCAGGTTCGGGTTCGGCTGGATGGTGGGATCGCCATAGTAGCGGTCGTAGGCACTTTGCCCACGCCGGAACTCGCTGTCGGTGCCGGCCGTCGCGTCCTCGTTGAATCGGCGGAATGTTTCGGCGAACGTGTGCTCCGGCACCCCGATCTTGCGGGCGAGCTCGACCGGATCGTCGGCCTTGTGGGCGATACCTGCCTCGTACCACGACTGCGGCAGCGGCTGACGCGGGAACAACCCGGCCGCGAAGATGTAGCTGTTGCGGTACTTCTGATCGAACACGATCCAGGTGGACTCGACGGGATCGCCCGCGCGCTCACGCTCGAGAATGCGCTGTCCATACGACATGTAATCGATGGACTCGTTGATGAACCGGCGCCCCGTCTGGTCGACGATGAAGGAGCCGGGCAGCGAACGCTCGGCCAGCATGACCGTCGGTGCCCCGCCCGGCAGCGCCGCGACCGCCGGGAACCACCAGGCCTGATCCATCAAGCCGGTCGTCGCGCCGGTGTCCTGTGCGACTCGGATCGCGTCTCCGGTGTTTCCTTCGGCGCCGAGGCTCTCGTGCTCGCCGAGCCGCTCGGACTGGTACTTGCGCCGCATCGTCATATCGTGGTCGAAACCGCCTGCGGCGAGCACCACACCGCGGCGGGCGGTCACGGTGACTTCCCGGCCGCCGTGGGCGATGACGGCGCCGGTGACGCGATCGCCTTCGGTGATGAGGCGGACCAGGCTCGTCTCGGTCCACACCGGGATCCCGGCCCGCACCACACCGGCGAAAAGGCCGGCCGCCAGCGCCTGGCCGCCTGCCATGTACTCACGGCGCAAGGCGAGACCACCGACGCCCTGCGCGAGCCGCTTGAGGATGCGCGGAATGCCCTTGCTGGGGACCCTCGCCACCAGATTCATCCACTTGTAGTCGGCGCCCGTGGTCGGCATCGGCACGGGCGCTTCCATCAGGCCCGGCCGCAGCCGCCGGCGCTCGGCCCGGAGCACCGAGGCGTTGAACGGTCGGCATTCACAGGTGCGTCCCACCGCGGACCCGCCCGGAAGTTCGGGATGGTAGTCCGAATAGCCTTCGGCCCAGAAGAACTTCATGGGCGTCGAACGCTGCAACATCTCGACGGTCGCGGCGGAATTGTCGACGAAGGCCTTGCCCCGTTCGGCCGGAGCCGAGTCACCGACCACGGCACGCAGGTAGGTTTCGGCCCGCTCCTGCGAGTCACCGGCGCCGGCCTCGCGCAGAATCGGGTTGTCGGGCAGCCAGAAGGCGCCACCGGAGCGCGCCGTCGAACCGCCCACGTATTCGGTCTTCTCGACGATGAGGGTGGACAGCCCCAGCTCGTTCGCGGTCAAAGCGGCGGCCATGCCGGTGCCGGCGCCGATGACCAGCAGGTCGACGGTGGTATCACCGACCGTTGGGGCGGGTGCGGATCGGGTGCGCAATGGTGTACTCCTTCTTCTGGTTTGAGCGCTGTGGACGCGCGCTCGGCGTCGGACCGCAGGACGGCACCCGCCGGCGGAGAACCCGCCGCGAACCGCTGTTCTGTTCGGTGCGGCAGTGGCCGGCCCATCGCGCCGAAGCGGCGCGGCCACGCCGATCACGCCGCTGCTTCTCCCCGGGCGGCTGTGCGACCGGGCTGTGGCGTCGCCGCGTGACCTAGCACACGCTACGGCTGATTCGTCGTCACAGGCCGACGATTCCCGCTGTGCGGGAACCCGCCCGGACGGCGCTGAGCAGTGGAATCGCCGACCTGTGCGGCGGGTCGCACGCCGGTCCGGTCAGCGGCGCTACCGTGGCCGAGCTGGTTCACGACCTGCTGGATCGACCGTGCAACGACCGACAGGAGGAACGATGCTGTTGCCAGGTGTAGGTAGCGTGCTCGGCGACTCGATGGTCCCGATACAGAGGATCCTGGCCTTCGTCGCCGGCCTCATGTTCTGACCACCGAGTCGACGATCGGAGGACTGGCGGACGGGCCGGGAGATCGAGTCGGAACTCGAAGGAAAGACACCGGAGGGCCGCAATCGACCCGATCGTCGAACGTCATTTCGGTGATGGGCGGGCCGATGCCCGCCCATCACCTATGTTGTGCGAGACCTATGTTGTGCGAGACCTATGTTGTGCGAGACCTATGTTGTGCGAGGTCTCACCGGAGTTCTGCGATCAGTTGCTCGACGCGCGCTCTGATCTGGTCCCGGATCGCGCGGACGGCATCGATACCCTTGCCCGCGGGGTCGTCGAGCACCCAGTCGCGGTAGCTCACGCCGGGGAAGTACGGGCAGGCGTCGCCACACCCCATGGTGATCACCACGTCAGAGGTCTCGACCGCATCGGGGGTCAGGATTTTCGGAAGCTGGGCGGAGATGTCGATGCCGAGCTCGGCCATCGCCTCGACCGCGACCGGATTGATGGACGCGGCCGGCGCACTGCCTGCGGAACGGACCTCGATGGCATCACCGGCGAGGTGCGCGAGGAAACCGGCGGCCATCTGGGAGCGACCAGCGTTGTGCACGCAGACGAACAAGACGCTGGGCTTGCTGCTCATGTGCGGACCTCTCGGGTGAAGCGATGGCGCAGGGCCAGTGACACATATACGAGTCCCACCAGGACGGGCACCTCGATGAGTGGGCCGACCACTCCCGCGAGTGCCTGACCGGACGTGGCGCCGTAGGTGGCGATGGCGACGGCGATGGCGAGCTCGAAGTTGTTGCCCGCGGCGGTGAAAGCCAGCGTCGTGGTCCGGGCGTACCCGAGGCCGAGGGCGGCGCCGAGCAGAAAACCGCCGCCCCACATGATCGCGAAATAGGCCAGCAGGGGCAGGGCGATGCGCACGACATCCCATGGTCGTGCGGTGATCTGCTCGCCTTGCAGGGCGAACAGGATGACGATGGTGAACAGCAGCCCGTACAGCGCCCACGGGCCGAGCCGGGGGAGCAGGGTGGACTCGTACCATGAACGGCCCCTGGCCTTTTCGCCGAAATGCCGGGTGAGGAAACCGGCTATCAGCGGGATGCCGAGGAAGATCAGCACGGATTTCGCGATCTGCCATGGCGATGCGTCGATGGTGGTTTGCTCGAGGCCGAGCCAACCGGGAAGCACCGAGAGGTAGAACCAGCCGAGCCCGGCGAACATGACCACCTGGAAGATCGAGTTCAGCGCCACGAGCACCGCCGCCGCTTCGCGATCACCGCAAGCCAGATCGTTCCAGATGACGACCATCGCGATACACCGCGCGAGCCCGACGATGATCAGCCCGGTCCGGTACTCGGGCAGATCCGGCAGCAGCAACCAGGCCAGCGCGAACATGAGCGCCGGGCCGAGTACCCAGTTCAAGACCAGCGAGCCGAGGAGCAGCCTGCGATCGCCGGTGACGGTGTCGAGCCGGTCGTAGCGGACCTTCGCCAGCACCGGATACATCATGATGAGCAGGCCGAGTGCGATCGGCAGCGAAATCCCGTCGATCTCCACCGCGCCCAGCGCATCGCCGAGTCCGGGGATCATCCGCCCGAGCAGCAGACCCGCCAGCATCGCCGCGCCGATCCACACCGGCAGGAATCGATCCAGTGTGGACAGTTTGCCGACGACCGGCGCCGCGGCCTCGGTGCCGACGCTCACGCGTGCACCTGCCCCGCGCCGCTCTCCACCAGCAGCACTTCCGACAGCCGCCGCACGGCCGCGGGCACGACGCGGTAGTACACCCACGACGCCCGGCGCTCACTGTCGAGCAGCCCGGCCTCCCGCAAAACCTTGAGGTGATGAGAAATCGTCGGCTGACTCACGTCGATCCCTGCGGACAGATCGCACACACACGCTTCCTGGTCCGCCCGGCTCGCGATATTGCTCAGCAACCGCAACCGCACCGGATCCGACAGCGCCTTGAACACCGCCGCCAGCTCGGCCGCCGTGGCGGCATCCATCGGCTCCCGCGTCGACGGCGCCCCGGCACACGCCTGCTCCAGGATCGGCCCCAGCTCCGATTTCGACATACATCGATATTGACCGATATCGAATCAGCGCGCAAACCGGACATGCGGCACGGCCGAACAGGGAGGTTGGGCCGCCGGTCTACAGCAGTGGGAGGGTGGGTTGGATTTCGATGGCGACCGAGACGAGGGAGTGGACTCGGGCGGCGATGATGTTCAGCAGGCCCTGGATTTCGGCGGGGGCGGATTCGGCGGCGGATTGGAGGTTTTTGAGGTCGCCGTCGAGTTGGGTGAGGGCTTTGGTGGTGTCGCCGGGGCGGGTGTTGAGGGCCGCGGCGATTTCGTCGAGGGGGATGCCGTGGGCTTCCAGGCGCTGGATGAGGTGGATGCGGTCGACGTCGGCGGGGTGGTAGAGGCGGTAGCCGCCCGCGGTGCGTTCGGCGGGGGTGAGCAGGCCGAGGCCGGTGTAGTAGTCGATGGTCCGATTGCTGACGCCCGCGCGGGTGGCCAATTCGCCGATGCGGACCAGAGTGTCGGGCATGGGCCTCCTTTCGCGCGGCGGTCACACGATACAGCGCGTGCCGGGACCCGGCCTGCGAGGAGCGTCACGAGATAGCCCAACCATACAGTTGCGCGTGTTACTGTGGGATCCCGATGAGCACTTATCTGTCGGCCGAGTCGATCACCCACCTGGCGCTGCTGCCGGGGTTCCTCGATCCGGTGAACCTGCTGAATTCCTTCGGTACCTGGATGCTGGTCGGCCTGCTGGCCGTCGTGTTCATCGAATCCGGGCTGCTGTTCCCATTGCTTCCGGGTGATTCGCTGCTGTTCACGGCCGGCCTCATCGCAGCCTCGAAATCCACCGAGATCGAGCCGTTCGCGCCGATCTGGTTGCTGCTGATCCTGATTCCGCTGGCCGCCATCGCCGGCGATCAGGTGGGATACGTCATCGGCGCACGCGGCGGCACCGCACTGTTCAAGAACAACGACGCCCGGCTGTTCAAGAAGAAATACATCGACGAGTCGCACGCTTTCTTCGAAAAGCACGGACCCATCACCATTGTGCTGGCCCGCTTCGTGCCGATCGTGCGCACGTTCGCACCGGTCGTCGCCGGTGCCTCCGGTATGCGTTATCCGGTGTTCGCCCTCTACAACGTCGTCGGCGGCGTGCTGTGGGGCGCGGGCGTCACCTACCTGGGCTATCTGCTCGGCCAGATCGCGGTGGTCCGCGACAATATCGACCTGATCTTCCTGCTCATCGTGGCGGTATCGGTACTGCCGATCGTCATCGAGGTGGGCAAGCGCATGCTGGCGAGCAGGAACTCCACCGCATCCGACCCTGCCGGGCCCGCAACCTCGGACAGCGAGGAATCCGTGCGGTCCTGACTGTCGTCGCGGCCGGTGGACTCGCCCAGCGTGCGAAACCATCAGGCCCGCAGCATTCTTCTCACGAACCCGGACGCGTCGGTCATACGCTTCTCGTCCTGCCGCCGATATTGTTGGGCACCCGATCCGGCGGCCCTCCCGACGCCGATCGGGCACCGTATCCACTTGTCGTTCCATCCACGGAGAGACACGCATGAAACGCGCATCGCGCAAGGGCCGAAAACCCGGCCCGCCCTCTGACGACCAGCCCCCGAGACCCGGGCTGTGCCGATGCTGACCGCAGCGAGCATCGCGCTGGGAATCCTCGTCGTCCTGCTCATCACCGCGATGACCGGCTACTTCGTCGCCCAAGAATTCGCCTACATGGCAGTCGACCGGTCGCGATTGAAAGCTCGCGCCGCAGCGGGTGACGCAGCGGCCGAACGGGCACTCGGCGTCACCCGCCGCACCTCGTTCATGCTCTCCGGCGCACAACTCGGCATCACCGTCACCGGTCTGCTCGTCGGCTATGTCGCCGAACCGTTGATCGGACGCGGATTGGGCGAGCTGCTCGGCGGGGTCGGCGTCCCCGCGGGCATCGGCATCGCGGTCGGCGCAGTGCTGGCGATCGCGTTCTCCACCCTTGTACAGATGCTCTTCGGTGAGCTCTTCCCGAAGAACCTCGCCATCGCCAGGCCGGAGCCGGTGGCGCGCCGGCTGGCCATGTCCACCACGGTCTATCTGAAGCTGTTCGGCTGGTTGATCCGGCTGTTCGACCAGTCGTCGAATCTGTTGCTGCGTGCGCTGCGGATCGAACCGGTGCACGACGTCGAGCATTCGGCCACCCCGCGCGACCTCGAGCACATCGTCGCCACCTCGCGCGATGCCGGGGAACTGCCGCGCGAATTGTCGACGCTGCTCGATCGGATCCTGGACTTCCCGACCGCTGATGCCGAACACGCCATGATCCCGCGGTCCCGTGTCGATACCGTGCACATCGACGACCCGGTCGACCAGGTGCTGGCCCGCATGGGCACCGGACACACCCGATACCCGGTGGTCGGGAGCTCGAGTGACGACCTGCGCGGCATCATCCACTTGCACGATCTGCTCGACGGCCCCGCCGAGGGAACCGCCGCCCGGCATCTGCGTGAGGCGGTGGTGGTTCCCGGCTCCCTGGCCCTGCCCGAGGTCGTCGCGCAGTTGGATGCGGCCGGTGAGGAAATGGCGCTGGTCGTCGACGAATACGGCGGTTTCGCAGGCATCGTCACGATCGAGGACATCGCCGAAGAACTGGTCGGTGAAATCGCCGACGAACACGACACCGGCCCCGACACGGCCATTGTCGCCGAGTCCGATGGCTGGCTCGTCGCCGGTGACGTCCATCTGGACGAGATCGAGCGCGTGCTCGACGTCGAACTGCCTGCCGGCGACTACGAAACCATCGCCGGACTGATCATCTCCGCATACGGCGGACTTCCCGAGCCGGGCACCAGGGTCGAGATCGCGCTCGAACCCAGCGGCGCCGACTACATCGACGGGCACTCGGTCGAGCGCATGGTAGAAGCCGAGGTCAGGGCCGTGGCCAAGCATGTGCCGGCCTCGGTGTTTCTGAACCTGCGGATCGAGCACAAGGCGGCCGGCGATGAGTGATCCGTGGATCGTCGCGGCTGTCACGATCGCGTTGATCGCGGCCAGCGCCTTCTTCGTCGCCGTCGAATTCGCGTTGATCGCGGCGCGCCGGCACCGCCTCGAAGACGCCGCCGCCACCAGCGCCGCGGCCCGTGCCGCACTGCGCAGTTCCGCGGAACTGTCGGTGTTGCTCGCGGGTTCGCAGCTGGGTATCACGGTGTGCACGCTGGCGCTTGGTGCAATCACCAAACCCGCTGTGCACCATTGGCTCACACCGTTGTTCGAGCATCTCGGCGCGCCGTTGTTGGCCGCCGACGTCGCCGGGTTCGTGCTGGCCCTGGTGATCGTCACCTTCCTGCATCTGGTGGTGGGGGAGATGGCGCCGAAGTCGTGGGCGATCGCGCACCCCGAGCGTTCGGCCACCATGCTGGCGATTCCCATGCGCGCGTTCATGGCGGTCACCAGGCCACTGCTGAA
Organism: Nocardia cyriacigeorgica NBRC 100375; assembly: GCF_000308555.1. GTDB lineage: Bacteria > Actinomycetota > Actinomycetes > Mycobacteriales > Mycobacteriaceae > Nocardia > Nocardia cyriacigeorgica. Next base: position 6,514 of record NZ_BAFY01000130.1, on the reverse strand, counting down.
ACTGCTGAACCAGATGGCGAACTGGTGCCTGCGCCGCGTCGGGGTGACACCGGTCGATGACGTGGATTCCGGGCAGGACCCGGCCGCGCTCCGTCATCTCGTCGAGCATTCGGCCACCGCGGGCGACACCGGAGTCCACGGCGGCCGACTTGATGCGCCCGGTGCTCACGCTGTCCGCGGTCACGCCGATTTACGAGGCGTTGCGCACCATGCGCGAGACCCGCACCCACCTGGCGGTGGTGACCAGTGGTGACACCGGCGAGCCGGTCGGCTGATCACCATCACCGATGTGTTGCGACGGCTGTTGCCGACCGCGACGGGCGCCCCGGATCAGCGGGTGGTGTAGCCGCCGTTGGCGAAGATGGTCTGGCCGGTGATCCAGCCGCCGTCGGTGACGAGGAATTCCACCAGCGGCGCGATGTCCTCGATGCGGGTCAGCCGCCCGCCCATGGCCTGCGATTTGTGGAACTCCACGCGCTCGGGAGTTTCCTGCGGATAGAAGAACGGGGTGTCCATCGGGCCCGGTGCGACATTGTTGACCGCGATGCCGCGCGCGGCGAACTCCTTGGCGGCGGCGCGGGTGAAGTGCTCGACCGGACTCTTCGCCCCGGCATAGGTGGAGTAGCCGTCGGTGAACGCTGCCAGCAGCGAGGTGACGACGGTGACGATGCGTCCGCCGTCGGCCAGCCGCTTGCCCGCTTCCTGCAAGAAGAAGTACGCGGCCTTGGCGTTGATGTCGAACATCGAGTCGTACTCGGCCTCGGTGGTGTCGAGGATCGGTTTGCGCAACACCTTGCCTACCGTGTTCACCGCGATATCGACGGTGCCGAACGCCTCGACGGCGGCGTCGAACATCGCGGTCACGTTCGCGGGCACAGTGAGATCGCCCTGGAATGTGATCGCTTTCGCGCCCGCGGCTTCGATCGCGGCCACGGTCTTCTCGGCGTCGGCTTCGGTGCTCGCGCTGTTGTAGTGCACCAGGACGTCGGCGCCCTGCTCGGCGAGGGTGGTGCTGATCAGGCCGCCCAGGTTCTTCGCGCCCGCGGCGACGACGGCGGATTTGCCGGCCAACTTGTCGGTCATCGTGGTGTCCTCATTCGCTCGGAAGTGGTGTCGATACCGACGCTAGGACCGACAGTGACAAATGGAAAACAGATCTTTGGCGTAGTTTCACAAGTAAATCTTGTTAGGCTGGTGGCATGCCTGATGACGTGCTGGATCCGCGCCGGCTCCGGCAGTTCCTGGCCGTCGCCGAGCACATGAACATGAGCCGGGCGGCAGCCGAACTGCATCTCACCCAGCAGGCCGTCAGCAGCACCATCAAGACCCTCGAACGCGACCTCGGGGTGCAGCTACTGCACCGGTCGGGTCGCCGGATCTCGCTGACCGCGGCCGGTGTGGCACTGCACGCGGGCGCCAGGCCGGTGATCGACGCTGCGGCCGCGCTGGCCCGTTCGACCCGACAGGCCGCTGAGGGGGAGCGCGAGAAGCTGGTGATCGCCCATACTCCCGCGATCTCGTCCGAGGAGGTGTTCGATCTGACCGCAGGCGTGCGCGCGGCCTTCCCGGATGCCTCGATCACCGCGCGCCAGTGTTTTCCCGGCGAGCTCGTCGCGGCCCTGCGCGAGGGCACCGCCGACGTGGCGTTACGGCGCGGCGCCACCACTCCCGAGGACGTCGCCGCCGCGGTCATCGCCTACACGCCGTTGCATGTGGCTGTGGCGGCCGCGCACCGGCTCGCGGCGCACACCACGCTGACGATGGATCAGCTCGCCGGTGAGCGGCTCATCGTGTGGGGCCCGCCCGGAACCTCGTTCTACGCCGACTATCTGCTGTCGGTCTGCCGACGCGCCGGATTCGAGCCGTCCGTCGTCGTCAACCACATCCAGGGCACCGCGCCGACGACCGCGGTGATCGGCACCGACTGCTTCGCCTTCGTCACCGCCGAACCCGGCACCTACCACCACGGGCAGACGGTGGTCCGCCCGATCGACCATCCGCCGGTCGCCCCGGTCCAGGCATTGTGGTTGCGGCACACCGAATCCGCCGTGCGGCAAATGTTTCTCGGTGGGCCGCAGGCGTCAGAGGATGGGCCTGCCGCCGGTGACGGCGAGGCGGGCGCCGGAGATGTAGCTGCCGTCGTCGCAGGCCAGTAGCACGTAGGCGGCGGCCAGTTCGGCGGGCTGGCCGGCGCGGCCGAGGGGGACGTCGTCGCCGAAGGCGGTGACCTTCTCCACCGGCATGGTCGACGGGATGAGGGGTGTCCAGATCGGGCCCGGCGCCACACTGTTGACCCGGATTCCCTTCTCGCCCAGCATTTGGGCGAGGCTGGCCGAGAAGTTGGCGATCGCCGCCTTGGTCGCGGCATAGGGCGCCAGCGTCGGCGAGGGCATGTCGGAATTCACCGAGGAACTGCCGATGATCGATGAGCCCGGTGGCATATGCGGCACCGCAGCCTTGACCAGATGGAAGTAGGCGCCGACGTTGAGGCGGAAGGTGTAGTCGAATTCCTCGGCGCTGATCTCGTCCAGCGTTTCGTGGGTCATCTGATAGGCGGCATTACTGACCAGCACATCGATATGCCCGAATTCGCGCACCGCGTGCTCGATGACGGTGCGGCAGTGATCGGGGTCGGCCAGATCGCCGGGCACCAGCTCGGCGCGCCGGCCCGCCTGCTCCACCAGCTTCGCCACTTCCCGCGCGTCTTCGTGCTCGTCGAGATAGGAGATGAGCACATCGGCGCCCTCGCGGGCAAAGGCGATGGCGACCGCCCGCCCGATCCCGCTGTCGGCGCCGGTGACGACGGTGGCCTTGCCGGTCATCTTGCCCGACCCGCGGTAGCTGTCCTCTCCGCAGTCCGGGCGCGGCTGCATCTGCGCCTGGATGCCGGGGACCTTTTGCTGCTGTTCCGGAAAGCCCATGGTGGTGTCCTTTCTCAGCGGTCAGTGTTCATCGAGGGCGATGACGACCTTCACGTCATCGGGGTCGGGGGTGAAGGCGTCGGCGAATTTCGTCAGCGGCAGGCGCCGGGTGATGAGGCCGTCGAGCCAGGCGGGGTCGGCGGTGGCGAGAGCGTCGGCGGCGAGGCGGTAGTGGTGCAGGTTGGCGTTGACGGAGCCGACGACGACGTCGTTCTCCAACACGATCGCGCGGTGCACGGCACCGGCGTCGACGTCGATCAACCGGCCCACCGGCGACACACCGGTCAGGCACACCACCCCGAACGGGGCGGTATTGCCCATAGCGGCGAAGACCACCTCGTTCGCGCCGGTCGCCTCGATGATGATGTCGGCGCGCAGGCGCTCGGCGATCGTCTCGGCGTCACCGTGGTGGTAGGTGGCGCCGAGTTCGCCGACCAGTCGCGGCTTGGCGCCGCTCTCGACACGATCGAGCACGTGGACATCGAGGCCACGCCGGCTGCCGAGCAGGGCGGCGAGCAGGCCGATCGGCCCGGCGCCGGTCACCAACACCCGCGACGGTTCGAACCAGCCGCGCTCACCGATGCGTTCGACCTGCTCCCAGGCCTTGGCGACCACGCTGGCCGGTTCCATCAGCACGCCGGCCCGTTCCAGCCGCGGATCCAGCGTCACCGCGTATTCGGCGTCCACACACCACTGTTCGGCGGCGTAGCCGTCGAGTTCCTTGATGCCGTGTTCGGTGTAGCGGCCGTTGCGGCAGTTGTCGAATTCGCCGCGGGCGCACGCCCCGCAGGGCACCGGGTCGGGGCGGCGCACCACCGCGACCACGAGGTCGCCCGCGGCGAAGTCCGAGTCCTCCGGTGCGCTGCGCACCCGGCCGAGGGATTCATGCCCGAGGATCAGCCGGTCCTGACCCGGCGGCGGCCACCCGTAGGCGCCGTCGGCGATCTCGCGGTCGGTGCCGCATACGCCGACCGCGAGTCCGTCGACCAGAAGTTCACCCGGGCCGGGTTCGGGGTCGGCAAGCTCGTCCAGGCGCAGTGAGCCGGAACGGGTCGGATCCACGGTGAGGGCGCGCATGATGCCGGGCTACCCGTATCCGCGCAGGTCATTCGCCGGCGGCGAGTCCTGGTGCCGGACAACCGGTTCGCCGGTGCGGATCGGCGGAGAAAAAGTCGCGGCATCGGTGATTAGCCGGTCGTGGACCGGGAATCGCACCCCTCGAGGCCGGTGACGGTCTCAGACCAGAAAGGAGTACGAGATGGCAGACTCCAAGAATCCTGGGCAGTTCGGCAATCGTCCGGACACGGAGGAGCAGGCCCGCCGCGGCGGCCAGGCCAGCACGGGTAGCTTCGGCGAGCGCAATGCCGCCGATCCGAGCGAGGCAGGTCGCAAGGGCGCACAAGCTCAGCCGACCGAAGCGAAGGCACGCGGTGGGCAGCACAGCCACGGCGGTCACTGACCGCCGGCCACCAGATGCCAAGGGTTGCCGCGGGTAGCGGCAGCCTGACGGACCCGGCGTCGCCGCGCCTCCTGGACCCCTCGGGGAGGCGCGGGCGTGCCGGGTCCATTGCTGCCCGTGGCGAATCAGCGGCCGTGACGTTGAGCGACGGTGCCGCGGGCCGCGCCCATTTCGCCCAATCGCCTGCGCATCGGCGCCACCAGCCACACCGCGACGAACACCACCGCCGTCGCGGCCCCGGTGACGATGGCCGCGACGGGCCCGACGACGACGTCGACGATCAGCGTCGTCACCCCGCACATCGCCACACCCAGGAGCGCCAGACCCGCCAGCGTGCACCGGTGGGCCGCGGTCACGATGGTCTGCAACCGGTGCCTGCGAAACAGCAGCCGATGCCACGACACCGGCGCCACCAGGAAAATCGTGCCGCCCACCGCCGCGCCCGCGGTGACCAGATACACCGCCCGCATACCGGCATCGAGCGAATCGAACGACGACTGGAACGGCAGGATCATCAGGAAACCGGTCAGCAATTGGACGCCGGTCTGCAACACACGCAGCTCCTGCAGCAGATGCGCCCAATTCCGGTCCAGTCGCTGGGTGGGGGTCTCGGCTCGGGCATGCCAGTTCCAGGTGTCGTGATCGGCGCCCGCGGGCGTGCTGCCGCGCCGGTGGCCCGCACGCCGCGGCCGAGCATTGCCCGTGGAATGTGTGCGACGTACCGGCATGCTTTTCCTCGCGCTCACCTGCGATGACCTGGTGGACCTGATTGCGGCGTACCCGCAGCGGTCCGGCTCATGCACCCGGTGCGGGGCCGTCGGCCGGTCCGGCGTGCTCACCCTGCCGCCGCGGGCCCGGGATTCGGCGGCAGGGCACCGGGTACGCCATCGATACCGGAGCTGTCCGGCCGGTGACGCCGGGCCGGACGCCGAAAGACCAGGAAGGAGCTCTGCGATGCCGAAGACAACCGCACGCGGTGAAGCCAAGCGCTCCGAGTTGCCGAGCACGGTGCAGCGTTCGAGTGAGAAGGCGCAGCGAACCTTCGCCAAGGCGCACGATGCCGCCCTCGAGGAATACGGCAGCGAATCGCGCGCGTATCGGGTGGCCTACAGCGCGCTCAAGCACAGCTACGAGAAGATCGGCGACCATTGGGAGCCGAAGGAGCATCGTGGACCGTCCGACCAGCGGGCCGAGAGCGGTGGGCCGAACGCGAAGGGCGATACCGCCGAGGGCGTGAACGCGAATGCGACCAAGAAGCATCTGATCAATGTGGCGGGGCGGCTGGAGATCACAGGTCGATGGAAGATGACCAAGTCCGAACTCATCGACGCCATCGAGAAGACCAATCGCCGCAAGACGGCGGCTCGACGCCGGAAATAGATTGCCCGGACGCCTGTTTCACTCCGGCCGGTCCGGGAATTACGCCACTGTAGGCAGGTTCGGGCGTCGAGAAACCGGCGCCGACCCGCCCGAGGTAACTCCCTGAATGCCGGCCGGAGCAGCAGTGCTCGACAACGGCGTCGACTCGCCCCCCGGCCCGGCGACGCCCCCGGCGGCCCCGACATGGGGCGGCCGCCGGGACAGGCGGTGTCACTGCTCGATCGACGCGCCGACGATGTCGCGCCGGAACGAGATCACCGCCGGGGACGGACCCGGCCTGCCGCTATCGCCGTCGGTGCCTGCGATGGCTGGTATCGCACAGCGGGTAGCACTTGGATCGTTTGCACAGGCAGATCGCGACCTGGAATCGGTCCGAGCGCACGGTACGCCCGTCGGCGGTGATCAGCTCGACGGGGCCCTCGACGAGAGCGGGGCCGTCGGCGGTGAACCGCACGCGGGTGGGTTCAGGGTTTGGTTCGGTCGGCACGGATCACCACCAATTCCTCATGTCGCTGACCGGGTTCGATGAGTCCCTGCTCGGCCAGCCAGTCCGCCCGCGAGCGCATGATCGGCCCGAACGGGATTCGGGTACGCGCCACCACGGCCGCCTTCAACCCGCCGGCTTTCAACCGCGACACCGTGATGTGCGGTCCGCTGACCGCCGACTGCACCAGCAAGGCGACCCCGTTGAGATCGAGCAGGCTCGGCAGCCGGGCGCACAGCGGGTCCAGCAGCTCGCGCCCGTGATGGCCGG
>NZ_BAFY01000131.1 GCF_000308555.1 Nocardia cyriacigeorgica NBRC 100375 | reverse complement strand
GCCCAGCACCGGCGCGGTCGTCCGGGTGTCGGGCTCGCCGTGCGCGGTCTACCGCGACGAGAACGGCGATGTGCACGCCGTCTCGGCGACCTGCACCCATCTCGGGTGTCTGGTGGCCTTCAACGATGCCGAGCGCACCTGGGAATGTCCCTGTCACGGTTCGCGATTCACCATCGACGGCGCCGTCATCCAGGGCCCGGCCACCCGCCCGCTCGAACGGAAGCAGATCGATTAGGCGCCGGCGATGGATTCCGATTCCGGGCACGACGCCCCGATTCTGATCGACGCCGCCGAGGACGACCTGCCCCGGTTGCAGGATCTCGACCAGCTCACCGAGTTCATCCTCGGTCACGACCAGATCTATCTGCGGTATTCCGAAGGGCCGTGGGCCGACCGCCGATCCGGGCCGAGTCGCGATTTCGAAGCAGGGGTCGACCTGCCCGGCCTGTCGGTGACGACCGTGGTGCCGGAGAACTGGTGGCCGCGGCCGGCTCGCGAGTGGGTGGCGCGCAGGCTGTGCAAGTACGCCGAGGTCGGCGAGCCGGGCGGACGTTATCCATGGCTGTTGACCGGTACGGTCGTCGGGCGCGGGCCCGACCACGAGCCGATCCTCGTACGGGCCAGGCCGCTGGCACGGATCGACGAAACCGTGGTCGACGAGGCGAAAGCGGTGTATGTCGAGAGGTTCGATGTCGGCCGGGATTCGACCGGCTGACACCGCGCACGGGCCCCGGCGCGGACGCCCGGAGTTCGCCGGGCGAAAACGTCAATTGCACCTGCACGGTGCAAATGTTCTTGCATTCGCACAATGGCATTCGGAGAATTCGAATTCTGCTCGCCCAGTTCGTAATCCACCCGCACGAAATATGGCGAGTCCGGCTCTCTGCGCCTACCGGATGCTGTAACCTTCAACTCCCAGTCGATGGAGAGGCAGAGCCGTGGCCCTGGCCCGCAGTAGCGCATCCTGCGCGGTGAACGCGACAAGAGAAAAAGTGTGGGCGTTGATCTCGCGTCCGGACCAATTGAAGGCATGGGTGCCGAACCATGACTTCTGGATCGGTGCGGTCCCAGCGACATTCGCCCTCGGCGTCACCGTCCGCGCCCAGACCACCATCGCCAGCATCATCCACGAACTCGATCTCACCGTCACCGAATGCATCCCGTTCGAACGACTGGAACTCAGCGGCATAGGACTCACCGGTAACCATTTCACGTATTCGATTTCCTTGACCGAGGCCAGGAACTCACCGACAGTGGTCACCCTGGAAACCTGCTACACCGGCGCCGCCCGCAACGGCACCGACTATTCCAAGATCATGCCGATCGTCGCCGACGAGATGAACCGCAGCGCAAAACTTCTCGCGGCCCAATTCCCGGCGGGCGGGCACCGCGATCACCGGCCGCCCGCGACCCTCACCCCGGCGCCGCGGGTGCTGCCCGAGGACGACGATCAGGTGGGCCGCACGATCATGAGCACCACCACGACGGTCCACAGCAGGTTGTAGATCCCGGCCAGCATCGACAGGGTGCGCAGGCGCCGCCCGTCGTCCGGGGTGCGCAACGCCTCGCGCTGCAATGGGTAGATCTGTGCTCCGAGCAGCCCGCCGGCGACCGCGGTGAGGATCATGGCCGCGGTGATCCACCCCTCCCCCATCCGCTGCTGCACCGCCGCGAGCACGATGCCGACGACCGGCACGATGATCGCGCAGGCCGCGTACCCGCCCGTGATCCGGTGTAATGCGCTCGCCACCGCGGAGTTTCGCACCGACGACTGGTCGGCTGCTGCCGCACCGCCGACGACAGGCGCGTAACGCGGAAACAGACTCGTCGCGATGGCCGAACCACCGACGAACACGATGCCCGCGAGAACGTGCACCGACAACAACACATGCTCCACCATCGACTCCACCCTTCAGACTGGTTGAAGAATAGCCACATCCTTCAATCAGGCTGAAGCACGAGTGGCGCAGCTCACACCCCGCCGCTCAGGACGACATCGCTTCGGAGAACGCCGCTATCACCGCCGACCCGATCTTGCGCTGGATCGGGTCGGCCTCCGGGCCGAACATGGTGTCGTCCACCGTCGCCACCGCCGTCCGCGCCTGTTCGAGCAGGCGTTTCCCTTTCGCCGTCAGCTCGATCGTCGACGCCGAACCCGCACGCGCGGTGCGATCGCGGACCAGTCCGGCGCCTGCCAGCGTCTTCACCGCTGTGTGCACGCTCTGCACACTGATGCCCGACATGCGCGCCAACTCACTGAACGACGCACCGGGCACGCCGGAAATATGGCCGAGCAGCCCGAGTCTGCCGACGGTGAGATCCAATGGCGCGAGCGCGGCGTTCAGCTCGGACTCCACCCGGCGCGCGAGCGTCAGCACCAGGATGGAGGCACTGGTCCCGGGCGGGCCCGGCCGGTCGTTATCGGAGGTCACCGACCCATCTTCGCGCACCCGGGCCGGCGACGAGGCGTGGCGTCCCGGCATTTCGCTACCCTGCGTGAGTGACCGAGCGATTCCGGCTGGTGCCTGCCGTGTACGTGCTGTTGCGGCGGAACACCGCCGACGGTGAGGAAGTGCTGCTGCAATTGCGGCACAACACCGGCTTCATGGACGGATTCTGGGCGCACGCGGCGGCCGGGCACGTCGAGCTCGGCGAGTCGGTGTTCACCGCGGGCGCGCGCGAGGCCGCCGAAGAACTCGGCGTCGACGTCGCTCCGTCGGATCTGTCGCCGCTCACCGTGCTGCACCGCCGCTACGGCGACGGCGCCGCGGATATCGACCACCGGGTCGACTTCTTCCTCGAATGCCGCACCTGGCGCGGTGAGCCACGGCTGATGGAGCCGGACAAGGCCGCCGACCTGCGCTGGTGGCCGATCGAGAAACTGCCCGAACCGCTGGTCGAGCACGAGGCGTTCGTGATCGAAGGCTGCCGCACCGGCGAGCTGCCGCGACTGGCCGCGATGGGTTTCTGACACCGCATCGCCGGGCGGATCAGCCCGTGACGGCGTCGGACTCGGCGATGGTGGACCGGGCGGTGAGATACCGCGCGGCGGCGGTGCAGATGTCGTCGAACACCTCCGCGACCGGCTGACTGCTGGTGACCAGGCCGATGCCCTGGCCTGCGTCGATCGGCTCGAGCCGCGGATCGTCGGCGTCGATGGCGGCGGCCAGTTCCGCGCGGGCGCGCGGGTCGGCGGCCAACGCGGCTTCGGCGCCCTCCCATCGGTCGGTGAAGTCGTTGCGCAGCACGCGCGCCGGATAGCGTGCCGGCCACGGCAGGCCCTGGCCGATATCGAAGACGCGGGTGGTGATGGTGTCGGTCGCGTCGGCGCGCAGCAACGCCGCTCGCGCGCGTTCGGTCGTGAGCGCTTCCGGGCACACGGCCAGCCGAGTACCGAGCCAGGCTCCGGCCGCGCCGGCGCCGAGCACCGCGGCCAGCGCATGACCGGTGGCGATCCCGCCGGCCGCCAGCACCGGCACCTCGACGGCCTCGCAGACGATTTCGAGCAACGGCAGTGTCGCCAGCGTGGGCTCGCCGTGACCGCCGCCTTCGGCTCCCCTGGCCACGATGACGTCGATGCCCGCGGCCTCGGCCCGCAACGCCTGCTCACGATCGTAGACCTGGGTGGCGGCGCGGATCCCGGCCGCGTGCACCCGCTCGACCCAGGACAGATCGGCGGTGAAACTGATCGAGATCAGTGCGGGGCGCGCCGCGAGGGCGGTGTCGAACAGATCCGGTTCACGGTCGAGGACCCAGTCGATCATCCCGATCCCGAACGGCCCGGGGTCGGTCCCGAGCTGTTCCAGTTCGGCCGACAGCCGTGCCGCCGAGCCGGCGCTGCCCATCCCGATCATGCCGAGTCCACCGGCCGCGGTGACAGCGGCGGCCAGCCTGCCGCCGGCCACGCCGCCCATGGGCGCGTTCACGATCGGAACCCGCAGGCCCATCGTGCGTGACCACGCTGTCGACAACATCCGGGTTCCACCTCCACTGTTTCCGGCCCGGGGCCGGACCGGGCTCCTCGTGACAGTAGCTCGCCCGCGGGCCGCCCATCACTCTGGCCGATGCGGGCACGCCACGGCCGGTTCGAGACGTACACACGCGAACGCGGCACCGCCCAGGGAACGGTGCCGCGTCGCTCATGCGCGCATCGTGCTCATGCGCGCCCGGTGTTCACTCGTAGGCGACTTCCCAACGCTTGATGCCGTTGAGCCAGCCCGAGCGCAGCCGCACCGGCTCCGACAGCTCGCGCAGGTTCGGCATCACATCGGCGATGGCGTTGAACATCAGATCGATTTCGAGCCGGGCCAGATTGGCGCCGACGCAGAAGTGGGTGCCGGTGCCGCCGAAGCCGACGTGCGGGTTGGGATTGCGCAGGACGTTGAACTGGAACGGATCCTCGAACGAGGCCGGGTCGAAGTTGGCCGCGCTGTAGAACATGCCGATGCGCTGGCCCTTCTTGATCTGCTGGCCGCCGAGCTCGGTGTCGGCCGTCGCGGTGCGCTGGAAGGCGGTGACCGGAGTGGCCCAGCGGACGATCTCGTCGGGCGCGGTGCGCGGACGCTGCTCCTTGTACAGCTCCCACTGGTCGGGGTTGTCGACGAAGGCCTTCATGCCGTGGGTGATGGCATTGCGGGTGGTCTCGTTGCCCGCCACCGCGAGCAGGATGACGAACCAGGCGAATTCGTCGGAGCCGAGCGCCTCACCGTCGAGGTCGGCATTGACCAGCGTGGTCACGATGTCGTCCATCGGACACTTGCGCTTTTCCTCGGCCAGGTTCCAGGCGTAGCCCATGACCTCGGCGGTGGCCATCTTGTGGTCGCCCTCGAAATCCGGGTCGTCGTAGGAGATCATCTGGTTGGTCCAGTCGAAGATCTTGCCGCGATCTTCCTGCGGCACGCCGATCAGCTCGGCAATGGCCTGCAGCGGCAGCTCGCAGGCGATCTGCTGGACGAAATCGCCGCGGCCCTCCTTCTTGGCCTCGTGCACGATGCGCTCGGCGCGCTCGGTGAGGGCCTCGCGCAGGCTGTTGACCGCACGCGGGGTGAAGCCCTTGGACACGATCCGGCGCATCTTGGTGTGGTTCGGCGGATCCATGTTGAGCATGAGCATGCGCAGCATTTCGATCTCTTCGCGGGCGATGTCGCCGTTGAAGCGGATGATCGCGGTGTTCTCCTCCGAGGAGAACAGGTCGGGGTTCTTCGAGATCTCCTTGATGTCGTCGAGCTTGGTGACCACCCAGTAGCCGCCGTCGTCGAACCCGCTGCGGCCCTTCTCCTGCGGGCACCACCACACCGGTGCCACCCGGCGCAGCTCGGCGAATTCCTCGATCGGCAAGCGCTGGGCGTACAGGTCGGGGTCGGTGAAATCGAACCCGGCGGGGATGGACGGTGCGGCCACGAGTACCTCCTTGCGGCCTGCTCCGGTGCAGACCTCACAGCGTTGTGTAGAACACGTTCCACCACCGATTAGATCACAGGAACCGGGTTTGTGAACAGGATTTAGTAATACCTGTTTAGCAGACGTCGGGTGCTGCCGATCGAACCGCGTCAGTCCTGCGTGAGTGGGTGCCGCAACGCGGTCACGGCGATCCGGGCGGCTTCGGCGATGGCGGCATCGACGACGGCCAGCTGCGGGTCGGCCCGCGCCGCCCGGGTGAACACCGCGACCGCTACCGGATACTCGCCAGGAAACTCCACCACGGCGACCTCGTTGCGGATGACGCCGATGGTGCCGGTCTTGCCCGCCACGCTGACGCCCCGATGCGGAAACGCCGCCGCGATGCGATGCGGCCACACCTGCTTGCGCATCACCGCGCGCACGAATCCGGTCTGCTCCGGCGACAGTACGCCGCCCGCCCAGACCAGGTGCAGAAACCGGGTCATCTCCTCCGGGGTGGTGGCGCTGGCGTAGGAGGGGTCGTAGGCCGAGACCGACCAGGCCTCGTCGTTGTCGGCGAGCGCGGCAAAGGCCTCGGCGGTGCTGTGGGTATCGGTGTCGCGGACCAGGCTGCGGTGCACGTCGGCGGTGCCGCCGACGATCCGGGTCTCGGTGAGCCCCAGTTCGTCCAGCAGGTCCTCGACCGCGCCGAGACCGATCTCGCCGAGCAGGACGTCGGCGGCGGCATTGTCGGAGACCGTCATCATCGAGGTGGCCAGATCGCGGCGGCTCATCGTCACCGGATCGTGCAGTGCGGCAATGCCGGTGGGGCCGGGAGTGCAGTCGGCCGGGTGCACGGTGAGCTGTGCCCGTGGATCGATCAGCCCGGCGTCGACCCGCCGGCAGAACGCCACGAACAACACGAGTTTGTAGACCGAGGCGGTGACCACACGATCACGGCCGTCGATCGAGATCTCCGCCGCGCCACCGCACCGGCGAGCGTGCAACCATCCGGTGCAGCCGGCGTCGGCGAAGACCGCCCGGATCCGTTCGGTGACCTCGCCGCCGGCATCCGCGCCCGGCCACCGCGAACCGGATCGGGCGCGGCTCACCGCAACCGCTCCCGGTACAGCACCCGGTCGAGTGCGGCGGCGTGCGGCTGCGCGTCGGGGCGGTGGACCACCCGAACCCGTAACGCGAGGGCCTGCGGGGCCATGGTCAACCAGGTCACGCCCGGAGTGGGAGTCGGCGCCATCGCGGTGAGCCCGAAACTGGCTCCGGCGGCGACCGCGGCCAGCACCGCACGATCGTCGCGGGCGGTGCCGAGTCGCACGTCGAGCCCGCGTTCCCGCAGCAGGTCGAGCACGGTGTCGATGGCGGGCGGATTGCCCGCGCGCGGCGGATGCGCGAACGCCAGGTCGGCGAGCATGCGGAAGGTGGGGCGTTCGGCGGTGGCGCTGCGATGATCCGACGGCACCACCAGCCACCGCGGGATCTTGATCACCGGCCCGGCCTCGACGCCGTCGACCAAGGCCGGATGGTCGATGACCGCCACATCGCAGAGGCCGGCTCGCAGGTCCCCGAGCAGGTCCGCGGTCGACCCGACCGTCGTGGTGACGGTCGCATCGGGGCCGGCGGAGCCACGCAATGCCGTCACGCAGGCGGTCACCAGCGCATCCGGTAGGGCCGCGGCCACACCCCAGTGGATGTCGCCGCGGGCGTGAGCGATGCGCTGGGATTCGGCCAGCAGCCGTTCGGCGTCGTCCACCAGCAGCCGCGAGCGCGGCAGCAGGTGCCGTCCGGCGGAGGTGAGCACCGCCCCCTGCGGCGTGCGGTGCACCAGTTCGACACCGAGGAACTGTTCGAGTCGCCGCAAACCCTGCGAAACCGGTGGCTGGGTCATCTCCAACGCGGCCGCCGCCCTCCCGAAATGCCCCTCGTCCGCGACGGCGACGAAGAAGCGCAGGTGGCGGATGAGGTCCATGGCGGTCATTGAACCAGTTGGTCGCTTCATCCCGGTTCCATCGCCCGTTGGCGGTGTGCATCTGTCCGCAAAAAGGGTTGACGAACTGCGGCGATATCGAACGCGACTCGGCGCAGCCGGTGACCGCTATTGGCTGCGACGATCGTCGCGGTGGTGTCCTTCAGCGGTGACTTTCTCAGTTCTCACCTTCCGCCGGCCCGACCGCAAGCGCATGCTCGCCGCCGCACTCGCTGTCAGCGCGCTGACGTCGATCGCGGCCTGCGACTCCGGCTCCGGTTCCGCTACCACTTCCAGCACCGGCACGGTGACCACCTCGGCGGTGGCCGGACCCCGGTTCGCCGAACTGGAGACGACCGCGGGAGCCCGCGTGGGCGTGTTCGCCGTCGACACCGGCTCCGAGCGCACGGTCGCCCACCGCGAGCACGAACGTTTCCCGATGGCATCCACCTTCAAGGGTTTGGCCTGCGGCGCGCTGCTTCGTGAGCATCCGTTGTCGACGGGCTACTTCGATCAGGTGATCCACTTCTCCGCCGCGGAATTGGTCGAGTATTCACCGGTGACCGAAACCCGGGTCGAAACCGGCATGACCGTCGCCGAGCTGTGTGATGCCGCCATCACCGTCTCCGACAACACGGCGGGCAATCAGCTGCTGAAATTGCTCGGCGGTCCGCAGGGCTTCACCGCGTTCCTGCGCTCCCTCGGCGACGACACGTCCCGGCTGGACCGCTGGGAGACCGAGCTGAACACCGCCATCCCCGGCGATGAACGCGACACCACCACCCCGGCCGCTCTCGCCGCCGATTACCGGGCGCTGGTCGTCGACGACGTCCTCGGCGAACCCGAACGCGCCCAGTTGACGTCGTGGCTGGTCGCCAACACCACCGGCGGCACCCGGATCCGCGCGGGGCTACCCGCGGACTGGACCGTCGGCGACAAAACCGGATCCCCGGCCTACGGATCGGCACTCGATGTCGCTGTGGCCTGGCCGCCCGGACGCGCGCCGATCGTCATCGCGGTGCTGACGACGAAGTCCGAGCAGGATGCCGAACCCGATAACGAGTTGGTCGCCGATGCGACCCGAGCGGTGGTCGGCGCACTCGGATAGCGCTCGTCGGGCCGGGCTCGGGTCCTCGCCTACTGCGTGATGCGGCAGGAATCGTCGATCGGCCGGGTGATCGACCAGATCCGATCGAAGCGGCAGGTCGCGATCTTCCAAGCGCCGTTCTCGATGACGTATTCGTCGGAGTATTCGCCGGTGGAGACGGTTTCGGTCTTCTCGACCAGGTTCACCTGCCGGAATTGCAGGGTCCACCGGCCCGCGGCGGTGGTGTCGTCGATGATCGTGATGTCGGGGTGCAGGCCGTGGTGCATATCGAGGATGACGTGTTTGCCGTCGACCTGCTTCAGGGCGATGGATTCGAAGACCGCGGCCATGCCATCCGCGTCGAAGGCGCCGAGCTCGCCGTAGTCCAGCGCCGAGCCCGCGGCGATGAAGCAGTCACGGAAACCCTTCGGGTCCTTGGCATCACAGGCCCGGAAATACCGGTGCTTGAGCGCCTTGATCGACTCGACGGCCTCCATCCTGGCCAGGCGACGCGCCAGATCGGCGTCCAGCGTTTCCGGCGACGGTGAAACGGACATCGATGTCCTCCTTGTCGGCTGTGCTCGGTCGCTGCCGAGACGCACTACCTGCGTGGGCTGAACCTAGCCGGGACCACCGTGTGGAAACAGTGCGTGTCCCGGAGAGCGGACGACACCCGGGCCACCTCTCCCGGCAGCCCCGGCGAGGCGGCGGGCGGCCTGCCGCGTTCCCGCGGCGGGCGGATCAGGGCATGCTGGACGGCATGGATCTGTCTCGTCGGCAGTTACTGCGTATCGGTGCCGCCGGAACCGCGACGGTGCTGGCCGGAGCCGCGGCGGCGAGCAGTGCGCGCTTCCCGGCGCCGCGCTGGCTGGGCGACCCGTTCTCCCTTGGTGTCGCCTCGGGCGATCCCACGCCGGACGGCGTGGTGCTGTGGACGCGGCTGGCACCGGATCCGCTCGCGCCCGACGGTCTCGGCGGCACGCCGCTGGCGCCGGTGAGCGTGGACTACGAAGTCGCCGAGGACGAACAGTTCCGCCGGGTGGTCAGCCGCGGGACGGCGGTGGCCACGCGCGAGCTCGGGCACAGCGTGCATCCGGAAGTTCGCGGTTTGGCCGCCGATCGCTGGTACTACTACCGATTCCGGGCGGGTTCGGCCACCTCCCCGGTCGGTCGCACCCGCACCGCGCCGGCGCTCGGGCAGCAGATGTCACGCATGCGGTTCGCGTTCGCATCCTGCCAGTCGTGGAGTTCGGGCTACTACACCGCCTACGACCACATGAGCGCCGAAGACCTGGATCTGGTGGTGCATCTGGGCGACTACATCTACGAGAAGTCCTGGCGCCTCGGCCGCGAGGGCGCGACGATCCCGCCGCAGCTGCGCGACGAGGCCTACGATCTGGCCGGCTACCGATTGCTGTATGCCCAAGCCAAATCCGAGCAGCCGTTGCAGGCCGCGCACGCCGCCTTCCCGTGGCTGGTCACCATGGACGACCATGAGGTCGACAACAATTGGGCCGCCGACGCGCCCGGCCTCGGCATCGATATCTACCGCATCCCGGCACTGTTTCGCACCCGCCGGGCGGCCGCCTTCCAAGCACTCTACGAACATCTCCCGCTGCGCTCGGCGCAGCTGCCGTCCGGGCCGGATATGCGCCTGCACCGGCGCTACGCTTTCGGCGATCTCGCCGAGTTCACCATGCTCGACACCCGTCAGTACCGGGATCGGCAGGTCTGCGGTGACGGCGGCCTGGTCACCGATTGCGCGCACCGTTTCGATGCCGACCGCACCATCCTCGGCCGCCCGCAACGGGATTGGCTGATCGACGGCTTCGGCCGGTCGCCGGCGCGGTGGCAGATCATCGGCAACCAGGTCGCCATGAGCCAGAGCGATTACGACCCCGGCCCCGACCTCGACGTCGGCACCGACGCATGGGACGGCTACGTCGCCGAGCGCGCGGCGGTACTCGGGGCCGCCGCCGATCAAGGGGTCCGCAACCTCGTCGTCATCACCGGAGACCGGCACGAGAACTACGCCGCCGATCTGCGCCGCGACCCCGCCGATCCGGCAACGCCGGTGGTGGCCGCCGAGTTCACCGGCACCTCCATCAGCACCGGCGGTGACGGCGCCGACCTCCCGCACCGGGGCCGCCTGCTCCTCGACGCGAACCCGGATATGAAGTTCTACAACGGGCAGCGCGGGTATGTGCGGGTCGAACTCGATCAACAGCTGTGGCGCAGCGACTTCCGGGTGCTGCCGTACGTACGCCGGCCCGGCGCGCCGATCGAAACGCGGGCGGCATTCGTGCTGGAAGACGGGCGCCCCGGTGTCGTCGAGGCGTGGCGGCCCGATGCCGAGGGGACCGGCGGGAACATCGCTCGCGCGGAACAGACGACAACCGGCGGGAATCGCGCAGCGCAACCATCACCGCCCGGCGAGCACGACGGGCCGCGGTGAAGCGAATCCCGGTGGTACGCCATGACGCGGGACCAGTGCCCCGACGCCTCGCGTCAGGTCAGCCGCGGTAACCGTCCTTGCCGTCCGTTCCTGCCCACACTCCCCCGGCTCCGGCCAGGGCCGGGATCCGCTCGTCCTCGGGGCCGGCGATCGCGGTGGAGATCTTCGGCAGGGCGTAGGGGTGATTGCGGCCGAGCCAGTCGAGCAGCTCCTCACGCACCGCGCACCGCAACGTCCATACGTCATCGGAATCGGCGGCCGACATCGCCGCGCGCACCACGATATTGGTCGGGGTCGAGTCGGTGACCAGCAGATTCCACGAGCGGCCGTCCCAATCGGGCCGCTGCTTCAGATATTCGTGCAGGTGTTCGCGCAGCAGCGGCACCGGCGTGCTGTGATCCAGGTGCAGGAACACCGTGCCGGTGAGTTCTGAGCCACCGCGCGACCAGTTCTCGTACGGCTTGCTGTTGAAATAGGACACCGGCATCGTCAGCCTGCGGTCGTCCCAGATCCGCACCGTCAGGAACGCGAGGGTGATCTCCTCGACGGTGCCCATCTCCCCCTCCACCACGACGGTGTCGCCGATCTTCACCGAGTCGCCGAACGCGATCTGCAGGCCCGCCATCAGGTTGCTCAACGTCGACTGCGCGGCCACACCGGCGATGATGCCGATCACACCGGCCGAGGCCAGCAGCGAGGTGCCGAGCGTGCGTAGGCCGGGAAACAGCAGCAGGATCGCCACTGCTGCCGTGGTCACCACCAGCACCGAAGTGACGATGCGCCGCACCAGCGCGAGCTGGGTGCGCAGCTGCCGCACCCGCGCCACGTCACGGGTGCGCTGGGCGTAGCGGCTCAACGTGTTGTCGGCCACCGCGTCGGCGGCCCGGATCACCAGCCACACCGCGGCCATGATCGCCATCGTGGCCAGCACATTGCGGATCACCGCATCCTGGCGTAATTCCAGCTCCGCCAACGGGTAGGTCGCGTGCAGCGCCACCGCACCGAGCAAGACCTGCAACGGCATCCGCACCCGCCGCAGCAGCAGTGGTAGCCGGGTGTCCGGGCGCTTACGTGCGGAAAAGCGCATCAGCCGATCGAAGAGCAGACCGGCAACCACGGTGAGCGCGATGGTCCCGCAGAAGACGATGAGCGGCCGTAATACATCCTCCAAGGCGAAAACTCCTTGTCGTTGGTCGTCAGGACGTCCAACGCACAGGCTACCGATGACGCGCGAGGACGCCATGACGGCCGACGACAGCGGGTGGGCGCGACCCGCCGACCTGCGAGGCAGCCCCGCCCGGTCGGCGTGCCGCGAATCGAATGCCGGTCAGCGCACTGGTATTACGGCGCTGCCTCCACGGTTTTCGCGCCACGGCGCTCGACCGCCGCCAATTGCAGACCACCGCCATCGGCATCCAAACGCACGGTGTCACCGGGCTTCAGATCGCCGTCGAGCAGCAGTCGCGACAGCTTGTTGTCCACTTCCTTCTGCACGGTGCGGCGCAGCGGCCGCGCACCGAATTCGGGTTGGTAGCCGTGTTCGGCCAGCCAGTCGACGGCCGGTTCGGTGACGTCGAGGTCGATGTCCTGGGCGTGCAGCAGCCTGCGGGTGCCGTCGAGCACCAGGTCGACGATGCGGTGGATCTGGGTCTGATCGAGCCGGTGGAAGACGATGGTGTCGTCGATGCGGTTGAGGAATTCGGGCCGGAAGTGTGACCGCAGCCGCTCGTTCAAGGTCGGGGTGATGGAGTCCAGATCACCGTCCGGCGCGGACAGGATCAGGTCGGAGCCGATATTGCTGGTCATGATCACGATGGTGTTCTTGAAGTCCACCGTGCGGCCCTTGGAATCGGTGACCCGGCCGTCGTCGAGCAGTTGCAGCAGCACGTTGAACACATCGGGATGCGCCTTATCGATCTCGTCGAACAGGATCACCGAATACGGCTGACGGCGAACCTTGTCGGTGAGCTGGGCCGCGTCGTCGTAGCCCACGTATCCGGGTGGGGCGCCGACCAGCCGCGAGACGGTGTGCTTTTCCTGGAACTCGCTCATGTCGAAGCGGATGAGCCGGTCCTCGTCGCCGAAGACGGCCTCGGCCAGCGCTTTGGCCAGTTCGGTTTTGCCGACTCCGGTGGGTCCGAGGAACAGGAACGAACCGATGGGCCGGTTGGGGTCCTTGAGCCCCGCCCGCGCCCGGCGCACCGCTTCGGCGACCGCGACGATGGCTTCGTCCTGACCGATCACCCGTTTGTGCAGCACATCCTCGAGCCCGAGCAGCCGCTGACGTTCCTCGGTGGTCAGTTCGGACACCGGGATGCCGGTCTGGCGGGAGATTACCTCGGCGATATCGGTGACGGTGACCTGCGGTTCTTCGGTGTGCCCGGCGTCGGCGAGTTGTTCTTCGGCGACCGCGATCTCGGATTTGAGTTCCTTGGCCTTCTCGTAGTCCTCGGCGGCGACGGCGGCGTCCTTCTCCCGGCGCAACCGCGCCACCTCCTCCTCGCGTTCGCGCACGTCGGGATCGGGGGTGCGGGTCCGCAACCGCACCCGCGCGCCGGCCTGATCGATCATGTCGATCGCCTTGTCGGGCATGAACCGGTCGGTGAGATAGCGGTCCGACAGTTCGGCGGCGGCGATCAGCGATTCGTCGGTGTAGTGCACCTGGTGGTGTTCTTCGTAGACGTCGGCGAGTCCGCGCAGGATCTCGATGGTGTCGGCCACCGACGGTTCGGACACCATCACCGGCTGGAAGCGACGCTCGAGGGCGGCGTCCTTTTCGATGTGGCGGCGGTATTCGTCGATGGTGGTGGCGCCGATGGCGTGCAGTTCGCCGCGCGCGAGGGCCGGCTTGAGCAGGTTGCCCGCGTCCATCGACCCTTCCGAGCCGCTGCCCGCGCCGACGATGGTGTGCAGTTCGTCGATGAAGACCACCAGTTCGTCGGAATGGGCGCGCACCTCGTCGAGGATCTTGGTCAGCCGTTCCTCGAACTCGCCGCGGTATTTGCTGCCCGCGACCAGCGAGCCGACATCGAGGGCGACGACGCGGCGATCGGCGAGGGTGGTCGGCACGTCCCCGTTGACGATGCGCTGGGCCAGCCCCTCCACGATGGCGGTCTTGCCGACGCCGGGATCGCCGATGAGCACCGGATTGTTCTTACGCCGCCGCGACAGGATCTCGACGGTCTGCTCGATCTCCTCGGCGCGACCCACCACCGGGTCCACCTTGCCCGCCCGCGCTTCGGCGGTCAGGTCGCGGCCGTATTCGTCGAGGGTGGGGGTGTCGCTGGTCTTACGCGGCCCGTCGGTGCCCGGCAGCTGCGCGCCCGCCATGGCCTGTGCGGCGGGGGTCTCGGTTTCGGCGATGCCGAGCAGGATGTGTTCGGGGCCGATGTAGCTGCTGCCTGCTTCGGCGGCGCTGCGCTGCGCATTGCGCATGGCGCGTTTGGCGGCGGGGCTGAGCGCGATGGCGCCGTTACCGTTGCCGTTGTCGCCGCGATGCCCGGCGACGGCGTCGCGCATCTTCATGCTCAGCTCGTCCGGGTCGTGGCCGAGTTCGGTGAGAATGCCGCGGGTGGGCTCGACCAGGGTCGCCGCGTAGAGCAGGTGTTCGGGGGTGAGTTCGGGATTGCGCCAGTCCTTGGCCGCGGCCTGTGCGGTCGCGACGAGTTGTTTGGCGTTATCGCTGAGCAGCCGGCCCAGATCGGTGCGTTGCACCGGCGGCCGGGCCGCCATTCCGGGTCCGAAGAAGCGCTGGAAGATGTCGTCGAACGAACTCATCGAACTGGGCCAGGACTCGGTCATGGTCACATCCCATCTCGGCGTTACCGACTGCGGTCATCCGCGCCGGCGGGCCGTGGCCGGCGCCTGCTGCACAACGCGACACTCCTTTCGGCTCGCACCTTCCGCTTGCCCTCGGGATCCGCACGGTGCCCGGCGCGATCCGGCTCCGCCGCGCGACTCCCCGGTAGCGGCGGGCGATCAGTGCGTTCGACGGCGCCCACCCACCCGGTGGGAAACTCTCGGCGACCGCGATCCGCAGGTACTCGCCCACCTGTGCCAGTGCTTCGGCAACTGGGCGTCAGCTTACGCGGTTCGTCCTCGGCGCGTGGCTATCCGGGAGCAACCGGGCAGGCATCCTCACTGCGCGTGCGGTGCGGTTTCGGCCAGCAGTTCGGCGAAATCCTTGGCGGGGTGGCCGGTGAGCCGGGGCACGGTATCGGTGACGACGTCCAGCTCGCCGGTGGCCATGGCCTGATAGGAGCTCACCCAGCCGGCGACCTCCCAGTCCTCGGCGCCGTAACCCGCCCGGCTCGCATACGCCTCGTCCAGGGATTCGGCGTGGTAGGTGACGGTGCGGCCGGTCACGTCGGTGATCATGGCGGCGGCTTCGGTCAGGGTGATGGCGCGCGGGCCGGTCACGTCGTAGGTGTGGCCGTCGTGGCCGGTGCCGGTGAGCACTGCCGTCGCGACGTCGGCGACATCGTCGCGGGCGACGGCGCCGATCCGGCCGTCACCGGCGGGACCCCGGATGACACCGTCCTCGCCGACCAGCAAGGGCAGCATGTCCTGGTAGAAGTTGTCCCGCAGGAAGGTGAAATCCAGGCCGCTGGAACGGATTTCCTGCTCGGTCCACCAGTGGTCGCGGCCGAAGGTGAAGGTGCACTCGGGCGCGGCGCCGACGAAGGAGACGTAGACGATGCGGCGCACACCGGCGTCGACCGCTGCGCCGACCACTGCCCGCTGCTGATCGGCTCGGTCGCGTGACTCGCTCGCCGAGACGAACAGGAAGGTGCCCACCCCCGCGAGCGCCTCGCGCACACTCGCCGGATCGGCGTAATCCGCGGCGACGAAATGCGCGCCGGGCAGCTGCGGCGCCCGGGCGGCATTGCGGCCGAGCAGCCGCTGCTCGATGCCTTCGGCCGCCAGCCGGCGCGCCACCCGTCCCCCGATCGCCCCCGTCGCCCCACTGACTGCGATCAGCTCGCTCATGGGGTCGATCGTATGGGTGGGCGGCGGCAAACCCGCGATCATCGAGGCGGCGGCGCGTCGACATATCGCGGTGCGGGCCCGCGGCCGGTTCTCGCTCGGCCTCTACTGCCGGTAGGTGGCCAGGAACCGCCCGATCCGCTCGATGATGGCCTCGAGGTCGTCGGCGTGCGGCAGGGTGACGATGCGGAAGTGATCCGGCCGCGGCCAATTGAAGCCGGTGCCCTGCACGATGTGCAGCTTCTCTTGCAGCAGCAGATCGAGCACCAGCTTCTCGTCGTCGACGATCGGGTACACGTCCAGGTCGATCTTGGGGAACGCGTAGAGCGCGCCCTTGGGCTTCACACAGGAAATGCCCGGGATGGCGTTGAGCGCCTCCCACGCGCGATCGCGCTGCTCACGCAACCGTCCACCGGGCAGGGTGAGATCGTAGATGCTCTGATGCCCGCCGAGCGCGGCCTGAATCACCTGCTGGCCCGGCACATTCGCGCACAGGCGCAGCCCGGCGAGCATGGTCAGCCCCTCCAGGTAGTTCGCGGCGTGCTGGGTGGGACCCGACACCACCATCCAGCCGGACCGGAAACCGGCGCAGCGGTAGCCCTTCGACAGGCCCGAGAAGGTCAGGCACAGCAGGTCGGGGGCAAGGGCGGCGGTCGCGGTGTGGGTGCCGCCGTCGTAGTAGATCTTGTCGTAGATCTCATCGGAGAACACGATCAGGTTGTGGCGCCGCGCCACTTCCAGGATCTCGCGCAGGACCTCTTGCGAATACACCGCGCCGGTGGGGTTGTTCGGGTTGATGATGACGATCGCGCGGGTGCGTTCGGTGACCTTGGACTCGATATCGGCGACGTCGGGGAACCAGTCGGCGGATTCGTCGCACATATAGTGCACGGCCCTGCCGCCGTTGAGCGCGGTGGCGGCGGTCCACAGCGGGAAATCCGGTGCGGGAACCAGCACTTCGTCGCCGTTTTCCAGCAGCGCCGTCATGGCCATCATGATCAGTTCGGAGACGCCGTTGCCGAGGAATACCTCCTCGACGTCGACATCGGGCAGTCCGAGCGTCTGGTAGTACTGCACGACCGCGCGCCGAGCCGACAGCAGCCCTTTGGAACTCGAGTAACCACTCGAATTCGGCAGCGTCCGCACGATGTCCTGCAAGATCTCGTCGGGTGCTTCGAACCCGAACGGCAGCGGGTTGCCAGTATTGAGTTTGACGACGTGATGCCCCTCGGCTTCCAGGCGCGCGGCATGCTCGGCCACCGGGCCGCGAATCTCGTACGACACTCCCGACAACTTGCTCGACTGCTTGACCTGCATGGACATCCTCTTCTCGAAACGGCTGCCGCTACTGTACTTGGAAATCCCAAGTATGCACTTTGATTTTCCAAGTCCTGCGTTAGAGTGGCCGGGTGCCACGCCGAAGTTACGACCACCACTGTGCGGTGAGCCGCGCGCTCGAGATCGTCGGGGACCGCTGGAATCTGCTGGTAGTGCGCGAACTCACCGCGGGCCCGCGCCGTTACAGCGATCTGTTCGCCGACCTGCCGGGCATCAGCACCGATGTCCTCGCCGCCCGGCTCAAGGACCTCGAACGCGACGGGATTCTCACCAAGCGCCGGGTCGGGCCGCGCGCGACGACCGCACTGTACGAGCTCACCGATACCGGCGCGGAACTGCGCCCGGTGCTGGAAGCGCTGTCGGTCTGGGGGACGCCGCTGCTGGGCGAGCGCCGCAGCACCGACGCGGTGCGCGCGCACTGGTTCGCGTTGCCGCTCGGGCGGGCCGTCGCGGAGGTGATGCCGAGCGGGACGGTCACCGTGCACATCGGCGACACGAGCTTCCACTACATGATCGACGAGACCGGTCTCACCCATCACGACGGCGCGGCCGACGATCCGGATCTCGAAGTGCGCCTGGACCTGGAGATGGCAACCGAGATCGCGAAAGGCACCCGCGCGCTGGCCGACGTACTCGCGGAAAGTCGTTCCTGAACCTCGACGCGGGCAGTCCGGCACGCGCGTTGTGATGCGACCCAGCCGGATTCTCGCTGTTCTGGCGAGGTTCCCAACAAATCCTCGATCGCCGTTCATCCGGCTCACGCTCCCCTACCGTCGGTGCCAGCGACAGGCCTATTCGGAGGTGTCCGGTGAGCATCGGTTCCAGCCGCATCCGGTGGCGGGCGATGAGCGTGCTGATGCCCTTGACGGTGGTCGCCGCGCTGTGCACGGCCGGCGAATCGGCGATTGCCTCGGGCGCGCCCGAGATACCGACTCCGTCCGCGACCCAGCAGGCACCCGATGGGTCCCGCATCGTCGCGATGAGCCGCGGCGACGGCGAATTCCTCGATGTGCGTGTGCATTCGACCGCGATGAACGCCGACATCACCGTGAAAGTGCGTCCGGCGCCTCGCGATTCCGAACCGGCGCCGGTGCTGTATCTGCTCAACGGCGCCGACGGTGGCGCCGACCGGAACTGGACCAACGCCACCGATATCGCCGATTTCTTCGCCACCGAACAGGTGACCCTCGTGGTCCCGATGGGCGGGCGCGGTAGCTATTTCACCGACTGGCGCGCCGACGACCCGGTGCTGGGCAAACAACGCTGGACCACATTCCTCACCGAGGAATTGCCGCCGATCATCGACAGCGCCTTCCACGGGACCGGTAAGAACGCCATCGCCGGAATTTCCATGGCGGGCACCGCGGTCTTCCAGCTGGCTCTCGCAGCTCCTGACCTGTACCAGGCCATCGGGTCCTACAGCGGGTGCGTGCAGACCAGCGATCTGAGTGGCCGCGCCCTGATCACCGCGGTGGTCGCCAGCAATGGCGGAAATCCGGCGAACATGTGGGGCGCCAGCCGCGAGGTCTGGGCCGCCAAAGACCCCTACCTGCACGCCGCCGACCTGCGCGACACCGCCATCTATGTCGCCACCGGCACCGGCCTACCCGGCCCGCTCGACAATCTGCCCGCCGCGGGCGACCCGCTCTCCCTCGCCTACCAGCTCGTGTTCGGCGCACCGCTGGAACAAGTCACCAACGTCTGCACCCAACGCCTGCGCGACCGCTTCCAGGAACTCGCCATTCCCGCCACCTTCGATTTCCGCGACACCGGAACGCATTCGTGGGGGTACTGGGAACAGGACCTACACCGGTCGTGGGAGTTGTTCCGCACCGCACTGGCCGAGTAGTCGCTATTCGGCCGCCACACCCCGATCCCGGGGATCGGTCCGCTAGGAACCGGCCGAACCGGAGCCGAGCAGCACGGGCAGGTCGATCAGCAGGAATTTCACCAGCGGGCTCGTGCATCCGTGCGCACCGCAGCCGACATCGGCGGAGCCGAGCATCGGGCCGTCGACGAACGCCTGGCGCGGTGCCGCGGCGGCGGGCGCCGAGGTGGCGAGCTGGGCCGCCGGCAGGAGTGCGGCGGTGACGGCTACCGCGGCGAACGTTCGTTTCAAGATGACCTCCAAGTCGTGCCGGATTCCCGACCACGTCGAAGGCTAAGGATGGCCAGCGGCCCGCGGAAGACCCCAATGCCCTGGGCCGCCGGCCGCTAGTCGAGGGGCCGTAGGCCGATCATGGTGCGCGCCGACGCGAAGACATAGCGGCCGTCGCCCGTCGCGGTGAGTTCGCCGTCGCCGGCGAGCGCGTCGAGGTCGGCGTCGATGGCGCGAAACGGTGTTTCCCAGACGATGTCGCCGGTGGCCGGGTCGACGGCGTAGATGCCGTTCGAGTCGGTGAACACCGCCGGGCCGTTGTCCGAGTCGTGGATGGTGCCGTGGCGGTCGTACGGGGTGCGCCACAGGAGTTTTCCGGTGCGCAGGTCAAGGCCGGACATGGTCGCGGCGACGGGGTCGTGCAGCAGGGCGATATCACCCAGAACGGCGATCGCGGTGGTGTCGACGGCGCTGCCGTCGGGTGTGGTGTAGAGCAGGTCGGGGCTGGTCCAGCGGAGGCTTCCGTCGCGGCGGTCGTAGGCGGCGTCGCCCAGCAGGATCGGCGTCGTGTCGGCGGGGCGGTCGAAGGTCACCGCCTGCACGCCTGGGCGGTCGGTGCTGACGAGGGTGCGGCCGGTGCGGTCGAGTAGGTCGGTGGTGCTGACCGCGTGCTCATCGCACGTGGTGTCGGTGCGCACAACGAGGGCGTCGGTCACCGGCGTGGTGTGCGAACATCCGTCGAGCCGCGCGGTCCAGCTGGTTTCGCCGGTGCGCAGGTCGAAGCCGGCCGCCTCGGCGCCGAGGGTGAACACGCCCTGGCCGTGCGTGACATCGAGCGCATCCCACGGCAGGTCTTCCCAGGAAGTGCCCATGGCGAACGGCCGGGACCAGTGGGCGTCGGGGTCGGCGATGCTGCCCGAATGCACCCGCACATCATCGGATTCGACGTCGCCCTCCGCGACATAGAGGCGATCTCCGGTGGCGGCCAGCGCGAAGACGGACCAGTCCAGCGGCGTGCGGATCACCGTTCCGTCGGCGATGTCGAACCCGATGAGCGCG
Source organism: Nocardia cyriacigeorgica NBRC 100375 (assembly GCF_000308555.1). Lineage (GTDB taxonomy): Bacteria > Actinomycetota > Actinomycetes > Mycobacteriales > Mycobacteriaceae > Nocardia > Nocardia cyriacigeorgica. The sequence goes on along the minus strand of NZ_BAFY01000131.1, from coordinate 36,049 downwards.
GAATCCTGTGCGGAGAAACCGGTATGGCAGACGAGCATGCCGGCGACCGGTTCGCCGGCGCAACCGCCGAGACCGGCCGCGGGGGCCTCCCACTTCTTCGCACCGGTCGCGGCGTCGAAACCGTAGAGTTTCGGATCACCCAATGTCATCGCGTCGTGGTCGGCGACACCGATCACCGTCACCAGCGTGTCACCGCCGTCGACGAAACCCGGACCGGCATAGTCGAATTCGGTGCCGCCGACCGGATCGCGGAACTCGGCGGCGGACGCGCCGTAGATCGCGGCGGCCTCGATCGACCAGCCAAGGCCCGGTGCCGCGGCATTGGTTCCGGTGATCTTGCGGGTCGTGTCGTCCGGAGACATCAGTACCGCCGCCGCGCCGGCGCTGGTGACGACTGCGGCGACGGCGGCGAGGACGAGATTGCGAACGCCAGGGGCCCACGCCATTACGACGCCTCCAGGCCGGGAGTCAGAGCGATGGTTTCGAGCTGGGCCGCCGGCAATGGTTGCCCGGGATCGTCGGCGCGCGAGGACACTTCGATCCTGGTACCGGAGGGGTGGGTCACCGTCACACTGCGGGTCCGTTCGGTTCCCGGCACACCCGACTGTGACGCCACGCCTACCGTGGATTCCTCGTTTTCCACGACCGATCCATCGGCCAGTGTCCGGCGGGTGGCGACTCGATCACCGAGCGAGGACGACGGCTCGGTCTCCGCCGGCACGGTGTGCCCGGTGGTGATCGTGATACTGAGCCGAGACTGCTGCCCACCCGCGTCGGCATGGACGGTCTGGCAGAGCCCGCCGTCGTCCCATCCGCCCGGCCGCAGGTCACCCAGCGGACGATCCAACGTCACGCCGTCGAGCCGGATGCCGGCCAGCACCGCGTTCAGGCGGCGAGCGGTAGGTTCGGCGATGGCCGGTGTCTCGTCGAAACCGGTGTGACAGGCTTCGGGCGGACCCGGGGTTCCGGGCGGCACCGGGGCGGTCACAGCGAGCCCGGGGGCGGTGACGAGGGCGACGAGTTCATCGATCGTCAGCGGCACTTCTCCGGAGGGACCGGAATCGCCCGCCGCGTTGGTCGCGTACGCGCCGATCACACTGCCGTCCGGCAGATAGGCGGTGGCGCTGCGTGAGAGCGTGCGCACACCGTCGGTCTCCGTCCACGTGTCCTGGGTATCGACGGTCGTGCCGTCCGGAAGGTGACGGCGTTCATCGAGTTCGCCTGCGACACATGGCCGGACCGGACCGTTCGACTGCCATACCGTCACCGACATCCATCCCGCTCGATCACCCCGCCGCACAGTGCCGTCAGCGGAGGTGAAGCCGCCGAGTTCCGCCGGTTCGGGCGCCTCGACGATGGGCTGGAAGAACAGTGACCGATCGGCGGGCGCGAAGTCGATGGCGACTCCGTCCGGCAGCGCCGCACGCAACGCCTCCGACATCGCCACCGCCTTGGGCCCGGAGAACCACGGATACGCCGGGTTGTCGTACTCGGACTCACCCGTCGAGACCCAGCCGAACGCCCCGCCCTCGCCGGGCGGGTCCACCACCGGGCAGCCCGGAATCTGCGTCGGATACGTGACCGGCGGAGTCACATAGGTCGGTTCACGATCCGGCTGCCGCGAAGCGCTCGTCGTGGTCGGCGGCGCCGTCGTCAGCTCATGCTCCGGTTCATGCAACAACCCGCCGGCCATCACCCCGCCGGCCACGATCGCGACACACACCAGCGCGGTCGTCCACCCGCTGATCGCCCGCGACGGCGCACCCGGGCGCTCATCCCCCGTCGACTCCCGCACTTCCGGCTCCTTCCGATCCCGCCATTAGATCAGCCGGGTCCGCACCGCGCGTCCTCGGTCGAGATCGCATGCGGCACCCGGGTTCCCCGGCTAGCGCGCAGAGCGCCACGTTCGGTGCACTCAGCCGGCCGCTCCGGCCGATTCCTCCCGCAGGCGCCGCATCCGCTCGTTGAGGTAGCGCTGTTCCGGCAGGCTCGTGGTCAGGCGGGCGGCTTCGGCGTAGCTCGCCAGGGCCGCCGCGTGCTCGCCCGTCATTTCGAGTAGGTGGGCGCGGACGGCGTGGGTGCGGTGGTGGCGGCGCATGGCCGGGTCCTCCAGCAGGGGGCCGATCAGGGCGAGCCCCTGGTCAGGGCCGGCGGCCATGGCGAGGGCGACGGCCCGGTTGAGGGTGACGACAGGGCTGGGGGCGATCCGGGACAGCATCGCGTAGAGAACGCAGATCTGCGGCCAGTCGGTGGATTCCCAGGTGGGCGCCTCGGCGTGGACGGCGGCGATGGCGGCCTGGAGTTGGTAGCGGCCGACGTGGCCGCGCGGCAGGACGGTTTCGAGTATCCGCACCCCCTCGGCGATCAGCGCGCGATCCCACCGGGTGCGGTCTTGTTCGGCGAGCGGGACGAGCTCGCCGTGATCGCTGCGGGTGCCGGCGCGGGCATGGGTGAGGAGCATGAGCGCCAGAGCCCCGGCCACTTCATCGTGATCGGGCACCAGAGCGTGCAGTTGGCGGGTGAGGCGAATGGCTTCGCGCGCCAAGCCCGGATCCAGCAACGCGGTCCCGCCGGTACGGGTGTGTCCCTCGGTGAACATCAGGTGGCAGACGTCGAGAACGGCCGCGATCCGGGCAGGCAGCTCGCCCACCCCGGGCAGATCGAAAGTGGCTCCCGCGCCGCGTAATACCGCTCGGGCACGGGAGAGTCGCTGCGCCATGGTGCGTTCCGGCACCAGATAGGCGGCCGCGATTTCGGCGGTGGCCAGGCCGGCCACGGCATGCAGGGTCAGCGCGACCTGCGAGGGGCGGCTCAGACTCGGGTGGCAGCAGAGCAGGAAAAGCCGCAGGGTGTCCTCGCTCGCGGCCGACGGATCGGCGTCCGATGGCGGAGCAAGGTCGTCGTCGGCCGGGCGCGCTCGCGCCACCGCCACCTCGCGGTCGGCACGGGTGCGGTCGGCGCGCTGCCGATCGATCAGCCGGCGCGAGGCGACACGGATCAGCCAGCCACGCGGATTGTCCGGCAGGCCGTCTCGCGTCCACTGCACGGCAGCGGCCTCGGCCGCCTCCTGCGCGGCGTCCTCGCAATCACCGAGATCGCCGTGCCGACGCAGCAGGGCGGTGAGGACGTGCGGCGCCTCCCGACGCCACACCTGCCCCACCGCCTCCGCGCTCATTGGTCGTCGCCGCCCGGCCACATGGTGGGACGCAGTTCGACCGTTTCACCCGGGCCCGCGAACTGCGCGGCGAGCTGTTCGGCACGCTCGCGACTGTCGACGTCGATCAGGAAGAAGCCGGCCAGATGCTCCTTCGACTCCGAGTACGGCCCGTCGGTGGGTAGCGGTTTCCCGTCGTCCCAGCGGTAGAGCCGGGCGGATTCCGGGGCGCCGAGCGCCTCGCCGCCGACCAGTTCGCCGTTGTCCTGCATCTCGCTGAGCAGCCGCTCGAAATCGGTGTTGATCCGCTCGCGCTCTGCGGCGGGCAAGGCCTGCACCTCGGGCAGGAAATCTCCGGTGGGATGCCCCCACGGCTGCGGATTCGAATGAATCAGGATCACGTACTTCATGGATGCGCTCCTTGCCTTGCTGCGATGACGGACCCGATCTGGTCCATCCTCACCCGGAACGTCGGAGCCACGGGCACGGGAATCGACATCGCACCGGAATTTCTCGCGGATTTCTTCGCGACCGCAGCGCTGTGATCGGGATAACCCGTCCGCCAGTTGCCAGATACCCCCTGTGGGTATACGTTCATGGCAACGAACAAGCCAGCGCAGACCACGAGGGTAAGGACGACGACCATGAGCACCACTCCCCACGCCAACCACCAGGGCCACCACACCGGAGCCACGGCGCCCGCGACACACGGCAACCACGGAGCCCACGCCGGTCACGGCACGCACCAAGCGCACACCACCACCGGTGCTGCAGCCTCCAGCGATCACGCAGCTCATGGCGCTACTGCGCCTCACGGTGACCACACCGCCCACGGCACGCACGCAGCGCACACCGCCACAGGTCCCGCGACAACCGGTGGTCACGCAGGTCACGGCGCTACTGCGTCCCATGGTGGTCACGCCGGACACGCTGATCACGCCGCTCACGGCGCCGCCGAATTCCCCGGCGGCCTCCTGATCACCCAGGACGGCTACACCCTTCAACTGGCCGACACGATCCTGCGGCCGGGCGACGTCGATTTCCGCTTCCGGATCATCGGCCCGGACGGGCGGCCGGTCACCGAGTACTCGCCGATCCATGACAAGGAGCTGCATCTGATCGTGGTGCCGCGCGAGCTGACCGGGTTCTGGCATGTCCATCCCGAGCGCGCGGCCGACGGCACCTGGTCGGTGCGCCTGAATCTGCCGGCGGCCGGTGCGTATCGGGTGTTCACCGATATTTCGCCGCTGGCGCTGGGCAAGACCATCACGCTCGGTGCGGACCTGGCGGTCGCGGGTGCCTATGCGCCGCAACCGGTTCCGGAATCGGTACGCACGTTCGAGGTGGACGGCTACGAGGTCGAGCTGACGGGTGATCTCACCACCGGCGCGGGCAGCCTGCTCACGCTCACCGTGCGCAAGGACGGCGTTCCGGTCACCGATTTGCAGCCCTATCTCGCGGCGTTCGGTCACCTCGTGATCATTCGGGCCGGCGATCTCGCCTACGTCCACGTCCATCCGAATGGTGAGCCGGGCGACGGCATCACCGCTCCCGGACCGGACGTCTCGTTCCACACTGCGGTCCCCGGCCCCGGCACCTACCGCCTGTTCCTGGACTTCAAGCACGGCGACACCGTCCGCACCGCGGCGTTCACGTTGTCGACCCCGGCGGTGCACCACTGAACGGGGTTCGGTCGGCTGCCCTCGATGGCAGCCGACCGGACCTCGATCCGGACGGATCCTCGATCCCGCCCACAGCTCGGTTCGATGGGCCGATCGCAGGATTAGCATCGGAGACGTGAGCCTCGGAGGCCTGGCAGGCGAGGGCTGGCGCGGCGCGGAGTACTCGGCCGCCGCCGAGCATCATCGCGCGCTCGACGACTGGTTCCTGGCCCGTCGTTCGCCCCGGGCCTGGGATACGGTGGTCGATCTCGGGTGCGGCACCGGCGAATTCACCGCGAAGATCAGTGCGCTGGTCCCCGACGGGCTGGTCATCGGAGTCGATCACGATCCGTCCATGCTCGCCACCGCGCGGCGGCGAGCCGGCGCCAATCTGGAATTCGTCACCTCCTCGGCCACGAACTTCGATCGCCTGATCCCCCCGGGGACGGTCGATCTCGTGGTGAGCCGCGCCATGCTGCACTGGCTGCCGATCTCGGCGTACCCGCAGGTCTTCGCCGCCGTGCACCAGGTGCTGCGCCCCGATGGCTGGTATCACTCCGAATCCGCCGCCGCCGGGAACGTACCGGGAGTGATCCACCTGCTCGAGCGCGTCGCCCGTGCCAACGACCTGCGCCCACCCGAGCCGTTCCCGGAACCCGCGCCCGTCGCTCGAATGCTCGCCGACGCCGGGTTCGACGTCCCCGCCGATGGCGTGCGGGCGGTCCCGCAGCATCGCCCGTTCACCCGCGACGAACTGGCCGCCATGCTGCGCACCACCGCGGCGATATCACTGACCCGCCAGGCGCCCGCCACCGCACACGCTCGCCTGGCCGACCAACTCGCCGACGCCGTCGACGAGTTACGCGCCCCGGACGGCACCTACGACCAGACCTTCGTCCGGCTGGAAATCCTGGTCCGCAGACCCGTCCCCTAACCGGCCGCGGGCTCCATTCGCCGCAGAGCGCGAGCCGACAACAGCACAGCGCAGGTCAGATAGACCGCGGCGATGACGAGGTCGAGCACCCCGGCACCGGCCTGCTCGCGATGGAATCGGTCGAGGGCCGCAACGGTGATGACGCCGGAGCCGAAGAAGAATCCGGCGGTCAGGACGGGCACCGCGCTGCGGGTGGGCAGGAACGCCGCGATCAGCAGCACCGTGGAGAAGGCGACATCAGGTGCGGCGAAGATGTTGCCTGCGCGGTAGCCGGCATCGACGGTCAGCTGGACGATGAGCCAGGCACTGACGGGTACGGCGGCGATCCGGGCGAACACGATCGTCGACATGATGACTCCTGCGGGCTGTGGTGAGGGGGTCAGCGGGGCGGTGATTCAGGTTCGGACAGGGCGCAACCTGACCACCACCATGCGCGCTCTCGAACAGCTGCGCTGACAGGACCACAGCATCTACGTCTGCGCACCGACGCCCCGGTTCCGGTACCCGCCGAGGGCGAGGTGCTGATCCGGGTGGATGCGGCGGGAGTCGACTTCGCCGATGTCATGCAGACACTCGGCACCTACGACGGCGGTCCGCAGGCGGGACCTGAACTTCCGTCACCAGATCCACCTGATCGGCCTGCATATCCGCGTGCTCATCGAGCAGGCGCCCGAGGTCTTCGGCGAGCTCATGCGCGAACTCGCGGCACTGCGCGCGGCAGGCGTCTACCCACCGGGGACGCCGACCGTCCACGATCTCGCCGACGGTCCGGCCGTCCTCACTGCCCTGGCCGAGCGCACCACCATCGGCAAGCTCGCCCTGCGGCCGTGACGCGGTAGCACCCGGTCAGCGCTGCTTGCTGGTCCTGGCGCGGCGACGTGCGGCCTGCATCTCGGCGAGTTCGCGCTCGAGTTCTTCGGCGATGCGGAACTGGCCGGTGTCGTAGATGCTGGTGGCCTGGACGACCTCGTGCAGCGCCGGTTCGGCCTCGGACGCCTTGCTCTTGGACTTGCGACCGCGCAGCGCACCGACCTTCGGGCTGTCGGTGGCGGCGAGGGCGCTGAACGCCGGAGCCGGCTCGGGGCGGTCGATGCTCACCGTCGGCTCGGCCGGCTTCGGCGCCGCGGCCGAGCGGAAGGCCGTCGACGTCGAGCGCGGTTCCGCAGCCTTCGCGGCGACGGGCTTCGAGACCGACTGGGCGGCACCGTTCGACGGCGCCCCCGCCTTCGCGGTCGTCGTGGCGGCGCCGTTCACCGGCTCGCTCGCCACGCTCTTCACCGGGAGCTGCTCGGTCTTCCGCGCACCATCGGACGCCTTACCCTCGGCGGCAACACCATTGGACGCCGCACGCGCCACCGTCTTCTCGGTGGAACCGAGGAACACATCGTCGTCGAACGACACCGGGATCTTCGGCGTCGCCGGCTTGCCCGAGCTACGGAAGGCGGCCTTCGGTGCGGGCTCTGCCGCGGGCTGCGGCGCCGACTCTCGTTCGAGCACCTCGGTCTCGGCCTCAGCACCCTCGCCCTCCGGCTCGACCGCCTCGGCCGGAACCTCCTCCCGCACTGCGGGTTCGGGCTCCATCGACACCGGCTGCTGCAACGCGTAATCGGGCGCGCTCAACCGGAAGCTGTTGATGTCCGGCAGCCGGCTGCGGATCTGCTCGGCCGGATCGGGCAATTCCTTGACCTGCTCGGTCGCCCGCGCGATGGCCAGCCCGTACCGGGCGCTGACGGCGTCGTGGATGAGCAGCGCGACGCCGATCATCACCGGCGCCACGGCGTGCACGGCCGCCTCGTACCACTGCGCATCACGCACATACGGGTAGGTGTTGAGGCTGACCGTCAACGCCAGCAGCGCGATTTCGGCGGCGGCGACCTTCTGCCGGTTGTCGACCACACCCCATTCCGCCACCTTGTTGGTGCCGATCATGATGATGATGAGGCAGACACTGATCATCGCCTCGATCAGATAGCTGAACCAGTACAGCGGGTCGCCGGGCCCGCCGGGGGCGATGTTGTGCTGCACATTGACCGCCGACCACAACATGCCCGCCGCCACCACACCGGCCAGCGCGCGCAATGACCACGAGCGGTGTCGGTAGAGCGAGGCCAGTTTGGCGTGCGGGCTGGATTCGCGCTGCTGGTTGGCGATTGCCTTACGGGCGAGCAAGAGATCTCGAATGTCGGCCTTCTCGATTTCTTCGGTGGTCTGCCTGGCACGGTCGGCGGCGGCGGCCGCGGCCTGGGCCTGTTTCCAGCGTTGCGCCCGGTCCTGGACCCGAATGCGCTCGGCGAGTTCGCGTTCGGCGCGCAGTTCTTCTTCCGACAGGGCATCGGTGAGCGCCGGATCGAACTGATACGCCAGCCGGCCGCGGGCCTTCTCGACCCGCTGCGCCAGCTGGGAGACCTCGTCCTCGACGGGCTGCTCGATGGGGTGCTCGATGGTCACATCGACTCCCGGCGGCACAGATCGGAAGGCGGGCAGACGATCACACGTGGCTGTGGCACCCCACATTCATAGTCGATGCACCGTTGTCGGCGAAACCATTGATTCCCATCGACGGCGCGCGCGGGGACGGTCGCACCCGGTGACGGCCGACACACCCGGCGATTGTATAGTTGGCCGACGCAACTAGTTGCTGTTGCTAAACAATTCTGCTGGGGCGCACAGCCTGATCACGCGCCGCCGATCCGGTCCACGGCCGCGCCGCAGCGCGCGCTCCCCAGCCACGGCTACCAGATCAGAATCAGGGCTCACATGACCACATCGACCACCCGGGCGGACGCGGGGCCCCCGGAGACCGGCGAGAGCACCACTCTGTCGCATCGGCAGATGCTGACGATTCTCTCCGGCCTGTTGCTCGGCATGTTCCTGGCCGCGCTGGACCAGAACATCGTGAGCGTCGCGATCGTCAAGATCGCCAACAGCTTGCACGGTTTCGACGAACAGGCGTGGGCCACCACCGCCTATCTGATCACCGCGACCATCACCACACCGCTGTACGGCAAACTCGCCGACATCTACGGCCGCAAACCGTTCTACCTCCTGGCGATCGGGCTGTTCGTCCTCGGTTCGGTGGCCTGCACCTTCGCCACCTCGATGTATCAGCTCGCCGCGTTCCGCGCCTTCCAGGGCCTTGGCGCCGGTGGCCTGATGTCGCTGGCGTTCACCATCATCGGCGATATCGTCCCGGCCCGCGAACGCGTGCGCTACCAGGGCTATTTCATGATCGTCTTCGGTGGCGCGACCGTGCTCGGCCCGGTGCTCGGCGGCTTCTTCTCCGATTACGACCTCCTCGGCGGCATCGAGGGCTGGCGCTGGGTGTTCCTGGTGAACGTGCCGGTCGGGGTGCTGGCGATGATCGTGGTCGCGAAGGTGCTCAACGTTCCGCATCAACGGCAGAACCATCGCATCGACTGGCTCGGCGCGATCGCCCTGGCGGTCTGCGTGGTGCCGTTGCTGATCGTGGCCGAACAGGGCAGGCATTGGGGCTGGGATTCGCATAAGGCGCTGACCTGCTACGGCATCGGCGCCGCCGGTTTGCTGCTGTTCGTGCTGATCGAATTCCTGATGAAGGACGCCGCCCTGATTCCGCTGCGGTTGTTCAAGAATTCGACGTTCAGTGTCACCATCGCGGGCGGATTCATCGTCGGTGTCGCGATGTTCGGCGCGATCACCATGGTGCCGCAGTACTTCCAGGTGGTGCGCGGGTATTCACCCACCAAGGCGGGCCTGCTGATGCTGCCGCTGGTGCTCGGCATCATGATCGGTTCCGGGGTGGCGGGCCAGATCACCAAGCGCACCGGCCGCTACAAGATCCTGCCGGTGGCGGGCACCTTCATCATCGCGGTGGGCGCGGTGCTATACGCGCAGGTGCACTACGACAGCGCACTGTGGCAGCCACTGGTCTATGGCGGCGTCATCGGGCTCGGGCTCGGTGCCTGCATGCAGACGTTGATCATCGCCGCGCAGAACGCGGGCCCGCGCTCGGATATGGGGGTGTCGACGGCATCGGCGACGTTCTTCCGGCAGATGGGCGGCACCCTCGGCGTCGCGATCTTCCTGACCATCCTGTTCAACCTGCTGCCGCGCAAGATCACCGACGCCTTCGGCGGAACGCTGCCGCCCGGCTTCGACGCCGCCGCCCTCGGTGACCTGCAGAGCAATACCAGTGTCATCGCCACGCTGCCGCCGGAGGTCCGGGTGCCGATCCTGACCGGTTTCACCGACTCCATGCAGGGCGTGTTCTACGCGGCGGCCGCGGTCGCGTTGCTGGCGTGTGTGGTGCTGATGTTCATGAAGGAGATCCCGCTGCAGGACGCGCCGGTGCCCGCGACCGCGCCGGATGCCGAGGCAGCCGATACCACCGCCTCGTCCTGGGATGAGGATCAGGTGTGGGAGGGCGCCGCACAGGCGCTGTCGGAGCCGGAGCCGGTGCTGGCCGCCGCCGCGCTCAGGCATGCCGAGGCCAACGGTCACGGTGCGCGCGAGGGCACGGTGACGGCCGCATTCGATGCCGGCAGCGGCTACGGCGAGGACGTCGCGATCAGCGGACGGGTCCATCGCGAGGACGGACGTCCGGTACCCGAGGCGGCGCTCACCCTGATCGATCCGAAGGGCCGCCAAGCCGCACGCGTCACCGGTGACGCCAACGGCGAGTTCGTCTTCCCGGCCGCGGACGCCGGTAGCTATGTGCTGATCGCCTCGGCGAACGGACATCAGCCGACCGCGGTCAACGTGGCGGTCGGGCCGCAGCCGCAGCGGTTGGATCTGACGCTGCTGGGCTCGGGACGGCTGTCCGGTGTGGTGCGTTCGGCCGGTAGCGGCGATCTGCTCGCAGGCGCGACGGTGACGTTGACCGATCAGCGGGGCGAGGTCGTGGCCGCCGCGGTGACCGGCGCGGACGGCACCTATGTGTGCGAGGGGGTCGTCGCGGGCTCGTACACGCTGGTGGCGGTGGCCGACCATATGCGCCCCGACGCCGGCACCCTCGCGGTGCCCGACACCGGTGTGCTGCGCCACGACATCGAGCTGACACCGATGGCGGTGCTGGTCGGCACGGCCGAAACCGCGGACGGCCACACCGTCGCCGACGCCCAGATCACCGTCCTTGACGACACCGGCGAACTGACCGCGACCACCCGCACCGACGAACACGGCCGGTATGTGGTGCCGGATCTTCCGGTCGGCCGGTACACGATCGTTGCGCGCGGCTATCCGGCGGTCACCGGGCAGGTGACGGTGTCCGGCGGTGAGGTGACGCACGACGTGCGGCTGGGGTACGACAGCGGCGACTGACCGTTCGGACGGGTCCGGCGGCGACTGTGATCAGCTGTCGCCAACGCGCCGAGCCGCACCTCACGGTGGTTCGCCGGCCAGGCCGACAGGTCGCGTTCGAAGCGCCGGCACCCCTGCCACGCACGGCGGAGTCGACGACCGTCGCCCCTCCTATCGAGCGACCGGAAGTTGTTGCGATTCCCGGGTATTCGCGTGCGACTCACCCTCCCCCAGCACCGCCGCCGGCCGCAGATCCAGCCGGCGCAGCAGCTGCGCGTTGATCGCGACGACCACCGTGGACGCCGACATCAGCAGCGCACCCACCTCCATCGGCAAGGTGAACCCCCACGGCGCCAGCACGCCGGCCGCCAGCGGCACCGAGATCAGGTTGTATCCCGCTGCCCAGGTGAGGTTTTGGATCATCTTGCGGTAGGTGGCCCGGGAGAGCGCCATCACCGACAGCACGGTGCGCGGATCGTCACCGGCCAGCACCACCCCGGCCGAGGCGATGGCCACGTCGGTGCCTGCGCCGATGGCCAGACCCACATCGGCCTGCGCCAGCGCGGGTGCGTCGTTGACACCGTCGCCGACCATGGCAACGGTGCGTCCCGCCGCTTGCAGCGACTTCACCTTCGCGCCCTTGTCCTGCGGCAGCACACCGGCGAACACCTCATCGATACCCAATTGGCGGGCCACCGCATGCGCGACCGGCGCGGCGTCACCGGTGATCATGGCGACGTGGACGCCGCGCTCGTGCAGGGCGTCGACGGCCTGCCGGGATTCCGGGCGGATCTCATCGGCCAGCGCGAGCGCGCCGATCACCGCCTCGTCGCGGATGACATGCAGCACGGTGGCGCCCTGGTCTGCCCACCCGGACGATTGCGGCAGTTCGGACAGGCCGTGCTCACCGAGCATGCCCGGCCCGCCGACGCTGACCGACGCCCCCTCGACGCGCGCGGTGACGCCGACTCCGTTACGTGCCGCGAAATCCGTCGCGGCCGGAATGCTCATGCCGCGCTGTTCGGCCGCGGTGACGATGGCGCGGCCGAGCGGATGTTCGCTGTCGCCTTCGACGGCGGCGGCCAGCGCCAAGACCTGGTCGGCGCCGTATCCGTCGCTGCCGGCGACATCGACCACCGCGGGCTCGCCCTTGGTGAGCGTGCCGGTCTTGTCGAAGAGCACCGCGTCGACGGTGCGCATCGCCTCCAGCGCACGGCGATCGGTGATCAGCACCCCGGCCTTGGCCGCGCGCTCGGTGGCGATCGACACCACCAGCGGAATGGCCAGCCCCAGTGCGTGCGGGCAGGCGATCACCAGGACCGTGATGGTGCGGGTGACGGCGGCGTCGGATTCGCCGAGGGCCAACCAGACCGTCGCGGTGATGACCGCGGCGCCCGCGGCGAACCAGAACAGCCAGCCCGCGGCGCGGTCGGCGAGCACCTGCGCCCGCGACGACGAGCTCTGTGCCTCGCTGACCAGGCGCTGGATACCGGCCAGCGCGGTGTCCTCGCCGACCGCGGTGATCCGCACTCGCAACGCGGAATCGGTGGTGACGGTGCCCGCGACCACCCGATCGCCCGGTGCGCGCCGCACGGCGACCGATTCGCCGGTGATCATGGATTCGTCGACGTCGGCGCTACCGGATTCCACCACGCCATCGGCGGGCACCCGGCCGCCGGGCCGCACCACCACGAGGTCGCCTTCGGACAACTCGGTGACCGCGACGGTGGTGATGTCATCGCCGTCGACTCGTTCGGCCTCGTCGGGCAGTAGCGCCGCCAGCGATTCCAGCGCACTCGACGCCTGCCCCAGCGACCGCATCTCGATCCAGTGCCCGAGCAGCATGATCACGATCAGCAGCGCCAGCTCCCACCAGAAGTCCAGCTCATGCGAGACGATCCCGAGCACCGCGGCCCAGGACGCGAAGAACGCCACCGTGATGGCCAGCGCGATCAGCAGCATCATGCCCGGTTGCCGCGCCCGGATCTCGCTCACCGCGCCGGTGAGAAACGGCCGCCCACCCCAGACGTACATGACCGTCCCGAGCACCGGCGAGATCCAGGTGACCGGCCCACTGTGTGGCAGCTCGTAGCCGAGCAGGTCAGCGAACATCGCGTTCGCCCCGACCACCGGCACCGCCAGCACCAGCATGTACCAGAACAACCGCCGGAACTGAGCCACATGGTCGCCATGGCCGCCGTGCGCTGCGTGACCAGCATGGCCGGCGTGGCCAGCATGACCGGCGTGGCTTGCCTGGCCGTCGTCGCCGCCATGGCCCTCGTGGCCGGCGGGATCCTGGTGGCCGGCGGGGTGCTGGTGGCCGGCGTGGCCAGCGTGGCCGCCATGGCTTGCGTGACCGGCGTGACCTTCTTGGCCACCGGGATCGCCATGGTCTCCATTGCCACCGGCGACTCCTTGGCCTTCGCGTCCGCCATGGCCGTCGTGCCCACCATGGCCGTCGTGCCCACCATGGCCGTCATCGCCACCGCGGACTTCTTGGCCACCGTGACCGTCCTGGCCACCGGAGCCGCCGCGGCCTACCTGGCCGCCATGGCCTTCCTGGTGAGTGTCGTGCTCGGCGTCCTTACCGACGCCCGCCCCCGCGTCGCTGTCCGGCATCTCCATACTCCCCTCGACGGGTGCGTGATGGTCGTGGTGGGGTCCGTGCTCGGAGCCCATACTCGAAGGGTACCCAGCCGGGGTATTTCTACCGGTCGATCCGGTCACACCGGCCGGATCCGCGTGGGCGCACCGGTACGGAGACCGCGGCGGCTCCTGCTGCCGATTGACCACGACCTCACCGGGTACGCGGCAAGCATGGAGCTACTCGTGATCCTCGCAATACCCGTGGCGGTCGCTGCGGTGATCATCTACCGCAAGGCGACCGGAAAACATCCGAATGAGCCGTTGACCCCGGACAACGACGGTGAGTAGGCCTGTCATGACATCCATGGATCCCGACCCGTCCCGCACCCCCGATCTCGAACCCGGGGGCGGAGTACCGCCGGGCGCCACACCACCGGATACGCCGCAGACCTCCGGTCTGTCGGCGCCCGAGCCCGACACCCGCCATCGATTTCCGTTCACCGGAATCGCGGCGATCCTGGTGACGGTCGTGGTCGTGGCCGTATTCCTGGTGGTGGCGGTGGCGTTGGTGATCTCTCTGGGGTGAGCGGCGGGCCGGCGATTGAGCACGGCGAACCCGGGTAGGCCCCGAACATGGCACCGACGATCGACCAGCTGCTGCACGCGCTCACCCGCGCGGCGAACGCACTGACCGGGGCCGGGATACCGTTCGCGGTGGCTGGCGGCTGTGCGGTGTACGCGCGCGGCGGGCCCGCCTCCGACCACGATGTGGACCTGTTCGTCCGGCCCGCCGATATCGCCGAGGTGCGCAGCGTGCTGGCTCGCGCTGGGCTGCGGGTGGCCGACGCCGCCGAGGACTGGCTGACCAAGGCCTACGACGGCGACACCCTGATCGACGTCGTCCATCGCCCCAACGACCGTGAGGTCACCGATGACATGCTGGCGCGCGCGGAGACGATGCCGGTGGGCCCGACCAGGGCCCCGGTCATCTCCGGCACCGATCTGATGGTCGACAAACTGCTGGTTTTCAGCGCGCACCGGCTCGATCTCAGCCCGCTGCTGCGGATCGCCCGAGATCTGCGCGAACAGGTGGATTGGCCGTCGGTGCGCGCCCAGACCGAACACTCGCCCTACGCCAAGGCGTTCCTCGGGCTCATCGATGATCTCGGGATCGCCGACACCGGAAGAGGCAACTGATGTCCCGGACCCACGAACCCGGATCCACTCCGCCGCAATACCTGGTCGCGAGGCTGCGCCGCGCACTGGCCGAGGATCCACGCACCGCCGAGCTGGGTGTGCAGATCCATATCCGCGGCGGTGTCGTCGTCCTCGACGGCGAAGTCACCAGCGCCGAACGCAAACAGCGGCTCGAAGACGCGGTGCGCGAGCTCGTCCCCGACGCCCGCATTCACAACGAGGTCCGAGTGGGCACGCCGGCACAGCCGGGGCCGAGCGAGGAATTGCGCTGAGGGCAGGCCCATCGAGCGGAAGGAGTTGGCAGGCATGCGGATCGCGGCGGTCGGAGACATTCATCTGGGGACCGATTCACGCGGATTGCTGCGTCCGGCGCTACAGCAGCTGCCCGAGCGCGCCGATGTGCTGCTGCTGGCCGGTGATCTCACCAAACACGGAACCGTCGACGAGGCCTGCGTCGTCGCCGAGGAATTCGCAGATCTGCCGGTACCGGTGATCGCCGTGCTCGGCAATCACGACTACCACAGCGACGCGCAGGACGAGATCACCGATCTGCTCGGCGGTCACAACATCACCGTGCTCGAAGGTTGCGCCACCACCGTCGACATCGACGGCTCGACGCTGGCGGTCGCGGGCACCATCGGCTTCGGCGGCGGGTTCGCCGGCAAATGCGCGAGTGTGTTCGGGGAGCGGATGATGCGTGATTTCGCCGGACGCGCAGTGGCACTGGCCGATTCGCTGCGGGTGGCCCTGGCCGGCTGCGACGCCGACGTCACGGTGGCGTTGACCCACTACTCCCCCGTCACCGACACCCTGCACGGCGAACCACCCGAGATCTATCCGTTCCTAGGTTCCTATCTGCTCGGCGAGGCGATCGACGACGCGGGCGCGGATCTGGCCCTGCACGGGCACGCGCACGCCGGACGTGAACACGGCACGACACCGGGCGGGATCCGGGTCCGCAATGTCGCCCAGCCGGTGATCCGGGCCGCCTACACCATCTACGACCTGCGCTCGGCACCCGAGCCGGCGCACGTCGGGCGGCCGGGAGCGGTGCGCTGAGGACCGGTTCGCCCACCGCACAGGCACCATCGACAGGAGGCAAGCATGCAGATCGGGTACAAACTGGCGGCCGAGGCGTTCGGCCCCGAGGAGCTGATCCGCCAAGCGGTGCAGGCCGAGGCGGCGGGCTTCGACTTCGTGGAGATGAGCGACCATTTCCATCCGTGGCTGGATAACCAGGGCCATTCCTGCTTCGCCTGGACCGCGCTCGGCGCCATCGCCGCGCGCACCGAGCGGATCGGTCTGGCCACCGGCGTCACTTGCCCGATCATCCGGTACCACCCGGCGATCGTGGCGCAGGCGGCGGCCACACTCGCGCTGATCTCCCAGGGCCGGTTCACCCTCGGCATCGGCTCCGGCGAACGACTCAACGAGCATGTGGTGGCGCGCGAATTCCCCCCGATCGCGGTGCGCCAGGACATGCTGCGTGAGGCACTCGAGATCATCCGGTTGCTGTGGCGCGGCGGCTACCAGTCCTATGACGGCCGGTATCTGTCGATTTCCGATGCCAGGGTCTTCGATCTACCGGAGAGCCCGCCTCCCATCGCGGTGGCAGCGGGCGGCCCCGATGCCGCCCGGATCGCCGGCGAGCTGGGCGATGGCTTGTTCGCCACCGAGCCCGAAGCCCGCATCGTCGAGGATTACCGCGCCGCAGGCGGGACAGGACCGCGCTACGCCGAGGTCGGCATGGCGTGGGCGCCCGACGAGCAGACCGCCGCCGAGGCCGCCCACGAAACCAGCCGCTGGGCGGTGACCGGCTGGAAGGTGATGAGCGAGTTGCCGAATCCGGTGAACTTCGCGGCGGCGACCACGACCGTGCGCGTCGACGACATCCGTGCGGCGATGGCCTGCGGCTCCGACCCGGCCCGTTATCTGGAGGCGGCGCAGGACTACGTCGATGCCGGGTACGACCATCTGGTGATGCAGAACGCCGGCCCCGACCCGGACGGGTTCATCGACTTCTATCAGCGAGAACTGGACAAACCGATGCGTGAGCTCACCCCACGGACCTGAGCCCGGCTCCGCACGCGACTCGACGAGTGCCCGCCGGTGACCTGCGTATCCGCCGACGGGCCGGGTATCGCTGCGGTATGACCCACTTCAGGCGATGGGGCGCTGTGTACCTGCTGGTGCTGTTGTTCGCGGGCTCATGGGCCGCGCAGTTCGTCACCCAGCTCAGCGATTACCGCAGCACCCAGCAAGCACTCGGGCAGCCCTTCGAATGGGGCGGCTACCTGCACAACTTCTTTGCCAGCACCTTCGAGAACTGGCAGAGCGAGTGGCTCCAGCTGATTTTCCAGGCGATTCTGCTGCTCGGTGCCAAGCATTGGCTGTTCGCCGTCGATGCCGAGGATCTCGAACGAATCGAGAACAAGATCGATGGTCTGCAGCAGACCCTGGCCCGCAGCGGGCCGGTTGTCTGAGCCGTTGATTGTTCATGCGCGAGGCGGGTACCCGTCCCGCAGACAGGAGGTGTGTCATGCCGAAGGAATGGACCGATAAGCAGGAACGGCAGTACGAGCACATCAAGGATTCGGCCAAGGATCGCGGTGCGGGCACCAAGCGCGCCAAGGAGATCGCGGCCCGCACGGTCAACAAGAACCGTGCCCAGTCCGGCCAGTCCAAGACCTCGAGCCGCTCATCCACCCGCGATGTCTCGCCGCAGCATCGTGGCGGCAAGCGGTCACACAGTGGCTCGAAGGGCCCGACCCGCGACCAGCTGTACAACGAGGCCAGGCAGCGCAATATCAAGGGCCGGTCGAAGATGTCCAAGGCACAGTTGGCCAAGGCCCTCGGCCGGTCGTAGGACGCGCGGATGAGCACCACCGCGCGGCGCACAGCGCAGAAACCGCCCGGCGCCGCCGAGTTCGTGCCGCCCGACGCGGATCTCGAGCAGCTGCGCGAGGCCGCGGTGGGCTGCCGCGGCTGCGAGCTGTACCGTGACGCCACCCAGACCGTCTTCGGTGAAGGCCCGACCGCCGCGCGGGTGGTGATGGTCGGCGAACAGCCCGGCGATCAGGAGGACCGCGCCGGCCGGCCATTCGTCGGCCCGGCGGGCAAGCTGCTCGATCGCGCCTTGGGCGAGGCCGGTTTCGACCGGGACGAGGTGTATGTGACCAACGCGGTCAAGCATTTCAAGTTCGTCGAACGCGGCAAACGCCGCATCCACAAAACACCGAGCCGCACCGAAGTGGTGGCCTGTTCGGCCTGGCTCAGCGCCGAACTCGATCTGATAGCACCGGATCTGGTCGTGTGTCTGGGCTCGGTGGCCGCCAAGGCGGTGCTCGGCCCCTCGACCACGGTCGGGGAGTTGCGCGGAGTCGTCATCGATGGTCCCGGCTATCAGGTGACGGCGACGGTGCATCCATCGGCGGTACTGCGCTCCACCGACCGCAAGGCCGCCTACGCCGAGTTCGTGGGCGATCTGGCCCGCATCCACGACCTGGCACTGCACTGACCATTCGAACCGGATCCCTCCGGCAGACCTCGAGACGAAGGAGCCGGCCGTGCGAACCGACCAGCTGACCCACCCGAATCCCCCGCGCGAACCCGATCCGGTGCCGCCTGCCCCGCCCCCGCATCCGATACCCGAGCCCGAGCCGGTGCCGCCTGCGCCGCGGCCGGGCGATCCACCGACACCGCCGATCCCACCGCCGCCGGACCCTGGGCCCTCACCGGATCCGGTCCCGCCGACGCCGGTGTGAACCGACGCCGCTCAGTCGCGCAAGGCTTGTTCGCGCACCCAGTCCAGGGTGCGCGACAGGATGCGGGATACGTGCATCTGGGACACGCCCAGCTGTTCGGCGATCTGATTCTGGGTCATCGATTCGAAGAAGCGCATGCGCAGCACCTGCTGCTCGCGTTCGGGTAGCTCGGCGATATACGGCTGCACCGCCAGGTAATCCTCGACGTACTGATAGGACGGCTCGTCCACGCCGAGCGATTCGGTGAGTGGCAGCGGTGCGTTCTCGGAATCCTCCCCACCGGTCACCGTGTCGATCGAGGAGCTCTGGTAGGCATTGCCCGCGATCAGCGCCTGGGTCACTTCGACCAGGTCGACGCCGAGCTCTTCGGCGAGTTCTCTGGCGCGCGGCATCCGGCCCAGCCGCTGCGAGAGTTTGTCGGTCGCCGGTCCGATGCTGAGCTGAATCTCCTTGACTCGCCGGGGAACTCGCACCGACCAGGTGTTGTCGCGGAAGTACCGGCGAACCTCGCCCATGATCGTCGGGACCGCGAAGGACAGGAACGACGATCCGCGCGCGGGGTCGAACCGGTCGATCGCATGCAGCAGCCCCACCCGGGCCACCTGCAGCAGGTCTTCGAACATTTCGCCGCGGCCGGCGAACTTGCGCGCGATGTGTTCGGCCAGCGGCAGGCAGCGCTCGACCACCTCCTCGCGAGTCCGATCGTGGCGAGGGTCGGTTCCGGGAATCGCGGCGAGTTCCTCCAGCAGCGGCTCGATGTGGTCGTAGCTGTCCTCGCCGGTGTGGCGGCGGGCCTGACGAGGCCGCTGCCGCTCAGCTGCCATCGGAGCCCCCGCGCACCCACGTGAACCGTGCTGTGGTGGGGTATCCGCCCGCGTTCTGATCGAAGGGACGTTGTTCGGTGCTGATCGACTCGGTCAGGGTGCGCACGATATGCCAGCCGAAGCTGTGCCGCTCGCCCACCGATTCGGTGGCCGCCACCGACGTCACCGCGACGGTCATCCGGTTGTCGCCGTAGTTGAAATCGCAGGTGAGCTCGGAACCGGGGACGGCGTCCAGAATCAGCGAGGTGGCCACCTCGTCGAGCGCGAGGCGGATATCGGTCACCTCGTCGAGGGCGAAGTCCGCGATCAAGGAGACGGTCTCGGTCAGGGCGCGCAGCATCAACAGCTGGTCCAGTTCCGCGGGCACGCGAACCCCCACCGTCGTCGTGGGGTCCGCGGTTATGCGGGAAACATGCTCGGTCATGCGCACCACCTTGTCCGCCCTGATCGGGTGTCATCTGCTCGCTTACCCGGCATCATCCACGCGAAACGCGCGGCGGGGCTAGCCGGGGATGCGTTGGTGCACGGTGAGCAACAGATGGTCGAATTCCGAGCGAAGTCTCGGTGGCGTGTTGCGCAGTGTGGGCAGCTCGGCGATCAATTGCGCGGCCAGCGATCGCACCTTGACGTTGGTTTCCTGCGAACGCCAGGTCAGTACCCGGAACGCCTGATCGGCGCTGATGCCGTAGACCAGCATCAGCACCCCTTTGGCCTGTTCGATGACCGCGCGCGCGGACATCAGTTCCGGCAGGGTGTCGTCCAGGGTTTCCCTGCGTTGCTCCTCGAGGGTTTCGGTGACGTCGATGTAGTAGCCGGCCGTGCCGATCACCCCGCCGCCATCGTCGGTCATGGTGTCGGCGACGACGATCACGTGATGGGTGCGGCCCTCGGTGTCGATGATGCGGTGCTTGCTACAGAACGGTTCCCCGTCGGTGAGGGCGTGGTCGAGCAGATCCGCCACGTAATCGCGGTCGTCGGGATGTTTGTGGTCGAGCAGCAGGTCGGTGGTCGGGGTCACCGCGCCCGGGTCGTACCCGTGCATGCGGGCGACCTCATCGGACCATTCCCAGCGTTGCTCGTCGAACCAGAACCGGAAACCGCCCACGTCCTCGACGCAGCTGGTATCGGCGAGGTGTTCGAACGCCTCGGTGTCATCGGTGTCGATTCCGCTCGCGGAGACCGATCCATTGTCCGTCACTGTTCGATTATCGACCGTGAAGTCGGCGCATGCGATGAATTCGACGGGCGAGGATGCCGCCGCAGGTCGGCGGTGGTGTCGGGATCGCACAGGTCAGCCGCCGAGCGCTGCCTGCATGGTGGGGTAATGACGGAACAGGTGGCGGACTCCGGTCACCTCGAGCACCCGCTCGACTTCCTTGCGACCGCACACCAGGCGCAGGTCCAGCCCCCGTGCGGCGGCGTCGGCCTTCGCCGAGACCAGCAGCGCGGCCGACCGGATGCTCATGAAACCCGCGGCCCGCAGATCGAGCACGACGATGGATCGATCGGTGTGCATGCACCTGCACAGCAGGTTGTAGAAGTCGTCGTAGAGCGCGGCATCGAGTTCGCCCTCCACCCGCGCGACAGCGCAGCCGCGGCGAACGCCATCCTGCTGGGTCAACCGCCGGATATCGCGACCGTGCTGTGGCCTGGCCAGCCGGTGCAGTTCTTCGGCGTGTTGATGTTCGGTCACCAACGACATCGAATCCTCCTGTTGGACAGGGGCTTCCGATTCGTCTCCGTGCCAACAGCCGGAACGGAGCGACGGCCGAAATGGCGAGCTCGACAACGGTGAGAACCACCGCTACCGAGCTTCGAACATTCTGGCTATGGAACCGGGTTCGGCTGGGGTCTCAACCTGGACCCATTCTGGCACGCGAACCTGCCCCTGTCATCCGGTCAGGCGGGGATCCGATCGGTGACGCGCTGCCAGACGCGATGCCCGGCCAGCGCCTCGGCGAAGGCGGCGACGAATCCGTCCGGGATACTCGCGCCCTCGGCCGCGGAGACCACCACGCCGTCCACGGCGAAGTCGGTCTCGCCGGGATTGAACTCACCGGGCAGGCCCGCGGCCCGCAATACCTGCGCGCCCGCGCCGACCGCACCGACCGGTTTCGCGTGCTTGAACGCCTCGAGCACGAAATGCACCGCCGGTCCGGATTCGGCCAGCGTGCCCGCGGAGTCGCCGCCACCGGCGACGATCACGCCGTCGTAGAGCACCGAGGCCATGGTCGGAAGGGCCCGGTCCACCAGCACCGGATCGCCAGAGCCGTCGGCCCGCAACCGGCCGCCGTGCGGGGCCAGCACCTCGGCCGTCGCACCGCGTTCGGCCAGCGCGGAGCGGAGGGTGTCGATGCCGGTCGAGTCGGCGCCGTCGGCGGCCAGGATCGCGATCTTGCGGGTGGCGATGCTGTCGGGTGCCAGGTTCAGCTGCGACAGGGCAGGTGAGACCGGCACGTCGTCGACGCGTTCACCCTCGGGCACGGGCAGCCCCAGTTCCACCGCGACCCGGCTCGCCAGTCCGGGGTCGATGCGCACCAGATGGTCGAGCACCCGGGAGCGGATCTCCACCCGCCGGACCTTGCCGAGCTCGAAGCCGAAGGCCGCCACGATGTGCTCGGCCTCCGGTGGCGACATGCTGCGCCAGAACATGCGCGGCTGCCGGTAGTACTCCTTGAAGCTTTCCGCGCGGATCCGCTGGGTCGCACCGTCGACGCGGCGGGTGTAGTGCCGGAAGACGTCGGCGTCGGCCAGGGCCGGGCAGCCGCCGCCGATGGAGTTCTTGGTGTAGAACGCCTCACCGCGCGGCACCGCGTGCTGGCCGTAGCCGTCCTGCTGATGGGTTGCGCACATCGGCCAGCGGCCGGTTGACCGGCAATTGCGCGAAGTTCGGGCCGCCCAGCCGGATCAGCTGCGTGTCCAGGTAGGAGAAGTTGCGCAGCTGCAACAGCGGATCATTGGTGAAATCGATGCCGGGCACCAGGTTGGCGGTATGGAAGGCGACCTGCTCGGTTTCGGCGAAGAAGTTGTCGGGGTTGCGATTGAGCACCATCTCCCCCACCGGTCGCACCGGGACCTGCTCCTCCGGGATGATCTTGGTCGAATCGAGCAGATCGAAGTCGAAATCGAATTCCTTGTCCTCGGGAACCAGCTGCACCCCCAGTTCCCAGCTCGGGAAATCGCCCGCCTCGATCGAGTCCCACAGATCGCGGCGGTTGAAGTCCGGGTCGCGGCCCGCGACCTGCTGGCATTCGTCCCACAGCAGCGAATGCACGCCGAGGCGCGGCTTCCAATGGAATTTCACGAACGTGCCCTTCCCGTCCGCGTTCACGAATCGGAAGGTGTGCACGCCGAAGCCCTGCATCATCCGGTAGCTGCGCGGCAGCGCCCGATCCGACATCAACCACATGATCGCGTGCAGCGTCTCCGGCTGTTCGGCGACGAAATCCCACAGCGTGTCATGCGCGGACTGCGCCTGCGGAATCTCGTTGTGCGGCTCGGGTTTCACCGCGTGCACGAAGTCGGGGAACTTGATGCCGTCCTGGATGAAGAAGACCGGGAAATTGTTTCCGACCAGGTCGTAGTTGCCTTGCTCGGTATAGAACTTGGTCGCGAAACCACGCACGTCGCGCACCGTGTCGGCCGAGCCACGCGACCCGGCGACGGTGGAGAACCGCACGAACACCGGCGTACGCACCTGCGGTTCGGTGAGGAATTTCGCCACCGTGTAATCGGCGAGCCAACTGTCATAGGGCCGGAAGAAGCCGTAGGCGCCGGCGCCGCGGGCGTGCACCACCCGCTCGGGGATGCGCTCGTGATCGAAATGGGTGACCTTTTCCCTGGCGTGGAAATCGTCGAGCAAGGTGGGCCCGCGCTCACCGGCCGACAGCGCGTCGTCGGTGTGGTCCACCCGTACGCCCTGCTGGGTGGTCAGGTAACCGCGGTCGCGGTCCTGCCTGACCGGCTCCAATTGTTCGCTCTTGGCGTCCGGAATCGGTGACTTCTCGGTCGGCTGTTCGGTGCGTTCGTCCACGATGGGCCTCCAGGCTGGTCGAGGCAAACCCTGTCGTGGGGCGGCTTCCCCGGACAACGCGCGTTAAACCGGCACGCGCGATTCGCGACCGCCCACACACGACAGCGGTTGCCGGGCGCACTGCCACGGCAACCGCTGTTCGTTACCACCGATTCGAGTCGACGGGCTTATTCGCCCTGATGCGACCGCTGTCGCGCCTCGTCGAGATCGGCTTCACGACGCTGCTTTTCGGCTTCGGCCTCCTTCTTGGCGGCCTCGCGCTGAGAATCGGCCTTCTCCTGCTGCGCACGGCCTTCATCGCGCAGCTGGTCGTTACCCATTACCGTCCCGGCGGTCTCCTTGACCTTGCCCTTGACACCTTCGACGACGCCTTCGACGCCCTCGCGGGGACCGCTGTTGGACTCCGACACGATAGTCACCTCCGTGTTATCGGTTCCTGCTGGACAGTCGCCGCATACCCGGTATGAGCGGGCTCAATCCGAGCGTGGCCGCCATCACGGCGTCGTGTTTGTTCCGGCGGACGCCGGGTAGCGCCTCGGTGACGGCGAAATGCGCCGTCGAGGTCATCACCGACGACGATCAGTACCGCCCAGGAGGTGCGGAAACAATGGCCATCGAACAGGAAACCGGGCACATCACCGGAACCAAGGACAAGGACTACAACCTCATCTGGTTCGCCGAAGCCTCGATGAGCAACGCGCTGCGGATGGAGGTCTACTGTCAGGACGCCGAACGCGCGGGCGACACCGAACTGGCCGAATTCTTCCGGCGCGCCCAGGGCGAGAGCCGCAAGGGCGCCGAGCAGGCCAAGGCGCTGCTCGCCAAGCGCTTGAGTTGATCACCATGGCGATCTGCGATACCTGCGGCAACGACTACGACAAGGCCTTCACGGTCAGTCGTGACGGGCAGTCGTGGACGTTCGACAGTTTCGAATGCGCCGCGAACCGGCTGGCACCCGCCTGCGCGCACTGCGGGTGCCGGGTGCTCGGGCACGGCGTCGAAGCCGCCCAGCAGGTCTACTGCTGTGCGCATTGCGCCCGCCGGGCCGGCCACGACGCGCTCGTGGATCACGCGTAAGACCGGTATCCGGCGGGCTCGGCCGGTGGCCGATCAGCGTCGCGCGACGACGCGGATGGTGCGCAACGACTGGTCGGCGGCATCGGGGACGTTCATCCCGGCCGCCACCCCGGATCGGAGGTAGTCCACCACCGCGTCGTCGATCAGCTCGCCCGGTACCACCACCGGAATACCCGGCGGGTACGGGGTGAGCTGCTCGGCGGCGATCCGGCCGGACGCCTCGGCGGCGGGCACCGATTCCAGCGGGCCGAAGAACGCATCGCGCGGCAACATGACCGTCTCCAGCTGGATCTCCGACGGTGACGGCAACCGGATCGGCGGCGCCGCGTCGCCGGGATCGAGCTGCTCGCGCCAGGCCCGCACGCCTTCCACCAGTGCGTCGATGCTGGTGTCGTCATCGACCATGGACAGGGTCGCCAGGATCCTGCGGTGATCGCTGAGTCCGAGGTCGAGCAGGCGGTGCTCACGCAGCCAGTCCGCGGCCTGATAACCGGTGGCGCCGGTGCCCTCGATGTCCATCAGCACCTGCAACCGGTCCAGGTCGTGTGAGGCCTGATGACCGAGCAGCACGTCATCGAGCACCTCGATATCGGGGATCTGATCCAGTTCCCGGCGCGCACGTTCGGCGACTCGCAGTGCGGCGCCGAGCAATTCGCGGCCCTCCTGCACCATCTGCCTGCGCCAGCCGTCCAGCGCCGAATAGATCAGCACATTGGGGCTTGTGGTCATCAACAGGTCCGCGCAGGCACTCAACAGCGCGCGGTCGATGAGATCGCCCTGGACGTGGAACACCGAGCCCTGCTCGAAGCCCATGCCCATCTTGTGCACGCTCACCACGCAGACGTCGGCGCCCACGTCCATCGCCCAGGTCGGCAGGTCGGGATGGAACGGCAGGTGCGCACCCCACGCCTCGTCCACGATCAGCGGCTTGCCGCGTTCATGACAGACCTCGACGATGCCGGCCAGATCGGCGCAGGTGCCGTACGGGCTCGGACTGACGATGAGCGCACCCGCCGCGTCGGGGTGGCGTTCCCAGGCCTCACGCACCTGCTGCGGCGACGGCGGATGCGACATATGCCGTTCGGCGTCCCAGCGGGGCGTGATCCAGCGTGGTTGCACCCCCGAGAACACCAGCCCGGCCACGATCGACTTGTGGCTGTCCCTGGCGACCAGCAGCCCGCCGTCCTTGCCGCCGGCCACCGCCATCATCGCGGCCTTCACCGACAGCGAACTTCCGCAGGTGGAGAAGAAGGTGGTCTCGGCGCCGACCGCTTCGGCCATCAGCGCTTCGGCGTCGGCCAGATAGCCACCGCGCATGAGCCGGTCGTCGAGTCCTGGCCCGGCGAGTACGTCGGAGCGGAAAGCGTCGAGGCCGATGGTCTCGGCGACCCGTTTGTCGATGCCGCGTCCCTGCCGATGACCGGGAGGTGTGTACCCGTATCTGCCCGCGCGCCGGTACTCGGCCAGCGCGTCGAGCAAAGGTGCTCGTGCATGGTCCATGCTGGTTGTCCTACCCGATCGCCCCGGAAATATGTCGGCACCTGCCGTGAGCGAGGCGAGTAACCTACGAGAATGGACGCGGCCTCATCGTCAGTCGGCGTTGAAGAGGAATTTCTCCTGGCGGATCCGGACAGCGGCGCACCGGCGGCGAAAAACGTCGAGGTGGCCCGGTCCGCGAAGGACATCGGTATCGATCTGCAACTGGAATTGACCCGCTGCCAAGTGGAGACGTGCACCGGCGTGCACACCGACACCGGCGAATTGCTCGCCGAATTGCGCGCCCTGCGCGGCGGTGTGGCCGGCTGTGCCCGCGAACACCACACCCACCTGCTCGCGGTCGCGATTCCACCGACGGTCCCCGAACAATTCCCGGTCACCGATACCCCGCGCTACCAGCGGATCGCCCGCAGTTTCGGGATGCTCGCCCATGAACAGGGCCTGTGCGGCTGCCATATCCATGTCGGGGTACCGGATCGGGAGACCGCCATCCAGGTCAGTAATTTCCTGCGGCCCTCGCTGCCGATATTCTTGGCGCTCACCGCCAATTCCTCGATCTATCGCGGCTCCGACACCGGCTATGCCAGTTGGCGCAGCGTGCTGTGGCGGCGCTGGCCGAGTGCCGGGCCGCCACCGTATTTCGCCGACGCCGACGCCTACGACGCGATGGTGGACATGATGCTGTCCAGCGGCAGCATTCTGGACAAGAAAATGGTCTATTGGGATATCCGGCCCTCGATCACGTTCCCCACCGTCGAGATCCGGGTCAGCGATGTACCGGCGACGGTCACCGAGACGGCCATGCTGGCCACTCTGGTCCGCGCGACGGTGATGACCGCGCGCGCCGACATCGATCGCGGCCGGCGCGCGCCGATGGTGTCGGCGGAGGTGCTGCGGGCCGCGTACTGGAAGGCCGCGCGGTCCGGACTTGACGGTGACGGCGTCGACCCGCTCGACTGCCGGGTAGCACCCATGCGAACGCTGCTCGGCGAGCTGCTCGACCGGGTCGGCCCGGCGCTGACGGCGCTGGACGCCGACGGCTTCGTCCGCGAGACCATCGGCGTGGTACTCGAGCGCGGGAACGGTGCGCACCGCCAGCGGGCGGCCTTCCACGCGCGGGGTGAGATCCATGATGTCCTCACGGTTTTGCAGGACGCCACGCTCGAAGGGTGTGTGCCGGCGTAGCTCGAAGGCACCGCATCGGCTGAGCTCGGTGTCAGCGCATCGGCACAGCGGCGAGCGCGGGCCGCACGGTCCTCGATCGCTCGCGCCGGCCCCGATGGGCTCGCTTCGGCTTGCTGCGACCGACGACCGTCGGCGAGCTTATTCGCTGAGGTCAGTGCAGGATTCGCCGTGCACGCTCGCGGGCGTCATGCGGGGCGGTCGCTTCGAGCACCGCGGCGGCGGCGGATTCGCACTCGGCCAGCGTGACCGCCGCCAGCTGCGCCCCGACACCGGCGACCGCGGGCGCGGCCGCGGACAACGACGTGACACCGAGCCCGGTCAGCACGCACGCCAGCAGCGGATCGGCCGCGGCTTCACCACACACGCCCACCGGTTTGCCCGTCCGCCTGCCCGCGGCGGCGGTACGGGCCACCAAGGCCAGCACGGCCGGCTGCCACGGATCGGTCAGCGCCGCCAGATCCGGTGACATCCGGTCGGCGGCCATCGTGTACTGCGCGAGATCGTTGGTGCCGATCGACACGAAGTCGACCTCGGCCAGGATGGCGTCGGCCAATAGCGCCGCGGCGGGCACCTCGATCATCACCCCGGCGATCAACCCCCTCCCCCTGACCTTGCTCGCGAACGCGCGAGCTTCACCGACGGTGGCGATCATCGGCGCCATCACCAGGGGCGGAGCGGCGCGTCCCGCGGACGCGGCGGCGATGGCGTCGAGCTGACGGTCCAGGATGCCGCTGTCGCGGGCGGCGATGCGGATACCCCGCACGCCGAGCGCCGGATTGGCTTCCTCGGGGTGGTCGGCGAAACGCAACGGCTTGTCCGAGCCCGCGTCCAAGGTGCGGATCACCACTTTCGCGGCCGGATAGGCGTCGAGCACCGCGCGGTAGATGCCGGCCTGCTCCTGCACCGATGGTTCGCCATCTCGGTCCAGAAAACACAATTCGGTGCGGAACAGGCCGATGCCCTCGGCGGGTGTCTCGGCTGCGGCCCGCGCACCCGCGCCGTCCTGGACGTTGGCGAGGATCTCGACGCGGTGGCCGTCGCTGGTGGCGCCGGGGCCGGTCCAGCGCGCGTTTCTGGTGGCGGTCGCGCGGTAGTCGGCGACGGCGGCAAGCGCGAGGGCCTGGTCCGGATCGACGGTGACGGTGCCCGCCGCGCCGTCGATCAACAGTTCGGCGCCGGCCTGGACCTCGTCCAGGCCGGCCACCGCGACCACGCAGGGGATGCCGAGCTGGCGGGCGATGATCGCGGTGTGGCTGGTCGCACCGCCGAGCGTGGTGGCCAGTCCGACGATGCGGGCGGGGTCCAAGCCCGCGGTATCGGCAGGCGCGAGGTCGCGCGCGATGAGGATCGACGGACGGTCCGGGGCCGGGACGCCGGGCTCGGGCAGTCCGAGCAGCTCGGCCACCACCCGATCGCAGACGTCGCGCAGGTCGGTGACCCGTTCGGCCATCACCCCGCCGAGCTTGGTGAACATCGCGGCGAACTGTTCGGTGGCCGCGGCCGCGGCGGCGGGCGCGGCGAGGCCGGTGGCGATCAGCTTCTCGGCCGCGCCGAGCCAACCGCGATCGCCGGCCATGGCGGCATTCGCCGCGAGCACCTCGGCCGCCGCCCCGCTCGCGGCACCGGAGCGGGCCCGCAGTCGCTGCGCGACCGCCTCCGCCGCCGCGTGCAGGGCAGTGATCTCCGAGGCCCGATCGGGCTCCGAAATCGTGTCCGATCGGGCATCGATTGTCGCCCGCGGATTAGGCCGGACCGCGGGCGCAGCTGCCACGCCCGGCACCGCCGGCGTGCCGCGCAGAACCGATTCAGCGGCCTCTAACTGCTGTGATCGGCTCATTTGCGGGTCTCCTTCGCACCGAAATCGGACTGTGGTGTTCATATCACCGATGGAGTGGATGTGATCCAGAATACTCCACACCATTGACAAAGCAACACACTCAGACGTAAAACAACATAAACCAACATCGGCAGGAGGATCGGGATGTACGCAGAGGAGCGGCAGCAGGCCATCGCCACCCTGGTGGGGCAGCGCGGTCGCGTGTCGGTGACCGATCTGTCCGAGCAGTACGGCGTCACCAGTGAGACCGTGCGACGAGATCTCGCGGTACTGGACCGGATGGGCCTGGTGCGCCGGGTGCACGGCGGCGCGGTTCCCGCCGCCGCCCTCACCGCGATCGAACTGGGCACCTCCGAACGCGAAACCGCGCACACCGCCGAGAAGGAGCGCATCGCCAAGGCCGCCGTGGAATTCCTGCCACCCACCGGCGGCAGCGTGCTCTTCGACGCGGGCACCACCACCGCGCGGGTCGCCGCGCTGCTGCCCGCCGACCGCGAGCTGGTCGGGGTGACGAACTCCCTGCCGGTGGCGACCCGGCTCAGCGGTCACGCCGGTGTGCAGTTGCATCTGCTCGGCGGGCGCGTGCGCGGGGTCACCCAGGCCGCCGTCGGCGCCGAGACATTGCGCGTGCTCGCGGGTTTGCGAGTCGACATCGCGTTCATCGGCACCAATGCGCTCACCCCCGCGCACGGCCTGTCGACCCCGGACGTGGACGAGGCGGCGGTGAAGCGGGCCATGGTCGCCAGCGCTCATCGCGTGGTGGTGGTGGCCGATTCCTCCAAGATCGGCCGCGAGGACTTCGTCCGCTTCGCCGGCATCGACGAGATCGATGTGCTGGTCACCGATTCCGGGATCCCCGCCTCGGTGCGCAAGGAACTCGACGGCAGCGGTATCGAGGTGGTGGCGGCATGATTGTCACGCTGACCGCGAATCCGAGTATCGACCGGACGGTCACCCTGGCCGAACCGCTGCTGCGCGGCGCGGTGCACCGGGCACGCGGGGTCGCCACCCATCCGGGCGGCAAGGGTGTCAACGTCTCCCGAGTGGTCGCCGCCGCCGGAGTTCCCACCGTCGCGGTGCTGCCGGGCAACGCCGACGATCCCCTGCTGCGCGCGCTCACCGACGCCGGCATCGAGCACCGCAGCGTCCCGACCGCCGGCTCGGCCCGCATCAATCTCACCGTCGCCGAAGCCGACGGCACCACCACCAAGATCAACGAGCCCGGCCAGCCACTGACCGCCACCGCCCAGCAGGCGCTGGCCGATCTACTGACCGACCTTGCCGCACAGGCCGATTGGGTGGTGCTGTCGGGTTCGTTGCCGCCCGCTGTGCCCGAGGACTGGTACGTCGAGTTGATCGAACGCCTGCCCGGCACGCGCGTCGCCGTGGATACCTCCGATGCCCCGCTGCGCGCGCTCGCCGACCGAACCCTCTCGGCCGCACCGCAATTGATCAAACCCAATGCCGAAGAGCTCGCACAACTCACCGGCGCACCGGCCGAGGCCCTGGACCACCCGCTCGCCGCGGCCCGCGCGGCTGCCGCACTCGTCGACCGTGGAATCGGTGCGGTCCTGGCGACGCTCGGCGCGGCGGGCGCGGTCCTGGTCACCGGCGAGGGGGCCTGGCATGCCGCCGCGCCCACCATCCGCCCTCGCAGCACGGTCGGAGCGGGCGATTCCGCCCTCGCGGGCTACCTGCTCGCCGACCTGGCCGGCGCCACCCCCGCCGATCGGCTCCGTCAGGCGGTCGCCTATGGCAGCGCGGCAGCGGCGCTGCCCGGTACCGGCCTGCCCGGCCCGCACCACACCGACCCCGACGCCATCCCGGTGACGTCGCTGGACCTCCTCCCCCATTCCTGAAGGGCACGAAGCGATGGCCGACTCGATCATCATCCCCGAAACGATCACGCTCGACGCCGATCTCGGCACCTCGAAACAGGCCGTGATCGCCGCTCTCGCGCAGCGTCTCACCGACGCGGGCCGCGCCGCGGACGCCGCCGCCCTCACCGCTGCCGCCCTGGCCAGGGAGGAGCAGTCGGCCACCGGCCTGCCGAACGGCCTGGCCATCCCGCACTGCCGAGCGGCCACCGTCACTGCCGCGTCTCTCGGTTTCGCCCGCCTCGCCCCGAAGGTCGACTTCGGCGCCCCCGACGGCCCCGCGGATCTGGTGTTCCTGATCGCGGCACCCGAGGGCGCGGGCGCCGAGCATATGAAACTGCTGTCGAGCCTGGCTCGGGCACTGGTCAAACCGGAGTTCGTCGGCAGTCTGCGGACCGCCGAATCACCGGAGGCGATTGTCGCGCTGGTCAATTCGGCAATCGCGCCGGCACCGGGCGCCGCAACCAGCTCGACCGATAGGCCTGCTACGACTCCCGATTCCGCAACGTCAACGGCCGCACCAGCACCCGTGCCGACATCCTCGACCGACGGTTCGGCAGCGCTGTCGGCATCGACCGCTACTGCGGCCGAGTCTTCCCCCCGCTCCATCGTCGCCGTCACCGCCTGCCCCACCGGCATCGCCCACACCTACATGGCCGCCGACGCGCTCGTTGCCGCTGGTGAGCGAGCGGGTGTGCGGGTCCAGGTCGAAACCCAGGGTTCCAGCGGCACAACAGCACTCTCGGCCGCCACCATCGCCGCTGCCGACGCGGTCGTCCTCGCCACCGACGTCGGGGTGAAGGGCCGGGAACGTTTCGCGGGCAAACCGGTCATCGAATCGGGCGTGAAACGAGCCATCAACGAGCCCGACGCGATGATCGCCGACGCGCTGCGCGTGGCCCGCGATCCCGCCGCCGCCCCGGCGACGACAACGGCACCGGAAGCGGAGCCCGCATCGCTGGGCTGGGGCACCCGGTTGCGCCAGATCCTGCTCACCGGCGTCAGCTACATGATTCCGTTCGTCGCGGCGGGCGGTCTGCTGATCGCGCTCGGTTTCCTGGTCGGGGGCTACGAGATCGCCGACAACGCGTCCTCGATCGTGCTGGACAACTCGCTCACCTCGCTACCGCCGGGCGGATTGGCCACCTATCTCGGTGCGGTGCTGTATCAGCTGGGTTCGCTCGCGTTCAGCTTCCTGGTGCCCGCGCTGGCCGGCTATATCGCCTTCGCCATTGCCGACCGGCCCGGTCTGGCACCGGGTTTCACCGCGGGCGCGGTGGCCGTGTTCGTCGGGGCCGGGTTCCTCGGCGGCCTGGTAGGTGGTCTGATCGCCGGCTTCGCGGCATTGTGGGTGAGCCGGATTCCGGTGCCGCAGTGGGCCCGCGGGCTGATGCCGGTGGTGATGATCCCGCTGTTCGCCTCGCTCATCGTCGGTCTGTTGATGCTCACCGTGCTCGGCAAACCACTCGCGGTGGTCACCGAGAGCCTGACCGATTGGCTCAACGGGCTGTCGGGCACGTCGGCCGTCGCGCTCGGCGTCATCCTCGGCCTGATGATGTGCTTCGACCTGGGCGGGCCGGTGAACAAGGCCGCGTACTCCTTCGCCGCGGCGGGCCTGTCGGTGAACGACCCGGCGACGCTGAAGATCATGGCCGCGGTCATGGCGGCGGGCATGGTGCCGCCGCTGGCGATGGCGCTCGCCTCGACCGTGCTGCGGCCGAGCCTGTTCACCCCCGCCGAACGCGAGAACGGCAAGGCCGCCTGGCTGCTGGGCGCCTCGTTCATCTCCGAAGGCGCCATCCCGTTCGCCGCCGCCGACCCACTGCGGGTGATCCCGTCGATGATGGCGGGCGGCGCGGTCACCGGCGCGCTGGTGATGGCGACCGGGGTGACGTTGAGCGCGCCGCACGGCGGAATCTTCGTCTTCTTCGCCGTCGGGCAGATCGCCTGGTATCTCGTCGCCCTCGCGGCGGGCACCGTCACCGCCGCGGTCTGCGTCACCGCCGCCAAGGCCGTCGGCCGCACCCGAACGAGCACCGATGCGGCGCTCGTCGCCGCCTGAGCACCCGAAAGCCGCACCTGGCACCCGTCCACGCTGCACACTCGTATCCACCCCAACCAAGGAGTAGAAATGCCGAGCACCACCGTCACCGTCGGTTCCTCGATCGGCCTGCACGCCCGCCCCGCCGCACTGATCGCCGAGGCAGTCGCCGCGTCCGGCGTCCCGGTCACCCTCGCCCTGCCCGGCGGTGAACCCGTGGACGCGGGCTCGTCGCTGATGATCATGACCCTCGGCGCCACCTGCGGCACCGAGGTCGTGGTCACCAGCGACGATCAGCCGACGCTGGACAAGATCGTCGGCATGGTCGCCAGCGATCTGGACGCCTGAGCCGGCTACTGCGACCGTGCAGCGGCCCGGCCCGGTGCGGACGGGCCCGCGGCGCTACTTCCGTGGCCGCTTCTCGCGCACCCGCACCGAGATCCGCACCGGTGAGCCGTCGAAACCGAATTCCTCGCGCAGCCTGCGCTCCAGGAATCGGCGGTAGCCCGCCTCCAGGAAGCCGGTGGTGAACAGCACGAATGTCGGCGGACGGGTGGTGGCCTGGGTGGCGAACAGGATGCGCGGCAGCCGCCCGCCACGCATCGGTGGCGGAGTCGCGGCAACGACTTCCTTGAGCCAGTTGTTCAACCGGCCGGTCGGAATGCGCTTGTCCCACGATTCGAGCGCGGTTTCCATCGCGGGCACCAGCTTCTGCACCGCCCGGCCGGTGTGGGCGGAGATATTGACCCGCTGCGCCCACGGCACCCGCACCAGCTCGCGGTCGATCTCCTTTTCCAGCTGCAAGCGGCGGTCCTCGTCGACCAGATCCCACTTGTTGAACGCCAGCACCAGCGCGCGACCGGAATCGGCGACCAGACTGATCACCCGCAGATCCTGTTCGGTGATCGGCTGGGAGGCATCGATCAGCATGATCGCCACCTCGGAGGCCTCCAGCGCCGACTTGGTGCGCAGCGAGGCGTAGAACTCGGTGCCGCTGGCGGTGGACACCTTGCGGCGCAGGCCCGCGGTATCGACGAATTTCCAGATCTTGCCGCCCAATTCGACCAGCGTGTCGACCGGGTCGACGGTGGTTCCGGCGACATCGTGCACCACCGAACGCTCATCGCCTGCCAGCTTGTTCAGCAGACTCGACTTGCCGACGTTCGGCTTGCCGACCAGCGCCACCCGGCGCGGACCGGTCCCACCGGTGCCCTCACGCGGCGTTTCCGGCAGCACCTCGAGCACATCGTCGAGCAGGTCGCCGGTGCCGCGGCCGTGCGCGGCCGACACCATCCGCGGCTCACCGAGACCCAGCGACCACAGCGTGGCGGCATCGGCCTCGACGCGCTGATCGTCGACCTTGTTGGCGACCAGGATGACCGGCGTCTTGGACCGGCGCAGCACCTTCACCGCGGCCTCGTCGGTCGCGGTGGCGCCGACGGTGGCGTCGACGACGAGCAGGATCGCATCGGCGGTGTTCATCGCCAGCTCGGCCTGCCTGGCCACCGACTGCTGCAACCCTTTGGCGTCGGGTTCCCAGCCGCCGGTGTCCTGCACCAGGAATCGGCGGCCGGCCCAGTTCGCCTCGTAGGAGACGCGGTCGCGGGTCACGCCGGGAATGTCTTCCACCACCGCCTCTCGACGGCCGAGAATCCGGTTGACCAGCGTCGACTTGCCGACATTGGGCCGTCCGACGACGGCGAGGGTCGGCATCGCGATATGTTCGCCCGCCTCCAGCTCACCGTCGAGATCGGTGATCTCCCAGTCGGATTCGTCGCTCCACACGCCGTCGCCGGCGAGCACGTCCTCGGTCATTTGGCCTCTCCCGTCGTGCGCACCGAAACCTGCTGCGCGACAACGCGATACAGCTCGTCGATGACCTCGTCCATGCTCAGTTCGCTGGTGTCGACCAGCACCGCGTCCGCGGCCGGGCGCAGCGGGGACACCTTGCGGGTGGAATCGAGGGTGTCGCGGCGCTGCACGTCGGCCAGCACCGCGGCGTAGTCGTCACCCCGGCCCTCGGCGATGTTCTGCTGATTGCGCCGCTGGGCCCGCGCTTCGGCGGAGGCGGTCAGATAGATCTTGGCGTCGGCGTCGGTCAGCACGACGGTGCCGATATCGCGGCCCTCGACCACGATCCGTCCCGCCGACACCGCGATCTCCCGCTGCAACGCGACCAGCGCCTCGCGCACCTCGGGCACCGCCGACACCGCCGACACCGCCTTGGTGACCGCGTCGCCGCGGATCTCATCGGAGACGTCGGCGCCGTCGAGCTGGATCAGCTCGTGGCTGGGATCGGTGCCGATGGTCAGCGGCAGATCCGCCACCGCGGCCGCGATGGCCGCCGGATCGGTCAGGTCGACGCCCGCGCGCAACACGCGCAGCGTCGCCACCCGGTACATCGCGCCGGTGTCGAGATAGCGGGCGCCCAGCCGGGCGGCCAGCCGGCGAGACACGCTGGACTTGCCGGTTCCCGACGGCCCGTCCATCGCCACCACCAGCGACGAGGACCCCGACAGCTGTTCGGGCACCTCGACCGCGCTGTCCACACTGTTCACAACGACACCGCCTCGTAGAGTTTGCCGATTTCATCGCGGCCGAGCACTCGCAGGGTGCCCGGTCGTTGATCGCCCAGCGCCACCGGGCCGATATCGGTGCGCACCAGCCGCGTCACCGGATGGCCGACCGCATCGAGCAGCCGGCGCACGATGTGCTTGCGCCCTTCGTGCAACACGATCTTGACCAGAGAGCGTCCCTCGGCGATATCGAGCACCTGGAAGCGGTCGACCTTGGCGGGCCCGTCCTCGAGTTCGACACCGTCGCGCAGCTGCTTGCCGACCGCGCGGTGCACCTCGCCGTTGACGGTCGCCAGGTAGGTCTTGGACACCTCGAACGAGGGATGCATCAGCCGATGTGCCAGATCGCCGTCGTTGGTGAGCAGCAGCAGCCCTTCGGTATCGGCGTCCAGGCGCCCGACGTGGAACAGCCGCTGTCCGGCCGCGATGCGTTCGGCGACGATATCGCCGACGCACGGCCGGCCGAGATCATCCGACATCGTCGACTGCCAGCCCTTGGGCTTGTTCAGTGCCAGATGCACCAGCTCCT
>NZ_BAFY01000132.1 GCF_000308555.1 Nocardia cyriacigeorgica NBRC 100375 | reverse complement strand
CAGGTCGGCGATGGCGGCGTCGACGGCGTCGGCGGCCATGACGCGGTAGGTGGTGTATTTGCCGCCGGCGACGAGGACGAGTCCGGGGACGGGGGTGACCACGGCGTGTTCGCGCGAGAGTGCGGTGGTCTGGTCGGTGTTGCCTGCGAGCAGCGGGCGGAGTCCGGTGTAGACGCCGACGATGTCGTCGTGGCCGATGGGGGTTTCCAGCAGCCGGTTGACCTGGCCGAGGATGTAGTCGATGTCGGCGCGGGTGGCGGCGGGATGGGCCAGGTCGTGGTCCCAGGGGGTGTCGGTGGTGCCGATGACCCAGTGCTGGTCGCTCCACGGGCAGGGGATGACGAACAGCAGGCTTTTCTCGGTTTCGGTGATGAGTCCGGTGGTGGCGTCGATGCGGTCGCGCGGGACGACGATGTGGACGCCTTTGGAGGTGCGGATCCGGAACTGCGGGGTGGCGTCGAGCATGGCTTGGATTTCATCGGTCCAGGGGCCTGCGGCGTTGATGACGCGGGTGGCGCGGATGTCGAAGCGGTGGCCGGTTTCGAGGTCTTCGACGGTGGCGCCGGTGATGCGCTCGCCGTCGCGGAGGAAGCCGATGACGCGGGTGCTGGAGGCGCAGAGGGCGCCGTGGGTGGCGGCGGTGCGGGCCAGCATCATGGTGTGACGGGCGTCGTCGATCTGGCCTTCGTAGAAGCTGACGCCGCCGCGGATGCGGTCGCGTTTGGCGCCGGGGAATCGGTCGAGGGTGGCGCGGCGGCCGAGGTGGCGGTGGTGGGCGGGGACGCCGCGGCCGGCGCCGAGGAGGTCGTAGACGCCGATACCGGCTCCGGCCCAGGCACGATCCAGCAGCGGACGTTCGAGCGGGTAGACGAATTCGACGGGTGTGGCCAGGTGCGGGGCGAGGGTGTCGAGGATGAGGGAGCGTTCCCGCAGCGCTTCGAAGACCAGGCCGAAGTCGAGTTGTTTGAGGTAGCGCAGGCCGCCGTGGATGAGTTTGGAGGAGCGGCTCGAGGTTCCGGAGGCGTAGTCGCGGGCTTCGACGAGGCCGACGCGCAGGCCGCGGGTGACGGCGTCGAGGGCGGTGCCCGCGCCGACGACGCCCGCGCCGATGACCAGGACGTCGAGTTCGGTGGTGGCCATGGTGTGCAGGGCGTGGGCGCGGGAGGTGGGGTTGAGCGGCAGTGGTGCGGTCAGCGTGCGGCCGGTCATGCGGTGTCCTTGTGATCGGAGGTGGGTGGTCAGGCGGTGGCCCAGTCGAGGGTGCGGCCGAGAGCTTTGGTCCAGCCGGTGTAGCCGTGGGCGCGTTGGTGTTCGGTCCAGGTGGGGTGCCAGCGGGTGTCTTCGCGCCAGTGGCGGCGCAGTTCGTCGGTCGTGCCAGTAGCCGGTGGCCAGGCCGGCGGCGTAGGCGGCGCCGAGGGCGGTGGTTTCGGTGATGACGGGGCGGCTGACGGGGACGCCGAGGATGTCGGCCTGGATCTGCATGCACAGGTTGTTGGCGGTGACGCCGCCGTCGACGCGCAGCACGTGCAGGTCGACGCCGGAGTCGCTGATCATGGCGTCGATGACGTCGCGGGTTTGATAGCAGATGGCTTCGAGGGTGGCGCGGGCGATGTGGGCGTTGGTGGTGTAGCGGGTGAGGCCGACGATGGCGCCGCGGGCGTCGGAGCGCCAGTGCGGTGCGAACAGCCCGGAGAAGGCGGGCACGAAGTAGACGCCGCCGTTGTCGCTGACTTCGGCGGCCAGGGTTTCGCTGTGGGCGGCGCCGGAGATGATGCCGAGTTGGTCGCGCAGCCATTGGACGGCGGATCCGGTGACGGCGATGGAGCCTTCGAGGGCGTAGACGGGTGGTTGGTCGCCGAGCCGATAGCAGACGGTGGTGAGTAGGCCGTTGGCGGAGCGCACGGGGGTGGTGCCGGTGTTGAGGAGCAGGAAGTTGCCGGTGCCGTAGGTGTTTTTGGCTTGGCCGGGGTCGAAGCAGACCTGGCCGATCATGGCGGCTTGCTGGTCTCCCACTGCCGCGGTGATGGGGACGGCGGCGGCGAAGGGGCCTTCGGCGCTGGTGTGGCCGTAGTGGGTGGGGTGGGCGGAGGCGGTGATGGCGGGCAGCATGGCGCGTGGGATGTCGAACAGGGTGAGCAGTTCGTCGTCCCAGTCGAGGGTGTCGAGGTCCATGAGCATGGTGCGGGCGGCGTTGGTGACGTCGGTGCGGTGGATGCCGCCGCGGGTGCCGCCGGTGAGGTTCCACAGCAGCCAGGTGTCGATGGTGCCGAACAGGGCGTCGCCGCGTTCGGCGGCGGCGCGCAGCCCGGGTTGGTTGTCGAGCAGCCAGCGGATTTTGCCGCCGGCGAAGTAGGTGGCCGGTGGGAGTCCGGTGCGGTGGCGGATGAGCGGGCCCGCGGTGGCGTCGAGGTCGGCGGCGATGCGGTCGGTGCGGGTGTCTTGCCAGACGATGGCGTTGTGGTGTGGGCGGCCGGTGTGGCGGTCCCAGATGACGGTGGTTTCGCGCTGGTTGGTGAGGCCGATGGCGGCGAGGTCGCGGGCGCGCAGGCCATGGCGGCCGAGGGCGGTCTGGATGACCGCGCAGCTGCGTTCCCAGATCTCGACGGGGTTGTGTTCGACCCAGCCGGGGCGCGGCAGGATCTGCTGGTGTTCGAGCTGGTGGCCGGCGACGACGGCTCCGGTGTGGTCGAAGACCAGGAATCGGGTGCTGGTGGTGCCTTGGTCGAGGGCACCGATGAGGTCGGTCATCTGTTTCTCCGCGGTCGGGGCTCGCTGCCCCGTCGCAGGAGCGGCCACTGCCGAACCTAGGAACCGTCGCGGCCGCCGACAACGGGGTGCGTTCGACAATGTCGAACGGTTTCCGGCGTACCGTGGTGCGGTGCCCGGAGCGATTCAGTCGATCGAACGTGCCGCCGCGATCATGGCGTTGGTGGCGCAGGCGCCGTTCGGGATCGGGGTCAGCGAGGTGGCGGGCGCGTTGGGGCTGCCGAAAGCCACCGTGCACGGGTTGCTGCGCACGCTGCACGGGGTGGGATACGTGCGCCAGGATGCGCGCACCGGGAAGTACCGGATGGGCGAAGGGCCCTCCGGGGCGGGCATGGACACCAATGTGCTGCGCTCGTATGCGATGAACTGGGCCGACACCGTCGCGGCGCGGACAGGGGAATCGGTGCGCATGGGTGCGGTGCACGCCGACGGTGTGCAGATCGTGCATCACGTGTTCCGGCCCGATCGAACCCGGCAGCGGGTGCGGGTGGGTGTGGTGCTGCCGTTGCATGCGACTGCGCTGGGCAAAGTGCTGCTCGCCTACACTCCCGGCCTGGCCGAACGCGGTGGCGAACTACCCGCTTACACCCACCGCACGATCACCGCACCGCGCGCGCTGCACGCGCAGCTGACACAGGTGCGTGCACACGGGTTCGCCACCGATATCGGTGAATTCGCCGCCGAGCGGGCGTCGGTGGCGGCGCCGGTGCGTGATCCCGGCGGTCGCGTCGTCGGCGCCATCGCAGTGGTCGGGGCGGTGGACCGGGTGTGCGGTGCTGCGGCGGCGCGGGCGGGGCTGGTGGAGTCGGTGCGGTCGGCGGCGGCGGCGATTTCGGCCGATATCGCCGCGGACCGGGCGCGGGTGCGGCGATGAGAGC
The DNA here is from genome assembly GCF_000308555.1 of Nocardia cyriacigeorgica NBRC 100375. Taxonomy (GTDB): domain Bacteria; phylum Actinomycetota; class Actinomycetes; order Mycobacteriales; family Mycobacteriaceae; genus Nocardia; species Nocardia cyriacigeorgica. The sequence goes on along the minus strand of NZ_BAFY01000132.1, from coordinate 85,636 downwards.
GGCCGGTCGGGCGAGCAATCGGTTCGTGCTGGCTATCGATCAGGGCACGACGTCGAGTCGCGCCATCGTCTACGACGCGGCCGGGCAGCTGGTGTCGGTGGTGCAGCGTGAGCATCGTCAGCTGTATCCGGCGGCCGGTCGGGTCGAACACGACGCGAACGAGGTGCGGCGCACTGTGGAAGCGCTGATCGGGCGGGCGATCACCGCGGCCGGGATCGACGCCGGGCAGGTGGTGGGGATCGGGATCGCCAACCAACGCGAGACCACGGTGCTGTGGGATCGCCGCACCGGCCGCCCGGTGGGCAACGCCATCGTCTGGCAGGACACCAGGACCGACGACCTCGTGGCCCGGTTGGCGGCGCGGCCGGAGGTCGAGCAGGTGGGTGAGCTCAGCGGGTTGCCGCTGCTCGGCTATTTCGCCGCCCCGCGTATCCGCTGGTTGCTCGACCGTGACGAACGCCTGCGTGCGGGTGCCGAACGCGGCGACATCCTGTTCGGCACCATGGACAGCTGGCTGATCTGGAACCTCACCGGCGGGGTGCACGTCACCGATGTCGGCAATGCCGGGCGCACCATGCTGATGAACCTGCACACCCTCGACTGGGATCGACGGCTGCTGGAGTTCTTCGATATCCCGCCTGCCATGCTGCCCGAAATCCGTTCCAGTGCCGAGGTTTACGGCCATACGGTCATCGAGCCGTCCGGTATTCCGATCGCGGCCGCGCTGGGTGATCAGCAGGCGGCGCTGTTCGGGCAGACGTGTTTCGCGGCCGGGGAAACCAAATGCACCTACGGCACCGGTGCGTTCCTGCTGTCGAACACCGGGACCGCGCCGGTCCGGTCGCGGCACGGGCTGCTCACCACCGTGGCTTTCCGGCTCGGCGACCAGCCGGCCCACTATGCGCTGGAAGGGTCCATCGCCGCCACCGGTTCGCTGGTGCAGTGGCTGCGCGACCGCCTCGGACTCATCGATTCCGCGCCCGAGATCGAAACCCTCGCCGACACCGTCACCGATAACGGCGGATGTTCGGTGGTGCCCGCGTTTTCCGGCTTGTTCGCGCCGCGCTGGCAGGCCGAAGCACGCGGCGTGATCGCCGGCCTGACCTCCTACATCACCCGTGGGCATCTGGCGCGGGCAGTGCTCGAGGCCACGGCGTGGCAGACCCGGGAAGTGGTCGACGCGCTCGACGCCGACACCGGGCATCGGTTGTCCGAGTTGCGTGTCGACGGCGGCATGACCTCGAACAATCTGCTGATGCAGCAGATCTCCGATGCGCTCGGGGTGCCGGTGCAGCGGCCGCTGTTCGCCGAAACCGTGTCCCTGGGCGCGGCGTACGCGGCCGGGCTGGCGGTCGGGATGTGGCCGGATATGGAAGGGCTGCGCCGCAACCGCCACATCGCCGGCCGCTGGGAGCCCTCCGTCTCGGCCGCCGACCGCGACCGCGGGTACCGGCAGTGGAGCCGGGCGGCGGCGATGAGCTACGACTTGGCCGGTGGCCGGTGAGGGCTGCCGGCAGGCGCGGTCGCAGTCATTGGCCGCACTGTGCCGTCCATGGATCGACTGTGCGCGGTTGACACACCCCACCCACGGCAATATCTTTGCTTGCAAAGCTATATCGGTGAGCGGGGCCTGCCGCCCCGAGCAGACAGGTGATCGCACCCTTCACGGAGGTATCGACGAATGTCCGAACCACACCCACGCCTGCGGGCCTTGACCATCGGATTGCATCCGCATGCCTTGGACTACGGTCGTTTCCCCGACCTGGACGAGCAACAACTCACGGCCAGAGTCGACGCCGCCAACGCCGGCCTGCGCGACACCGAATTCGATATCACCACGTGCATGGTCCAGGCCTCGCCCGCGCACGCCGAAGCCGAAATCCGCGCAGTGCTGGCCGGCCAATCGTTCGACCTGGTCATGGTGGGCGGTGCGGTGCGGGCCTTCCCCGAGCACACGGAGCTGTTCGAACGCATCGTCAACGCCATCGCCGACGCGGCACCGGGAATCCGGTTCTGCTTCAACACCTCACCCGAGACCACCCTCGACGCCCTCCGCAGAGCAGCCGCGTTCGCCTGACCACCACAGTCGCCGGTCGCGCTCGGTCAGAGGCTGCCGCCACCGCCGACCAGCCAGGGATTGAACGCGCACACCAGCTCCGGATATGCGGCGGGATCGAGGGCGCGCAACACCATCGACGCCGCGCGCGGGGAGTACATCATCGTCAGATGATCGGACAGATCCTGTTCACAGCCATCTTGCAAGGTCAGGTTGGTGACGGTGGCGTCCGGGCCGGGCCGCAGGAACGTCAGATCGTAGGGGTTGACGATTTCGTCCCAGCGCGAGCCGATGACGGTGTAGTCGACACCGGCGACGGTGTCGCCGCCGGCATTGAGCGCGGTCAGAAACGGTGACCCGATGACCTGTTCGATATTGGCGGGGCCGACGAACAGCTGATTGAACCCGAGGATGTCCAGGCCCAAATTGTTGATGGCGCGCCCCAGCGCGGCGATGCCGAGCAGGCTGGTGCCGTGGTGGGTGGCGCCGAGCGTGACCAGCTGCGACACCTTCGCGTCGCCGCCGTCGAATTTCAGGTAGTGGTTCGACACGGTGCCGCCTTGGGAGTGGGCGACGATATCGACCGATTCCGCACCCGTCTCCGCCAGCACCCGGTCCACGAAATCGGCGAGCTGGCGCGAGGATTGCGCCATCGGCCCGACGGCGTTGCGGCCCGGCAGCAGCGGCCCGAGACCGCCACCGTCGAGCACACCGGCCTGACCGTAATTGAGGGCGAATACGCAGAAACCCGCGCGCGTCAACCGCGGTGACAGATAGGCGAAATTGTCGTAGGCGTTCATCCACGACCCGTGCATCAACACCACAGGACGCGGATGCTGCGGTGTGGGACGGCAATTCCAGTCATTGGCGCCGGGCGGTGCGGCATTCGGATGCAGCAGACCGTAGGCGAATGCGGCGAGCGCGGCCGTCATCTCCGGGCCGGGCCCGGCCGCGACCGTCGAACGGCTGGCCGGGGCACCCGCGCTTCCGGACGACACCGCGGTGGCCTGCGATGCGCGCGGGTGCGCTGCGTTGATCTGATCGGCCAGCTGCTGTTCGGTCACCGCTGTCTCCGGTGCCGCGCTCACCTGGGGTGGTGCTCCCCCGGCCGCCATGATGGCCGATCCCGCAAGCACCGCCGCGGCACGTCGTATTGCCCAACCCATCCTCGGTCCTCTCACACACTCCGGCGAGCCGGCGCGCAAGGTTCGCGCCCACCGCACCGGTTCTGATTCGAAATTCGAAATTCGTGGCGACGCTATGAGTTCCGGTGACCGGTGCGGACCGCATCGACGGTGAAACCGAGCATTCCCACCGCAACACGGGGCGCCGATTGGAGAAATACACAACCGCGCCCGGCCCGGCGCGGAAGTCCGGGGCGCGGGCCACGCGGGGCCGGTAGCCTCGGCGGAGGAAGCGTTGTCACGACGAACCAGGGGGCGTGCATGAGCGCGGACACGGCACACATCGTCGGCAAAGTCTTGCTGAAGCTCGCCGAGCCCGACGGCCGCGCCGACCCCTACCCGCTCTATGAGCAGCTGCGCGCCTGTGGGCCCGCGGTTGCCGCTCCCGACGGAACGATCGTGGTCACCGGATACCGCCTGGTGTCGGCGCTGGCCCGGGACCATCGACTGCGCAAACGGCCGGAAACGTCGCTTGCCGCCAACGGGTTCCCGCACTGGCGTCAGCGGCCCGGGCTGCGGTTGATCTTCGGCAGCATGCTGGTGGCCAACCCACCCGAACACACCCGGCTGCGGCGGCTGGTGTCCGGCGCGTTCACCAGCCGCCGGGTGGCCGGGATGCGGGCGGCGATCGAGGGCCTGGTCACCGGGTTACTCGACCGAATGGAAGCCGCGGGCGCGCACGGCCCGATCGACTTCATCGACGAATTCGCATTCCCGTTGCCGGTCACCGTGATCGGTGAACTGCTCGGCATCCCCGACACCGACCGCATGCGCTTCCAGCCGCTGGTCCGGGACTGGACCGCGGTCCTGGACCGGCTCGACGAACCCACCGTCGCCGCCGCCGACACCGCGGCCGACACCATCATCGACTACCTCGGCGAACTGATCGCGCGCCGCCGCCGCGCGCCCGCCGACGACCTGCTGTCGGCGCTGGCCACCCCCGGCGACGGGCTGCCCGACGACGAACTGATCACCATGGCCGCGCTGCTGTTCGCCGCTGGCTTCGAAACCACCACCGGCCTGCTCGCCAACGGCCTTCACGCCCTGCTCGACCATCCCGGCCAAGCCGACCAGCTGCGGCAACGGTCCGAACTCGCCGGCCCCGCGGTCGAAGAACTACTGCGCTACAACTCCCCGGTGCAACTGCTCACCTCACGCACCGCGCCCGAAGCGATGACCGTCGGAGGGCTGGAATTGGCCGCCGGGCAACGCGTCATCATGCTGCTCGGCGCCGCCAACCACGACCCCGAAGTTTTCGACGACCCCGCCCGCCTCCGCCTCGACCGCGACGGCGAACCGCCCCTGTCCTTCGGCGGCGGCATCCATTACTGCCTCGGCGCTCCCCTGGCCCGCCTCGAAGCCCAGATCGCCGTCCCCGCGCTGCTGCGCCGCTTCCCCGGACTGGCCCGCGCCGCCGACCCCGTCCCGCGCGACGGGCTGGCCCTGCACGGGCTGGTGCACATGCCGATTCAGCTGCACTAGCCGTTGCGTCGCCCAGGCTGTTTCGGCCGAGTTTCGGCGTCCGTCGTTCGGCCGGCGCAGGCGAGCCCGCATGTCTGCTGCGGCAACCAGGCGCGGCGATAGCTGCACCACTCGCGGCCGGACCGGCGATCACCGCGTTCGCCTCCGCAGGCCCGCGGCAGCTACGCCGGCCTGCGCGGTGCACCGTCGCTGGGGCGGGTAAGCCTGCCGAGTGCGTTATCGGGTGAGGGTTTTCTCCACCAGGTCCAAGAAGGCGTCGACTTCGCGTTCGTCGTATCCGCGGTGACCGAAGCGTGGACGCCGGAACGCGATGTCGCGCACGTCGGTCGCGGTCAGCCGGTCGGCGCCGCGCAGGGTCGCTTCGACCCGGTCGAGGAATTGGTCGACGTCGTCTTCGCGATAGCCGCGCGCACCGAATGGCGGGCTGCTGAACGTGACCGCGCGTACGTCGTCTGCGCTGAGACCCATCGTTGCCTCCTCGACCCGCTGATCGGTCCATTGTCCTCGCACCAGCGCTGGTGCGCGGCGCGAACGAGATGATCGGCCCTGCCCTGAGCCGGCGGCGGGGCGAACGGGTGATCGGCGCTGCTATCGCGCACCGGCCGGTCGGCCGGATCAATCGAAGACGATCTCGGCCCCTGCCGGGCCCGCGGCGTCGGTCACCACCTCGGCGGCATGTTCGATCCGCCGCCGCAGGCCGGCCCCCAGCACCTCGAACCCGGTCACCGTGACCAGGTTCTCGCCACGTCGATAACGCCAGATGCCCACCACCTCACCGGCGTCGAGGACCGCACCCGGCGCCGACACCGGTCGCCAGATCAGCTTGCGCCGCTCCGCATCCGGGACCAGCAGCACGCGGTCGGTGTGGCGCAGATACGGGTCGTGCGCCGGCACGAGGACCGTGCCGGCGGCCGCCGGTGCGGCGAGCAGGCCATCGACCACGGCGGCGGGCAGACTATAGCGGCGGTCCTCGACATGCACCGGCACCGGATCGGCGGCCTGCCACACCGAGGCGATATCCGCGGGCTCGACGCCCAGCCATTCGGCGAACAAGGGCCGGGTGATCGGTCCGTTCACGCGGAAGAACGTGTCGAGCACGGTGGCGCGGGGCCGACGTGGACGTTCGCGCGGGTGTGCGGGAGCCGGGTACAGCAGGGTGCCGCGCCGCTCGTCGGAACCCACCAGGATCTGGGCACGGCAACCCGCGGTCCGGAACAACCCGTCCGGGACGTGGTGGGCGCGGCAGCGTTCACACCACGACACCAACTCGCCCGGGGCCCGGTGGGTGACAGCGCTACTGGCCTCGGATTTGGTGATCGGGCCGGTCACCACCGCGCGCAGGGCCTCGGCGACGGTGTCGACCGCGCGCACTCTGGCTGTCCCACCGGAATCGGCCGGGATCGGGGTGTTGGCCGCGGTGACGAAGTCGAGCCGATCGAGGCGATGCGCATGCGGGGCGCCGCGCACCGACCACATGGTCACCAGCGGCTCGTCGGGGCCGATCTGCGCGGATACCGACCGGGCCCGCAGTGACCGCAGCGCGCCGTCGGGCCTGCCGTCCTGGATCCCGAGCAGCAGCAGCCGGTCCAGCCAGCCGTCGGCGGCATCGCCGAAACCGTGGTTGTGCCAGCGGTGACCGAGCCACCGCCTCCGGTCGACGACGAGCGTGCCCGCCATGACCCCACTTTACGAGCCGGCACCCACCCGGCGGGCGTGGGTGTAGATGAGGCGGGCGTATTCGGTGAGCAGCCGGTCCAGCCCGATGGGTTGTTCACCGGTGGCGGTCTGCTGGAAGCCGATCAACATCGCCATCCCCAGTTCGGTGACCACGGCCGCGGTCTCGTCATCACCGACTACCCCCTTGATCGCCTTGTGCACGGTGCGCCTGCGGGATTCGTCAACCCGCTTGACGGCGAGATTCACCGACTCGTCGTTGGCCGCCCACGCGCGGATGGCGGCTTCGGCGGCATGATGCAGGCCGAGCGCCAGATCCGACATGGCGCGAATGTCGTCGTCGGGATGGCCCTGGTTGAAGTTGAGGGTGCGCAGGATCAGGACCTGGCGGTTCTCCCAATGGTCGAGCAGGGCGTCGACGAAACCCTGCCAACTGCCGAAATGATGGTAGAAAGAGCCGCTGGTGACACCGAGGCGCCGGCACAGCACACCGATGTTGAGGTTTTTGAAGCCGAGTTCGGCCAGCACTTCCAGTCCGGTGTGAAAGTACTGCTCCTTGGTGACCACTCGTGACATACGGCACCGTTCTTCTGGTGTGGGCTGGGTGGAAGGACCGAACGGTACCCCATCGTGTCGTCGGCTGGCCCGAGGGTAGCCGAGTCACGACGCCGATTACAGAGTGTCATCCGGTATCAGTTACCCACTGAAACATTCAGTGCGGGAACTAAACAGGACACCGCGTGCCCGATGGCTGTGCAGGATTCGGCAGCGTATCGACCGCGACACCCGCACGCGCCCACCTGTACGTCGGCTTCACTGCCGCTGGCCACCAGGCTCGTATAACAGAGCACTTGCTCTGTTATAGTGGCCGCATGCCTCGCCCGCGCATCCACGACCTCGACGCCGTCCTCGACGCCGCCGAACACCTGGCCGCGCGTTCCGGCCCCGCCGCGGTCACCATCCGGGCCGTCGCCGCCGCCACCGGCGTCTCCAACGGCGCGATCTACCACAGCTTCGGCTCCCGGGCCGAACTGCTGGCACGGGCGTGGTTGCGAGCGGCGCACCGGTTTCTGGAACTGCAGACCATCCACATCGACGCCGCCCTCCCGGCCGCACCACAGCCCGGTTCCCCCGCATGCGTGGACGCGGTGGTCGCGGCCGCCCGCACACCTGCGGTCTTCGCCCGCGCGCACCCGGACTCCTCGGCCCTGCTGCTGACCATCTCGCGCGAACAACTGCTCGGCCACGACCTGCCCGAAACCCTCGCCACCGAACTCACCGGCACCGACCGGGCCCTGGTGGGATTGATGATTCGGCTGGCGCAGGTGATGTGGGATCGCCGCGACGGGCCCGCCGTCGCCGTCATCACCACCTGCCTGGTCGATCTACCCACAGCAATTCTGTTGCGCCGCAACCAGATCAGGGCGCCCCATGCCCAACGCCAACTGGAGGCGGCGGTACGCGCCGTCCTCGACGTCGGACCCCCCGACTGATCCCGGCAAAACCCCGAAAACAACCCGAAAACAAGGAGCCCCATGCCCACCCTCGACTACCACGATAAGATCGCCGTCCTCGACCTCGGCGACGGCGAGAACCGGTTCTCCCCCGCCTTCCTCGACGAGCTGAACACCCACCTCGACACCGTCACGGCCGACGGCGCGCACGCCCTCATCACCACCGCGAGCGGCAAGTTCTACTCCAATGGCCTCGACCTGGAATGGCTTTCGGCCAACGGCGAGCGCGCCGACTGGTACGTCGGCCGGGTCCAGGGCCTCTTCGCGCGCGTGCTCACCCTCGGTGTGCCCACCGTCGCGGCCATGCCGGGCCACGCCTTCGGCGCCGGTGCGATGCTCGCCATCGCCCACGACTACCGCATCATGCGCGCCGACCGCGGCTACTTCTGCTTCCCCGAAGTCGACATCCGCATCCCGTTCACCCCCGGAATGGCAGCGCTCATCCAGGCCAAGCTCACCCCGCAGGCCGCGGTCGCCTCGATGACCACCGGCCGCCGCTACGGCGGCGTCGACGCAGCCGCGGCCGGCATCGTCGACGCCACCGCACCCGAAGGCGAACTCGTCTCCGCCGCGACCCAGCTGCTGGCCCCGCTGGGCGCCAAGGACCCGGGCACCCTGGCCGCCATCAAGCAGACGATGTTCGCCACCGCCATCGACGCGCTCACCTGATCGCGGACGGGGCCGTCAGCAGATACCGGCCTCACTCACGGCCTGTCCCGGCGCGCGTGCCGGCCACAAGTGTTGCGGTGAACCCTTTGCCGCCGCGTGGCACCCGGCTAGGGTGAGGCGATGACGCAGTCGACGAGACCCCCTGGGGTCCTGGGCTTTTGGAAGCTGTCCGGGCCCGGCGCGCGATTGCTGGCCCCGATCGTGCCGTTCTGGGTGGTGCTGGAAACCACCGGCCGGCAGTCCGGGCAGCCGCGGCGCAAACCGCTGGCGCGCGGCATCACCGAAGGCACGCAGATGTTGCTGGTGTCGGTGCATGGGCGGCGCGCGGACTGGGTGCGCAACATCGAGGCCGATCCGCGGGTTCGGCTGCGGACCGGGCTGCGCTGGCGAAGCGGGATCGCCTCCATCGAACCACTGACTCCACAGCAGCTGGCCCGCTTCAGCAGCTATATCCGCTCGGTGGCCGGCCGATTCGCGATGGACGGCACCGAACAGGTACTGGTGCGCATCGACACCGCGGCCTCATCACGCTGACATGACGCCGGTTCGGGGAGATCACCCGATTCGCGCGCGGCTCCGCCGCACCGGCGACCACCGATAGGTCAGCACCGCGACAGGCCCGAGTGCCGGATCGGCGCCGACGCGATCGGGCCCGCGGTTTCCCGGACCGGCATCGCACGTTCCGGCCCGGGACAGGTGGGTTCAGCGGTTCACAGCCGCACGCCGAGCAGGGCGTCCACCGCGGTCGCGATCGCGGCCGGCGCATCGGTGTCGGTGCCGCCGTAGGTGAGCGCTTCATCGGCCCAGTTGTCGACCGCGGCCAGCGCCTTCGGGGTGTCGAGATCGTCGGCCAGGTGCTGGCGCAGGCGGGCGATGGTGTCGGTGGCGGCGCCGGCGGCGGGCAGGGCCGTGGCGCAGCGCCAGCGATCCAGCCGGGCACCAGCCTCGTCGAGTACGGCGTCGGTCCACATGCGGTCCTGGCGGTAGTGCCCGGCCAGCAGGCCCAGCCGGATCGCGGCCGGATCCACCCCGGCGCGGCGCAGCGTCGACACCAGCACCAGGTTGCCCTTGGATTTCGACATCTTCTCCCCGTCCAAACCGATCAGCCCCGCATGGACGTAGTGGCGGGCGAAGCGGCGTCCGGCGACCAGCGCCTCGGCGTGTGCGGCGGAGTACTCGTGGTGCGGGTAGATCAGGTCGCTGCCGCCGCCCTGGATGTCGAACTCGGTGCCGAGCCGGTTCACCGCGATCGCGGCGCATTCGATATGCCAGCCCGGGCGTCCCGGCCCGAACGGCGACGGCCACGACGGTTCGCCGGGGCGGGCAGCGCGCCACAGCAGCGCGTCGATGGTGTCGCGTTTGCCGGGACGGTCGGGGTCGCCGCCGCGTTCGGCGAACAACCGCTCCATGGTCGCCCGGTCGTAGCCGGATTCGTAGCCGAACTGTTCGGTAGCGTCGGCGCGGAAGTAGATGTCGGGGAATTCGGCATCGTCGACGGTGTAGGCGGCGCCGGAAGCGACGAGTTTGCCGACGAACTCCACCACCTCGTCGACCGATTCGATGGCGCCGATGTAGTCGCGCGGCGGGACGATCCGCAGTGCGGCCATGTCCTCGCGGTACAGCTCGATCTCGCTGGTGCCCAGCTCGCGCCAGTCGACGCCGTCGCGGGCGGCGCGCTCGAACAGCGGATCGTCGACGTCGGTGACGTTCTGCACGTAGTGCACCTCATGGCCGCCGTCGCGCCAGATCCGGTTGATCAGATCGAAGGTGAGGTAGGTCGCGGCGTGGCCGAGGTGGGTGGCGTCGTAGGGGGTGATGCCACACACGTACATGCTGGCGGTGGCGCCGGCAGTCACGGGGCGCACCTGCCGGTCGGCGGTGTCGTACAACCGCAACGGGGGTCCTGCTCCGGGGACCGTCGGGATCGGGGTATCGGACCAGGACTGCATTCTTCGAGGGTAAAGGTGTCGTGGAGACCGTCGGCGCCCACCCCGGCACACACGCCTGACACGGCATGCGATACGCGGGCGCGGACCTGCACGGAACCGGCGTCGCCGTGGTGTCAAGGGTTTGGCTCAGGCAGAACCGATGACCGGCGCAGGGCTCAGAACGCCGGCCACGGAATGGGGCGTGCGGTGGACGGCAGCGGCATCGTCGGCTCGTCGAGCAGCCGTTTGGCGCGGTCGAGCAACGCGTCGATCTCGGCATCGGCGATATGCGCGGACAGGGTGTCGGCCAGCTCGCCCGGCAGCGCGTTGGTGAACGATTCGATATCGGCGAGCAGGGTGGCATCGATGGGCCGACCGGCCCACCCCCACAGCACGGTGCGCAATTTGTGCTCGCTGTGCAGGCAGATGCCGTGGTCGACGCCGTACACCTGGCCGTCGATGCCTTCCAAGGCGTGCCCGCCCTTGCGGTCGGCGTTGTTGAGCAGCACATCCAGCACCGCCATCCGGTGCAGGCGAGGGTCGTCGGCGTGGATGAGCGAGACCTCGTTGCCTTCGGGATCCAGCGCGCGCAGCACCTCGCAGAACCCCTCCGGAACCGCGCCCGGCGGGCACAGGTCGACCAGGTCGAGGCGGTGGCCGCGGTCGGTGTGGTTGTCGGCTGCGGTGATCCAGCGTTGCACCATGCCCGGCCCGAACGGGCCGTCGCGCAGGATCGTCTCGGGGATCACCGACCAGCCCAGTGCCTCGGAGATCAGATAGGAGGCGACTTCGCGGCCGGCGAGGGTGCCGTCGGGGAAATCCCACAGCGGCTGTTCCCCGCGCACCGGCTTGTACACCACCCGCAGTGGTGCTTCGCCGTCGCCGATATCGCAGACCAGGGTGAGGTTGCTCGCGGTGGTCACGCGCCCGATCACCGTCAGCTCGCCGGTGGTGAACTCGTCACCTGCCGCGGGCACCGCTCACTCCTCCAGCTCGGTGGCGCCGAAGATGTCACCGCGCTTGTAGCCGTTGGTGCGCACGCACATGTGCCCGCGCGCCGACAGCGGCTCCCCGCACAGCGGGCACGGTGGGCGTCCGGCCGCGATCACCCGCGCCGAGCGCAGCGCGAACTCGCGAGCCTGCATCGGGGTGAGAAACACCCGCACCGCATCGGGGCCTTCTTCGGTGTCGTCGAGCACCACCGATTCGTCGACCTCGGTTTCGGTGATCGCCAGCAGTTCCACCACAACCGCGCCGGCGTCGGCGTCCCAGCCCAGGCCCATGGTGCCCACCCGGAATTCGGCGTCGATCGGGGTGAGCAGCGGTGCGTTGTCGCTGACGTCGTCGGCTTGCGGCGGCACCTCGGCGCCGAAGCGGCGCGCCACCTCGTCCAGCAGCAGACCCATCCGGTCGGCGAGCACCTTCACCTGCTGCTTTTCCAGCAGCACGCTCACCACCCGGGGCTCTTGCACGGCCTGCAGGTAGAACGCGCGATCGCCCGGTTCACCGACAGTTCCGGCGACGAAACGTTCGGGGGTGCGAAATACATGGATTGCTCGTGACACATGCACCTCCTGATACGTGATCATGTTCGGCCCGCGGCGCCCGTATCGGGGTCGACGCGGCCGCGATTGCCCGGTTCGGCCGACTACTCATGACAAGGAATCGCTGGGCCGCGTATTCCCATTATCCGTGTTCCCGGCCGCACCGATCTCACCCCCGGGCACCGGACCCGACTGGGCGGAGCTTTGTGCGGGCGCGGGGACCAGGCCGTCGAGATCGGGGCCGGTGTCGTTGATCCGGGTGACATACGGGGCGGTCGGGGTGTAGCGGACCACGCTGATGGAGGCCGGTTCGACCACGATGCGCTGGAAGCCGTCCAGGTGCAGGCCGAGCGCGTCGGCGAGGACCGATTTGATGACGTCGCCGTGGGTGCACGCCACCCACAGCACATCACCGCCGTGCTTCTCGGCCAGCGTGCGGTCGTGTTCGCGGACCGCCGCGACCGCGCGCGTCTGCACGTCGGCGAGGCCTTCGCCGCTGGGGAACACCGCGCCGGAGGCATGCCGTTGCACGACCTTCCACAGCGGTTCTTTCAGCAGTTCGGAGATGGCGCGGCCGGTCCAGTCGCCGTAGTCGACTTCGGCCAGCCGCGCCTCCACGACCGGTTCGAGGCCGGTTTTCTCCGCCAGTGGGGCGACGGTGCGCTGGCAGCGCAGCATGGGTGAGATGACGATCTGCTGGATCGGCAGCCCGCCCAGGCGTTCGGCGACCGAGCGGGCTTGTTCGGCGCCGCGGTCGGTGAGTTCGACGCCGGGGCTGCGGCCGGCCAGTGTGTGCGCGGTGTTGGAGGTCGACACACCGTGGCGCAGCAGGATCACCGTCATGGCGCCAGCCTAGCGATCATGTCGCCGACACCACCCCGCCCGCGAGCAGGCCCATCACAACCACGCCGAGCACGATGCGGTAGCCGACGAACCAGTAGAGGCTGTGATTGCTGACGAAACGCAGCAGCCAGGCGACCGAGGCGTACCCGGCCGCGAACGCGATCAGCGTGGCCACCAGCAGCTGCGGGCCACTGGCATTGAGGCCCTCACCTGCGGGTTCGAAGGCGTCGGGAAGGCTGAACAGGCCCGAGGCGGTCACGGCGGGGATGGCCAGCAGGAACGAGAACCGCACCGCGGCCTCGCGTTCGAGCCCGAGGAACAGGCCCGCGCTGGACGTGGCGCCGGACCGGGAGACGCCCGGGATCAGCGCCAGGCACTGGGCGAAGCCCATGACCAGGCCGTCACGGGTGGTGAGCTGGTCGATCGGGCGGGTCTTGCGGCCGTAGTACTCGGCGGCCGCGATCACCAGCGCGAACGCGATCAACATGAACGACACCAGCCACAGGTTGCGGGCACCGGTGCGGATGACGTCCTTGAACAGGAAACCCAGCACCCCGATCGGGATGGTGGCGATGATCACATACCAGCCGATGCGGTAGTCGAGTTCGCGTTGCGCGTCGGCGCCCGGGTCGTAACCGACGGGCCCGGATCCGGTGACGACGGGCAGTTTCGTGGTCACCTGCTCGCTGAGCGGCACCGTCTCCCGGGAGCGCTGGGTCAGCTTCTCGAACACCGTGGCACACCACACCTGCACGATGCGCCAGATGTCCTTGGCGAAGAACACCAGTACCGCGGCCTCGGTGCCGAGCTGGGTGACGGCGGTGAAGGAGGCGCCGGCGTCGTCGCCGAAGAACACCGACGACACGATCCGCAGATGTCCGGAGGAGGAGATCGGCAGGAATTCGGTCAGCCCCTGCACCAGGCCGAGCACTATCGCCTGGAGCCAGGTCATCGACTCGCCTATCACTCACCCTCCTGTACTGCCGCCGAAATATCCGTTCCGAGAAGATGATTGGTTCATCGGCGGGTGACCCCGGCGTTCGGACCGCTATCTCGCAGCGACAGTACCGTGTTGACCTCGGCGGCGCCGGTCGGGGTTGGGTGGGGTGCGGTGTGGCCCACACGACGCGCGACCCGGCGCGCGAGAAGGACCGCACCGGCGGATCAGGCTCTACGCTTGGCGCCGTGACGAATGCGCGGACACGGTGATGGAACAGCGGACAGTCGGTCGCAGCGGCCTGCGGGTGTCGCGGATCGGGTTGGCCACCCACACCTGGGGCAGCCGCACCGATGCCGACCAGGCAGCGGTGCAGTTGATGGCGTTCGTCGAGGCCGGCGGCACTCTCGTCGACACCTCCCCGGTCTACGCCGGTGGCGCGGCCCAGCGGATCCTGGCCGACCTGCTCGGCGATCTGGTCTCCCGCGACGATCTGGTGCTCAGCGGGTGCGCGGGCCTGCACCCGCGACCCGCCCCGCCCGCCGCCGACGGCACGCCTCCGCTACCGCAGGCACCGGGTATCGGGGTGGACACCTCACGCCGCACGCTGCTGCGGCAACTGGATCGCACTCTGCTCGAACTGGGCACCGATCATCTCGACATCTGGCATATCGCGGCCTGGGATCCGCGCACCCCGCTCGAGGAGGTCGCCGCCACCGTGGAATTGGCGCTGCGTTCGGGGCGGGTGCGATATGCGGGGGTCCGCGGGTTCACCGCGTGGCAGTTGGCGAGCCTGGCCGCGATGGCGCCGATCACCGTCGCCCAGACGCCCTATTCGCTGCTGGCGCGCGGCGCCGAGGACGACACCGTGCCCGCCGCGGCCCACCACGGGGTCGGCATGATCGCCACCGCCCCGCTGGCCGGCGGCATCCTCACCGGCAAATACCGCGACGGGGTCCCCGCCGATTCCCGCGGTGCCGACGAAGCCACCGCCGCCGAGATCCGCGGCAGGCTCGACGACCGCGCCACCCGTGTGGTCGACGCACTGGTCACCGCCGCCGACGGGTTGGCGACCTCGCCGCTGGCGGTAGCGCTGGCCTGGATCCGGGACCGGCCGGGAGTGGCGAGCATGTTCGTCGGCGCCCGCGACATCGGCCAGCTGACCGGTGTGCTGGCCGCCGAGACGCTCGAGCTGCCGCGTGCCATCGCCGCCGCGCTCGACGATGTGAGCGCGCGCACCGACTAGCCGTGGTGGATTGCCGGTGCGCCAGGGGATTCGAACGTGATATGCCGGACCGAGGCCGCACCGCAGGCGGAGCCGCCGTTAGGCTTGCCTACATGAGGTATGACCGTGTCCGATCCGGGTGGGTCCGAGCCCTGCTCGTGGTGCTCGCGCTCGGTGTGCTGGTGGTGTCGACCGGGTGCGGCGCCGGCAGTCAGGGTGCCGTCGACGGCCGCCGCGGACCGGCCACCGCGCAGCTGGCCGACGCCGCGCCGGTCCCGATCGGCCCGGAACCGACCCCGGCCCTGCCCGCTACGGTGCGCTCCTTCGACGGCACCGAGGTCACCGTCACCTCCGCCGACCGCATCATCGCCGCCGACCGCTACGGCACCCTCATGCAGACGGTGTGGGCGCTCGGGCTCGGCGACAACCTCGTCGGCCGCTCCACCGCCGGCGTGTTCCCCGAAGTCGCCGATCTGCCCAACGTCACCGGCGGCAACGGTTCACTGAACGTGGAATCGATCCTGGCGTTGCGCCCGACGGTGTTCCTCACCGACACCACCAGCGCCTCGCCCGCGGTGCGGGAACAGTTGCGCGCCACCGGCGTCACCGTCGTCTACTTCGATCCGCAACGCACCATGGACGGCGTCGTCCCGCAGATCGAAGCTGTCGCCGCCGCGCTCGGTGTCCCGGATCGCGGCCAGGCGCTGGCCCAGCGCACCCGCGACGAGATCGCCGCCGCCTCCGCCGCGGTACCCGCGCAGAATCCGCCACTCAAGATCGCGTTCCTGTACTTGCGCTCCACCGCCATCACCATGCTCGCCGGGCCCGGTTCGGGTGCCGACGCGTTGATCGCCGCCATCGGTGCCCGCGACGCCGGCACCGAAGCCGGGGTGAGCGAACCGTTCACCGCGATCACCAGCGAAGCCATGATCACCGCGGCCCCGGATGTGCTGCTGGTGATGACCGACGGGCTGAAATCGGTGGGCGGGGTCGAGGGTGTGGCCAAGATTCCGGGGATCGCGCAGACCCCGGCCGGGCGCAACCAGCGCATCGTGGACATGTCGGATGCGGTGCTGCTGAGCTTCGGCCCCAACACCGGCCGCGTCATCGAGGCGCTCAGCGAAGCCGTCTACGGTCCGGCAGGAGCATGAGCGGCATCCCCGGACGCCGCGGACTGTGCGGCGCGCCCCGCAGAAGCGAACGAGCCGTCGACGCCGCCGCGACGGCCGCGCTCACCGGCACCGCGCCGCGCCCTGCCCAACCGGCCGCACGCGGGGCGGGCGCATGAGCGAACAGATCGAGCTCGCCGAACGGCGTCCCACGACACCGCGCTGGTCCCGTACGACGCTCGTGTTCGCCGCAGCCATCGCGGCGTTGATCGTGCTGGCGTTGGCGTCCGCGGCGATCGGGCAGGTACCGACGAGCATCGCCGAAGTGACCGGATCGGTGTTGCACCGCATCGGCCTCGACTGGGGGCCGATGCCCGCACACCCGGCCGGTGAGGTGACGCTGTGGGAGGTGCGGTTCCCGCGGGTGATGCTGGCGATCCTGGTGGGCGCGGCGCTGGCGACAGCCGGTGCGTTGTTGCAGGGCGTGTTCGCCAACCCGCTGGCCGAACCGGGCGTGATCGGGGTGTCGGCCGGCGCGGCGGTCGGCGCGGGCACCGTCATCGTGGTGGGCGGGGCGTTCGTGGCGGCCTGGTCGGTGGCCGCCGCCGCGTTCGTGGCCGGTCTGGCGACCACAGCGCTGGTATATCTGCTGGCCCGGTCCAACGGCCGCACCGAAGTGGTGACACTGGTGCTCACCGGTGTCGCCATCAACGCCTTCGCCAGCGGGCTCATCGCGTTCCTGCTGTTCGTCGCCTCACCCGCCGCCCGGGATCAGATCGTGTTCTGGCAGTTGGGCAGTCTCAACGGCGCCACCTGGTCGGCGGTATGGGTGGTGGCCGCGCTCACCGTCGTCGGGGTGGGCGCGGCGATCGTGGTGGCGCCGAAATTGGACCTGCTGTCGCTGGGTGAGTCGGCGGCCCGCCATCTGGGTGTCGACGTGGAGCGGTTGCGGCGCAATGTGATCGTGATGGTGGCGATCCTGACCACCGCCGGGGTCGCGTTCAGCGGCATCATCTTGTTCGTCGGGCTGATCGTGCCGCACCTGGTGCGGATGCTGGTCGGGCCCGGGCATCGGGTGCTGATCCCGCTCAGCGCCGTGCTCGGGGCGGTGGTGTTGCTGGCCGCCGACGTCGCCGCACGCTCACTGGTCGACAACGCCGACCTACCGCTGGGCATGCTGACCTCGCTGATCGGCGGGCCGTTCTTCTTCTGGCTGCTGCGCCGCACCCGCGCGCGCTCGGGAGGATGGGCATGAACGAACCGCACGCGGGCCGATCCGCCACGCCGCCCCGCCACTGGAATGCGCCCAACGCCATGCACGTTCGGCTTGCGGTGATCTCGGCGCCGAGCATGTCATCGACGGTGGTGAGCGCGTGACGGGACTCAAGACGGGCTTGGAAGCCGTCCTCGCCCGGGCGCACGAGCTGCCGTCCCCACCTGCCCGCGGTGCGGTGACGCTGCGTGCGCGCGGGGTGAGCGTGGACCGGCGCGGTGGCGGCGCGAAGCCGCGGCGGGTGCTGGCCGAGGTCGACTTCGAGGTCGCCGCAGGCGAAGTGGTGGCGCTGGTCGGTCCGAACGGTGCCGGCAAATCGACGCTGCTGGCCGTGCTTGCCGGTGAACTGGACCCCACCGAAGGCAGCGTCGAACTCGACGGCCGCCCGCTCACCCAGTGGACGCCGCTCGATATGGCGCGCCGCCGCGCCGTCCTGCCGCAAAGCCACACCGTCGGATTCCCGTTCTCCGCGGGCGCGGTGGTGGCGATGGGCCGCGCCCCCTGGCAGCGCACCTCGCTGCGCGAACGCGACCAGGAGATCATCGCCGCGTCCATGGCCGCCACCGACGTCACGCACCTGGCCGAGCAGGCGTTCCCCACCCTGTCCGGTGGCGAACGCGCCCGCGTCGCCCTGGCCCGCGTCCTGGCCCAGGACACCGCCACCCTGCTGCTGGACGAACCGACCGCCGCCCTCGACCTCGGCCACCAGGAAACCGTGCTGCGCCTGGCCGACGAACGCGCCGCAGCCGGCGCCGCGGTCGTCGTCGTCCTGCACGACCTCGGCGTCGCCGCCGCCTACGCCGACCGCGTCGCCGTCCTCGATGCCGGCCGCATCGCCGCCGACGGCCCACCCCGCGACGTCCTCACCACCGAACTACTCACCAGCGTCTACCAATACCCGGTCGAGGTCCTCGACCACCCGGTAACCGGTGCGCAGCTGGTGCTGCCGGTGCGGGGCGGGGGCGGCGAGTAGGAGCCGCGCCCCTCGGTGACGGCTCCGGCACGCCGCTCAACCGACAGCAGGGGGTTCCGGTAGTAACCGCCGAAAAACCAACGGATACGGCGTCACTGCTGGTCAGCGTCGACGTTCGGCTCCCGGGCCCAGGATCGAGGTCAGCTCGCGCATCGCCTGTGGGGACGGTTTGAAGTAGCGGCGCAGGTTCCCGGCTTTGCGGTGCCGGACTTGGCCGTGAGTTCGAGCAGGCTGGCGCCGGATTCGCCGAGGTGTGTCAGGCCGGAATGGCGTAGTTGGTGCAGGTCCCAGCCGGTGCCGGGCCCGTCGGTGCCGGTGGCGGCGTCGAGTAGGTCGCGGGCCTGGTCGTAGGACAGCCGGGCGAGGCCGGTGTCGGGGCAGACGTCGCGGTCGGCGAGGTACTTGCCGGGTCCCGGTCGGCGGTGGGTCACGAACACGGGGCCGCGGGTGCGGTCGCGGATGAGCCGGGGAAGCAGGCGGGCGGTGCCGGCGTCCCAGTACACGTTGTCGAGGACGTGTTCGTGGTGGGTGGCGCCGCGTCGGCGGATAGCGCAGGGTGCGCAGCGCTGCGGTGCGCAGCCAGGTCACCTTCGCGGCCATCGGATCCCTGCTCCGTCTTGCCCCGGATAACGGGGTCGCTTCGTGTACGCGGCGGAGCGGGTCCGCCGCAGTCACTGATGCCCACGCCACCGGATGACAGAGTCGGCAGAGTCTCTCGGGGCCCGCGCCATGAGCAATGCCGTCCTGCCTGCCGGTGCCTCCACCCGGCCGGGTGGAGGCACCTTTGTCGTTCCCGGGTAGCGCCGAGTCCGCCGCGATCATGGAATATCGTGCCGGTCATGACCACGGATGACTGGTTGGCCGACACCCGAACCTCTTATGACACGGTCGCGGTCAGCTATGCCGACCAAGTGCGCGGCGCCCTCGCCGGACACCAGTACCTTCGCGCGGCTCTGGCGTTGTTCGCCGACAGCGTGCGGACCGCTGGCGGCGGACCGGTCGCGGACGTCGGCTGCGGCCCCGGTGAAGTCACCGCCCACCTGCATGAGCTCGGTGTCGACGCCTTCGGTATCGACCTCTCCCCGGCGATGATCGACGTGGCCCGGCGCGACCACCCCGGCCTGCGGTTCGAGGTGGGCTCGATGACGGAGCTGAACCTGCCCGTCGCTTCGGTGGCCGGCCTGCTCGCCTGGCAGTCGTTGATCCACATCCCCGACGACGAGGTGCCGACTGTGTTCGGGCGCTTCCACCGAGCGCTGCGTCCCGGCGGACCGTTGCAACTGCTGTTTCACGTCGGCGACGAGTCGCTGTTGAAGACGGAGGGCTACGGCGGTCACCCGATGAAGGTCCATGTCCACCACCGTCAGCCGAACCAGGTGGCATCCTGGCTGCACGATGCCGGATTCGTGGTCGAGGCCCAGATTCTGCTCGACCCGGATGCGAAAGCTCAGCAAGCGATTCTTTTCGCACGCAGTAAGTCCTAACCTCTGCATATGCCGGGCTCGCCACTGACCGGGTGTGGCGGGTGATCACTGGCACTCCGGACGCCAGTGGGCGGGCATCACCGCCGACAAGCTGCGGATCGGAGTCGAGGGCGCCCCTACTCCTTCGGCTTCGTCGCCGGACCGCACTACCCGCGAGCCTGGGACCACGACTGGACACAGGACGGACGATTTTGCGCGGACCTGATCCCCGATATGACGACCACCGAATGGCTCGGCCGCGAGCACACGAACCGGGCCCTGGGGTAGCGCCGGGACCGGTCAGAACAGGGTGTCACGCACCCGCAGCGGCCGGTAGCCCGTCGGGCCGGGCGCGGCGAGTTCGGCGTCGATGTCGACTTCGATCGTGCCGAAGAAGTTGATGTTGGCGCTGTGCGCGGGTGAGATGTGGGCCAGGACCTCGTCGTCGATGCGGTGGCCGGCCCGGCGCATCTGCTCGACCGCGAGGCCGTAGTACTCGGTGGTCCAGGCGATCACGGTGTTGGTGGCAGGGTCGGACACCACGCCTGCTCCGTCTGGTCGGCGAGCTGGCGGGCCCGGATCATGCCCTCGTGGGCGTAGAGCAGATGCCGGCGCAGCGCGTGCAGGGATTCGCCTTTGTTGAGCTGGCGGGGATCTTGCGCCGGTAGTCCGGATCGGCCAGGTACTTCGCGGCGTAGATGGTGCGCCGCAACGCCTCGTACTCCTCGAGCGCCGCGGCCAGGGTGTTCTGGCGACCCGACGCCGAGAGCTTGCCGACCAGCAGGGACGCGGTGGCGTGCCCGAACTTCAACGATCCGGCCAACCGCAGCAGATCGTCCCAGTGCTCGGCGACCAAATCCAGGTTGGCCTTACGGGTCATCAACGGGCCCGCGTGCGGGAACTGATCCTCGGCGGCCGCGCGCGGGCCCGGCCGGTACAAGGTGATGCGGCCCAGGTCCCGGATCGGTGGCGTGTTCGGTGATCAGCAGATCGGTGGCATTACCGCGGAGCATTGCGCGACTATCCGCGCGCAGGTACCGGATCCGATGTTCGGCACTGTCGTTCTCGGCGACGCGGGCACCGCCCCGGGGCAGACCCACGAATTCCGGATCGGCGACATCGAGGTGACGGCGGTGCGGCATCTGCATTCCGGGCCGACGGCACCCGAACC
Source organism: Nocardia cyriacigeorgica NBRC 100375 (assembly GCF_000308555.1). Taxonomy (GTDB): domain Bacteria; phylum Actinomycetota; class Actinomycetes; order Mycobacteriales; family Mycobacteriaceae; genus Nocardia; species Nocardia cyriacigeorgica. The sequence goes on along the minus strand of NZ_BAFY01000132.1, from coordinate 64,591 downwards.
GGTGAACGGTTCGCTGCCGTTCTTCCCGGTGCCGGATCTGTGCGCGATCGCTCAGCACCCGCCGACGCTCGACGACCTGCGCACCGGCCTGCCGCGGCTGCGCGACGAAGAGGGTGGGTGCCTGCTGTATCAGCTACGCGCACAGGGTTTCTCACTGGTTTGGCATGATTCGGCGGGCCCGCTCACCGAGAAAGCACCGCACGTGTTCGACGTGTTCGCCGGACTCGCGCCAACCGACGTCCAGATCGGCGCCATCCAAGGCTTCAACCAGCTCACCAACGGCCTGCGAGACCCCCGCACCTACATCGAAGCCATCCGCCCCAAGATCTTCGTCCCGGCCCACCACGACAATTGGCTGCCGGGCTTCACCGCACCGGCCGCCACCTACGACCGCCCGTTGCGCGCCGAACTGGATCGGATACCGGCCGACCATCGACCCGAGTTGCGCGCACTGCTCGACCCCGCCGACTACATCTCCCCTGGGCGGCTTACCTTCACGATCTGAGCCGTCGACCGTGCCCGGCACGCCGCTAGGGCTGAAACCCTAGCTCACGCCCCGGCTGGTTCAGCGGTGTCCACCCGAGTGGTCGTGGGAGCAGGTATCGGTACGGCGGCCATGTGTGCCGGCGGCTTGTCCGGCGCCATGGCCTTCCAGGGCCGCGAACGGCCCGCAGTGGTGGGCGGTGATCCACACGTGCACCATCGGGTCGCCCGCGCCCGGGTTCATCGAGTTCGGCGGGCAGTTGCCTGCTTCGTCGGTGACGCCGGCGACGACCGGACCGTTGTCGCCGCGCTTCCAGCACAGGTTGTCGTGGACGTGCCACTGCATCAGCGGGCCGCCGAAATCCACCAGTTCGGGGTCGTCGATCTTCTTGTCGTTGGCGATGTACATCGCCGAGACGAGCGTGCGTTGATCGCCGTCGACCCGGTAGACCAGCGATTCCGGGTAGGCGGGATCGAGGAAGCGGTCGTCGCGGATGTAGGCGGTGTTGATGTAGTGCTCATGGCCGGTGGAGGCGTCGCCGATGGAGCGGAATCCCAAGGCGCCGATCGTGTTGACGTCAGCGAAGGCCGGCAGCTGGGCCAGGGTGCTGCGGATGAGTTCGGTGGCGCGCTGCTCCTGCGCCGGCGTCACGCCGGGCACACCGGACACATCGATCGGGTCGGCCGGATCCCACGGGCGCGGCCATCCGGCGGCGGTGTCGTGGTCGTGGCCGGTGTGCTCGTCGCCGGCGGCGTGGGAGTGGGCGTGGTCTGCGCCGTCGCCGTGGCTGTGCACGTGCCCGGCACCGCCGAGCATCGCGGCGACGGCGAGGACACCTGCCAGACTCGCGGCCGTCGCGCTCGACACCGCGGGCAGCGTCGCGCCCGGCCGCACCAAGGCCACCGCGGCGCCGGCGATCGCGAGCATTCCCAGCGCCGCGCACACGGTGTCGAGCAGCTGCGGTGATTCGGCCGCCGACAACCCGTCCGGCCACGGCAGTCCGGCGAACCTCGTGTACCCCCAGACGGCGACGGCGACGAGATTCACGCCGATCACCGTGGCGGCCACGGTCTTTCGCGCGCTCAGCGCCGCCAGCAGCCCAGCCGCGCACTGTGCGGCGGCCAGCAGCACCATCAGCCGGGCCAGCGTCGCGTGCTCGGTGTGCAGCCCGGCCCCGAACAAGTGCAACGCACCCGCCGCCACCGACGCCACTCCCGCGGGCAACAGGAATCCGTTGCGCCCACCAACCATGTTCGATCTCCTCACCGTTCCCGGCGGACTCTACTGGGTACGGACGTGCTCGAACTCCCCTGTCGTGTGAGAGAACTCTGTGGATTTCACGGGCACGGCCGAACCCTCCCCGTCACCGCGCGACCACACATCGCGGGAGATGCCTGTGCCCAGTGATTGCCTTCGGTAGTCGTCGCGCGGGGGCTGTCACCGGGAAACCCGCTGGTGCTCTGCAGCATCAGCCGCGTTCGTCGGCGGCGTTGTGCGGCGCATCCTCCCGCTCGAAGTCCCCGCACGTCCGCCGTGACCGCCACCCGGGGATCGGATTGCTCAACGCCGAGTGTCGTCGATGCCCAATTCGCTCAGCACCCCCATGGCCTCGTGCTCGAGCCGTGCCAGATCGCCGAGCAGCCCGCCGGCCCGGTCCAGCAATTGCTGCTCCCCGGAGAGGCCGGCCTCGGTGATCAGCCTCGCAACCTCGGTCCACCCGCTGGCGGCTTCGGCGTAGAGCCGGTGGCCGGTGCGCAGCCGAGCGCTGTCGAGCAGCTCGGCGCATTCGCCGAGGAAGTCGCGGTACAGATTGCGGAACAACGCGCCGCCGGTGCCGGCTTTCTCCATCAGCAGCGCAGCCTGCGCGAGATCGTGTCGCGGGTCGTCGGTCCGGTCGAGCCAGGTGCGGATCAGCTTGCCTGCCTTGGCGATTCCGCGATAGCCGAGGTTGGCGATCGGCGGGTGCAGGAAGGAGTTCGCGCAGGCGGTGATGGCTGGGGCGATCGAGGTGCGCACATCGGGCAGATCGCCGGAGATGGTCAGGGTGAAGCAGCGGTGTCGGGCCGTCATCGGTCCGCGTGCTGCCCTGGCCTGGGCGAGGCTACTCAGGCTGGTGGTGACAGCTCCGCCTTGCTGGCCGGTATCGATCAGATAGGCGTTGTCGGCGTCGTAGCCGTACATCGCGACGACGTGACCGCCGAAGTGCACCCGGGACCCGAAATAGTCCAGGTAGAAGCTGTCGAGCTGCAAGCCGACCGGCCGGCCGGAGTGGAGGCAGTCCACCACGTTCTCCCACGCCCGCCGCCGCGAGCTGGTTTCGCGCACCTCGAGGCCGAACCCGAGTGTGCCCGCCAGGTTCCTGGTCAGCTCGAACGGTTTGACCCGTCCGCCGAGGAACGGGAAATCCAGCGTCTTGCTGTCCCAGTAGATGAACGACAGCCCGGCACCGAGTCCGAAGAGCATCGGCTCGGACAGATCCAGCCCCTGATGCCGCAACAGCACACCCAGTGCGGTGGTCTCACAGTGCTGCATCCCGCGTGCCTCGACGCCGTCGACGATCATGTCCTGATCATGATCCCTCCGGTAGCAGGAGGGTCCAGCGGCTCACACCCGGAAACCTGCGCCGTGTCTGTCGCGATCGCGGCGGTCTATGGCGTTTCGGGCATCCAGGTGCCCGCCGATATCCACCGAGGACGGATCAGGCCGGGTCCGAGGCCTTTTCGGCCGCAACCGCTGGCGCAACCGGCCGAGCACGGCCTGGCCGTCGGCGATCGCGCCAGATGATTTTCAACAGCGCGGGCGTGAGCAGCATCCGCACCACGGTCGCGTCCAGGATCAGGGCCGCGATCATGCCGTAGGCGATGTATTTCATCAGCACCAGATCGGAGAATCCGAACGCGCCGGTGACGACGATGAGGATCGCGGCCGCCGAGGTGATCACCCCGCCGGTGTGGGCAATGCCGTAGCGGATGGCTTCGGGTGGATCGGCGCCCTCGGCGCGCGCCTCCGACATCCGCGACAACAGAAACACCTCGTAGTCGGTGGACAGGCCGAATACCACCGTCACGATCAGCACCAGCACCGCGAACATGAGTGGGCCCGGCGTGAAATCGAACAGTTGCGCGCCGTGCCCTTCGACGAAGATCCAGGTCAGGATGCCGAGCGTGGCGCCGAGGCTCAGCGCCGACATCGCCACCGCCTTGACCGCGAGCACCATCGACCGGAACGCCAGATACATCAGCGCCAGCGCCGCGGCCACCAGCAGCGCGGCCAGCAGCGGCAGTCCCTCGATGAGACCGTTGATGCTGTCGCGTTCGAGCGCGGGCACCCCGGCCACCATCACCTGCACACCCGGTGGGGCGTCGATGGCGCGCAGTGTGGCGATGGCGGTGTCGGCGGCTCGTTCGTCGACCAGGCCGGCGTTGAGGACGTTGATGCCGTCCTTGGTGGGTGCGGCCGGTTCGAACGGTCCCGTCAGACCGGGAGTGTGGTTGGCCTGAAAGCGGATATCGCTGAGCTGCTGCGGATCCGCACCGACCACCACCAGTTTCAGCGGTTCGGTGCGGAATCCGGGAAACAGCTCGTCGAACTGTTCCTGGGCGACGCGCGCCGGGTTGTCGTCGGCGAGATAGCGTTCACTCAATCCACCGAATTCGATATGGCGGAACGGCACGATCAAGGCCAGCAGCGCCAGCACGATCGGCACGATCACCAGCCACGGCCGCTTCATCGCCAGAGTCGCCAGCCGGGAGAAGAATCCGGCATCGATCTCTTCGGCGGTCTTGGATTTGGCGAACCGATGCCAGCCCCACAGGTCGATGCGGTGCCCGATGATGGCCAGTACCGCGGGCAGCGCCGTCACCGACAGCACCGCCGCGAGCAGCACCGAGCTGATACCGCCGTAGGGCACCGACCGCAGTACGCCGTTCGGGTAGATGAGCAGCGCGCCGAGGCTGACGGCGATGATCGCCGCCGAGAACAGCACCGTGCGCCCGGCCGTGGCGACGGTGCGCGCCACCGCGTCCTCGACGCTGCGCCCGGCCGCCAGCTCTTCCCGGAACCGGGTGACGGTGAACAGCCCGTAGTCGATGGCCAGGCCCAGACTCACCAATGTCACCACCGCACTGGCGAATACGTTGACCTCGATGTGGTCGGTGAGCAGCCGCATGATGCCCTGGGTACCCAGGATCGTCATCCCGCCGATCAGCACCGGCAGCAGCGCGGCGATGACGCCGCCGAACACGAAATACAGCAGGATCGCCACGATCGGCAGCGCGATCAATTCGGCGCGGTGGATGTCGTCCTGCATGCCGTGGTTGATGCCCTCCACCACCGGTTGCAGCCCGGCCAGCTGCACCGTCGTCCCCGCGGGACCGGCGCCCGGTTCACCGGCGCGCAGGTCGGATTTGATGGCGGTGTAGTTGTCGACGGTGGCGGTGCCTTCACCGCGCAAACCGACGCTGGCGAACGCGTGCGTGCGGGAGTCGTCGGCGAAGCCGCTGGTGAACGCGCTGTCCCAGTAGCTGTCGATCTTGAGGATGCGGTCGGGATGCTCGGCGATCAACCCGGCGAGTTGGGCGGTGACCGCGTCACGGACCTGCGGGTCGTCGACGGTGCGGCCCTCGGGAGCGGTGTAGAGCAGGATCAAATCGCTGTCGGTGTCGCGGCCGAAGGTGGCGTCGGCCAGCTTCGACGCGGCGACCGATTCGCTGGATTCGTCGAACCAGCCTTCCTGGGTCAACCGGCCCGACAGATCGCGGCCGTAGAAGCCGGACAGGGCGACCGCGAGCAGGAATACGGCGAAGACGAGGTAGCGGTGGCGGTAGACGAACCGCCCCCACCGTTGCGAGCCAGTGGAGATCATCGGTGTCGGTGAGGTCGCCGGGTCAGCCGCAGGCCGGGGTGCGGTAATCGGCCGAGCGCAGGATGCCGCACAGATCGGTGCGCGAAATCTTCCACTTGCCGTCCAGATACACGAAATGCACGACGGTGGTGCGGATCTGGGTGCCGGTGCCGTCCTTGTCCAGGCGCATGGTCGCGGTCAGCGTGCCGTCGTGATTGTCGAAGACCGGATCGGTGACCCCGTAGACGGCATGCGGGTTGTCCTGCAACGCCTTGTACATGTCGGGGATGGCGTCGCGGAAGGCCTCACCGTCTTCGATGAGCGCGGTGCGTTCGTCGTCGGGCAGCGCCGGGTCGAGCGCCCGCCTGATCTGGGCGTCGAGTTCGGCGGCGGTCGGCAGGACCCGCGCGGCGACCGAGGAGGAGGTGGCGGCGGCCGAGGACGACAGGGCCGCGTTCGCCGCGGAGCGGGCGGCGGCGACGGCATCGTCGTCGACTCCCGAACCGCAGGCCGAGGTGGCGGCCAGCGCGACCAGCGCCGCGGCCGCCAGTGCGGCGCGGACAGGTCGGACGGCGCGGGAGAAGGGTGTGTAACGCATCACTACCTACATACCATCGATCACGGAGCTGATTCGGCCGAGCAGCGCCCGGACGGTGGTGACATCGCGGTCGGCGACGGTGGGTGCGGCCTCGGGGACCAGGTCACGCACCAGCGCGATCACGCTGCGTTCGTCGTCGAGGTCGATATCGGTGACCTTCACCTCGGCGACGGCGACGAGGTCTTCGGGTGCGGGTACCTCGGTGTCGAGGTCGGGGCGGTAGATCTCGAGGCGCAGCGTGGAGCGGACCGTGCGGAAGGCGAACGGCCGGCCGTCCTCGGTCGTCCCGAAACCATGAGCAAACGGACCAATCGTTAAGTCATCGATCGAAAATCCCGAAGGATGTTCTGATTTCAACCGGAACTCCTGACATTGGACGCTGTGCTGGCTCAACCGTAACTCCCCGCCACAATTATCCGTCGGAAGCGGTCGCCAAACCCCTCCCGCATGCTCACCGCAGCGCACGTGGTCAGATGGTGTGGTTCGCGGTTGTGTCACAAGGTAGAGGAGTTCGTGGATGCGCCCACGCGGCTCGGTCCCCGCAATACTGGCAGGTGTGACGGTGCTGGCGTTGCTCGCGGGCTGTTCGTCCGACACCGACTCGGACAAGGTGCCCACCCGAGATCCCGCCACCGCCGCCGTCTCCCCCGGCCAGGCCACCACACCCGCGGGGACGGTGCTGAGCGCGCCGGCGCCGATCGGCGCGCTGGTCGCCGAGGCGCGGACAGGCCGGATCGCGGCCCTCGACGCGCGCGCAGGCACCGCCGCGGTCTACCTCATCGACCCCGCCGACCCCTCGCCCGAGACAGGCACGCGCACGGTCGCGTTGGTGGCGCCCGGTGCCACGGTGGTCCAGGGCGCACCCGGCGAGGTGTTGATTCCGGCGTCGGGGCGGGTGCTGCGTGTCGACGTCACCAGCGGTGCGGTCACCGACGTCCCCGTCGACGCCGATGCGCGATCGGTGCATCCGGGCGCCGACGGCGGGCTCGTCGTCGGCACCGCCGATGGCCGGGTGCTCTGGCTCGATGCGCACGGCAACGTCACCGACAGCGTGGACGGCCTGATCTCGGCGGACGCACTGACGGTGGCCGGGGACCGGGTGGCGGTGCTGGATCGCCACCAGACCTCGATCACCGAGATCGACCCCGCCGAAGACCACCTCGGGCTGGCGTTGCGCGCCGGCGACGGGGCCACCAACATGATCGGCGACCGCTTCGGGCGCATCGTCGTCACCGACACCGCGGGCGGGGAACTGCTGGTGTACACGACCGGACCGCTCGTCCTGCATCAGCGTTTCCCGGTAAGATCGTCGCCTTACGCACTCGCCTATGACCAGGAGTCGGACACCGTCTGGGTGACGTGCACGCAGAGCAACGAAGTCGTCGGTTTCGATCTGTCGACGGGTATACCGGAGGAAGTGGGCCGCTACCCCACCGTCGGGCAACCGAACTCGGTGACCGTCGATGAGCGCAGCGGCGATCTGTTCGTCGGGTCCGCGACCGGTGACGGTCTGCAGCGGATTCGCGCGGACGAGCGGAAGAGAGGGCAGTGATGGCAGCGAGCCGGCGCGCGGCGCTACCGGCCGGCTGGGAAACCAGCACCGACGATTACGAATACGTGCCGCTGCGGCTGCCCCCGGATGTGACCAGGGTGACCGCATCGATGCGGCTGGCGATCCAGGCCGAATACGGCGGCTGGGAGCTGTCGCGGGTGCGCGCCTACACCGACGGCAGCCGTCGGGTGTTGTTGCGCCGCCGCCGCACCCCGCTGAGCAGCCCGGTCTCCGCCGAGCCGGGGATGTGAGTTCGATGCTGTACCGATTATTGCTGCGGGTGATGTTCCTGGTTCCCCCGGAGCGCATCCATCATCTCGTCTTCGCGGTCCTGCGTGCGGCGACCGCGTTCCCGCCCTCGCGTGCGGTATTGAACCGGCTGCTGGTCAGCCACGATCCGATCCTGCGCAGCACCGTGTTCGGGGTCGAGTTCCCGGCGCCGCTGGGGTTGGCGGCCGGTTTCGACAAGAACGCCACCGGCGCCGACGCGTGGGGTCCGATGGGGTTCGGGTTCGCCGAGATCGGCACCGTCACCGCGCAGGCCCAGCCCGGCAATCCGGCGCCGCGGCTGTTTCGGCTACCGGCCGACCGCGCGCTGATCAACCGGATGGGCTTCAACAACGAGGGCGCGGCGGCGGCGGCCGCGCGGCTGCACGCCCGGCGCCGCCCGACGGTGCCGATCGGGGCGAACATCGGCAAGACCAAGATCGTCGAACCCGAGCGCGCCGCCGAGGATTACGCCACCAGCGCCCGGCTGCTGGGTCCGCTCGCCGATTTCGTCGTCGTCAATGTCAGCTCCCCCAACACCCCGGGGTTGCGTGATCTGCAGGCCGTCGAGTCGCTGCGTCCGCTGCTGCGCGCGGTGCTCGACACCGTCGAGGTGCCGGTGCTGGTGAAGATCGCACCGGATCTGTCCGACGACGACATCGACGCCGTCGCCGATCTGGCGGTGGAGTTGGGGCTGGCCGGAATCGTGGCCACCAACACCACCATCGGGCGAACCGGCCTGGCCAGCGATCCGGCGGCGGTCGAGCAGATCGGGGCGGGCGGCCTGTCGGGTCCCCCGGTGGCCGATCGCTCGCTCGAGGTGCTGCGCAGGCTGTACGCGCGGGTCGGCGACCGGCTGGTGCTGGTGTCGGTGGGCGGCATCGAAACCGTCGATCAGGCGTGGGAACGCATTCGGGCCGGTGCGAGCCTGCTGCAGGGCTACACCGGGTTCATCTACGGCGGTCTGCTGTGGACGCGCCGCATTCATCGCGGGCTGGCGCAGAAGTTGCGCGAGAACGGTTACGCGAGCCTGGCCGAGGCCGTGGGCTCCGAGCACACCGCACGCGCCTGACGGCCGCGGCGCGATCAGCTCAGCACGCATGGCGGGTCGCCCGCGAACCGGAGGTCCTCATCCAGGTCCGCGGGCACCGTCGCACCGTCGCGCATCCGGGCGCTGAGCCGCTTGGACAGCAGCACGATCGCGTGTTCCCACAGCAGCCCGAGCATGCCGGCGCAGTGCGCGCCGCGAGCGAGGGCGGCCTGGTCGTACACCAGGGCCGGGTCGCTGACGATTTCGTCGAGCTCCATGCCCGCGCGGGCCTGCTCGGCGCTCAGCCGCCGGTCCGGTAACCAGCTCAGCCGCCAGGCCAGGGTGAAGTCACCGGGTACCCGATGGGCTGTTTCGGGTGTGATATCGCTGGTCATCGACCAGTCGGTGGCGTAGATGGTCACAGCTGCCTCCTGACGAACTCCGGCACCGAGACCGGGCCGGGTCTGCCCCGGCGCGGCGTCGCTACCGTCGTGTGGAGCGGGATGATCGGGCGTTACCGCGCGATGCGGATGCGTCCGGGTCCGTCCCGATGTGGCCGTCGGGCGCTGTGTGCCTGCGGCGGCGGCTGCACAACCTCAGCGTCGTTGTCATCACCAGGGCCTCCCGTCCGTCTGGTGCGGCGCTTTCTCACCACCCAGTGTGTCATTTGCCGGGAATGGCGGTCAATTGCCGTTGCGATATGGTAATTGCCGAAACGTCCGGTCGTTAAACCTCGTTCGCAACCGGGAAACGCCGAAAGGTGGGACGCCATGGTCCAGCAGGACTCGGGCATGGTCGCCGTGCGCAATATCCTCACGCGGCTGTGCAAACGGTCCGGCCTGAGCCCGGAACGCTTGCGCACCACCGAAATCGACGTCGGCCCGTTGCTGGACCTGCCCGCGGTGCGCCGACACGCCCACCGCAGCGGACTCACGCCCGAGGAGGCGGTGCTGCCGGTGGTCCGCGATCTCGCCCGCCATCTGCCCGCGACCCATCGCCTGATCACCGATGCCGAATTGTCACTGGGCCTGTACCGAGACGACACGCCCGAGGGCATCGATGCCGACCGCCTCTACGCCCAGGATCTCGGCGAGCGCCGCGAATACCTGACCCAGCAGTGGCAGCGGCTGCACGAGATCGCCGGCGCCGAACAGATCCCGCCCACGCCGACCGTGCGCTCGTTGCGGGCCACCCCGGAACGCCGCGCGTTCAGCGCGCTGGCGGGACTGCTGACGACCGGCCCGGTGTTCGGCACCCCCGTCGACACGGGCATCAGCGTGGACACCACGGGGGCGCACGAGCCGGCACCCGGTGTGTTGACGGTGATCGGCGACGCCGTGATCGATCACATCTACCGCGTCGATCACGTCCCCGCCGCGGGCACATCCACCCGCGGCAGTTTCGAAGCCCATCCCGGCGGCAAGGGCCTCAACCGCGCGGTGGCCGCCGCCCGGCTGGGCCTGGATGTGCGATTGGTGGCCGCCGTCGGCGACGACGAGGCCGGACGGCAGATCCTGGACTATCTCCGCGCGGAGAATGTCGATACCGAGCTGGTGACCGTCGTGCGCGATGCCGCCACGCCGGTGACGTCGGTGATGATCACCGCCACCGGCGTGGCGGCCAGCATCGGCTGCAAGGACGACCGCATCCGGCTGGGTGAACGCGAACTCACCGGTCCCGCGCTGCACGCGGCGCTCGCGGCCTCCGACGCGATCCTGCTGACCTTCGAGCAGCCGCTACCGGTGATCGAGCAGGTGATGGCGCACGTACGGCAGATGCGCCCGCGACCGCTGCTGTTGGTGCATCCGGCTCCGCCGGTGGAGGCACCCCAGCATCTGTATCAGCATCTGGGGGCGGTCGATTATCTGATCGGCGCCACCTGGGAACTGGACGAAATGGTGCCGGAGGTCAAGGCCAGTTCCGGTGATCACATCGCCCGTCATCTGCGTGCGCTCGGCGTCCGAACCGTCTGTGTCATCGACGATTTCGCGTGCACGGTGCGTTCGGAGGATCTCGATCTCGACGTCGGCCGCTTCCCCGCCGCGCTCAGCGATTCCCCGGGCGCCCGGGCCGCGTTCGCGGGGGCGCTGGCGTATAGGCTCCTGTCGGCGCGCCGTCCGGCACAGGAGCAGGACTATGTGTGGGCGACCGCTGCGATGGTGGCGACCCAATCGTTCGGCGATATCCCGGGCGCCATGCCGCTGGCAGGCGAGATCGACCGACTCGTCCGGCTCGGCCCGGAAGAGCGGTAACCACACCACTCGAGAATCGGTTCGGCCGTGATCGCCCAGCACGCGCCGAACCGGCGGGGGCACCACCCCGTTCGACACAGGAGGCGCGTTGACCATAGTTGCGGTACCGACCGGCGACACCGGTCACCGGTTCACCCGCGGCGGGCGCGATATCAGGGTCCGGGTCCACGAAGTGGCCGGCGGCGCCGACGACGGGCATGTGCTCGTCTTCGGTGAGCCCGCCAACGGCTGCCTGGTCCGGGTGCATTCGCGCTGCCTCTACGGCGAGGCTCTCGGTTCCCAGGATTGCGACTGCGGTCCCGAACTCGCCAAGTCGCTCGACCACATCCAGGACGAGGGCGCCGGCGTACTGGTGTATCTGGAGCAGGAAGGCCGCGGTTGCGGGCTGGTCGCCAAGGCACACGGCTATCGGGAAAGCGAACGCTCCGGCGCCGACACGTTCACCAGTTACGAGCGCCTGGGTCTGCCCGCCGACGCCCGCACCTACACCCATGCCGCGACCAGCCTGCTCGCACTGGGATTGACCCGGGTGCGGCTGCTCACCAACAACCCCGACAAGGTCGCCGCCCTCACCGACGCCGGAATCGCGGTCACCGCGGTACCCCTGGCCACGACCCCGCTCAGCGACCGGGCGGCGCAATATCTGGAAGCCAAGCGGCAGCGGCGCGGACACTGGATTCCCGCCGACACCAGCGCGTGGGAGTCGCAAGCCGCCCTGCTGGATCGGTCCGAACCGCAGCACCAGGGCCACAACTAGCGCGGACGCGCCGGTCCGGGCGCCGTCGCGGCCCCTGGGCCGGTCTGTCGTTACCCAGGTCACAATGTCCGATTTCCGGCTACCATGAGTGAGCCGCGTCACTCGGTGCCGCCTCGGTGAGCCGGTGTGCCGGCACAGACCGACGCGCCCACCGGCGAGGCAGCCGGCCCGGACGCTCGGTTCCTGCAGCGACATCGGGAACGGAACATGACCACAACAGAAATCGGCTACGCCCATCCCAGCGGCAGCACCGTCTATACGGTGCCGCAAGCCTTCCAGCAGACCCTCACCCTGCGTCCGGATCAGGTCGCGTTGCGCACGGTCGGCGGCACCCAGGAGATCACCTGGCGGGAGTACGGCGAACGGGTGCGCGCGCTGGCCGCGGGACTGGCCGGGCTGGGCGTCGGGCGCGGCGACACCGTCGGCATCATGCTCACCAACCGGCCCGAGTTCAACCTGATCGACACCGCCGCCCTGCATCTGGGTGCCACGCCCTTCTCGATCTACAACACCAGCTCCGCCGAGCAGATCACCCACCTGTTCACCAATGCCGCCAACACGGTGGTGGTCACCGAGCAGAAGTTCCTCGACGTCATCAAAGGTTCCGGAGTGCCGGTCGAGCATCTGATCGTCGTGGACGGCCCCGTCACCGGCGCGCTCACCTTGACCGACGTCGAAGCCGCCGCCGGCGAGGATTTCGACTTCGACGCCGCCTGGCAGGCGGTGCAGCCCGACGATCTGGCCACTCTCATCTACACCTCCGGAACCACCGGCCCGTCCAAGGGTGTGGAGATCACCCACCGCAATGTGCTCGCGCAGGTGATCGCGCTGGTCAACGGCCCGCTGTCGGTGGGGATCGACGATCGGGGTGTGTCGTATCTACCTGCCGCGCATGTCGCGGACCGGATTTCGGCGCATGCGATGAATCTGCTCACCGGCATCCAGCTCACCACCGTGCCCGACCCGCGTGAGGTCGCCGCGGCGCTGCCCGATGCCCCGCCCACGGTGTTCTTCGGGGTGCCGCGGGTGTGGCAGAAGATCAAGGCCGGTATCGAAGCCAAGCTCGCCGCCGAAACCGGGGTGAAGAAGTCGCTGGCCCAGTGGGCGATCAGTACCGGTGTCGCCGCCGCGCGCGCCGATCTGGCCGGCAGCGGACGCCCGCTGGCGCTGCGTCTGCAGCATCCGATCGCCGACACACTGGTGCTGTCGAAGCTGCGGGCCGCGCTCGGATTGGATCAGTTGAAGGTGGCGTCCTCAGGTGCGGCGCCCATTCCGGCGGAGACCCTCGAGTACTTCCTGGGCCTCGGGTTCACCGTGTCGGAGGTGTGGGGCATGTCCGAAACCACCGGTGTCGGCACCTACACCGAACTCGACAAGCCGCGCCCCGGCACGGTCGGGCGTCCGGTCGACGGCCTGGAGTTGCGGTTGGACGCCGATGGCGAGGTGCTGGTGCGCGGGCCGATCGTCACCCGCGGCTACCGCAATATGCCCGACAAGACCGCCGAGGCCTTCGATGACGACGGCTGGTTGCGCACCGGCGATGTCGGCACCCTCGACGGCGACGGCTACCTGCGCATCGTGGACCGCAAGAAGGAACTGATCATCAACGAGGCGGGCAAGAACATCGCCCCCAGCAATATCGAGAACTCGGTCAAGGCGGCCTCGTCGCTGATCGGGCAGGTCGTGGCCATCGGCGACGCCAAGCCCTACATTTCGGCGCTGATCGTGCTCGACCCCGATATCGCGGCGGTGCGGGCCAAGGAGCTCGATGCCACCGACACCGATATCGCGGGCCTGGCCACGCGCCGCGAAATCCTCGACGAGGTGCTGGCCGCGGTGCAGGCGGGCAACAAGAAGCTCTCGCGAGTGGAGCAGATCAAACGGTTCACCGTGCTGGGCGCGGTGTGGGAACCCGGCGGCGACGAGTTGACTCCGAAGATGTCGTTGAAACGTCAGCCGATCGCGGCGAAGTACGCCGATCGGATCGCTTCCCTCTACGCCGATCCGGCGCCCGAGGGCGTGATCAACGTCGACTAGCGGAAGGACCTGCCGATGGCGCTGTGGCCCTGAGCGAGCACGCTCAGGGCCACAGCCGTATCCGGGTCAGTTCTGTTCGTAGGTGGCGACCAGGGTGGCGCGGGCGAGGGTGTGGGAGAAGAGGTTGAAGCCGAGGAAGGCCGGGCTGGCGTCGGCGGGGATATCGAGGGAGTCGACGTCGACGGCGTGCACGACGATGAAGTAGCGGTGCGGTCCGTGTCCCGGCGGCGGGGCGGCGCCGACGTAGCCGGCGAACCCGCCGTCATTGCGCAATTGCACTGCGCCGTCGGGCAATTCGCCGCCCTGGCTGCCCGCACCGGCGGGCAGGCCGGTCACCGACGCCGGAAGGTCGGCGACGGCCCAATGCCAGAAGCCGGAGGCCGTCGGCGCGTCCGGGTCGAACACCGTCACCGCGAAGCTCTTGGTTTCGGCGGGGAACCCCGACCACGACAGCTGCGGCGACACGTCTTTGCCTCCGGCGCCGAACACGCCGCTGACCTGGTCGTTGCCGAACCTTTGGCCGTCGGCCACGTCGTCGGAGGTCACGGTGAAGGACGGGACCTGCGGGAGAGCGTCATAGGGGTTGTAGCTCATTGGCTCCTCATCTCGGATCGGTTCAGCTGTGCAGCAGGAAGTGTTCCAGCACCTGGGTGCCGAATTCGAGGGCATCGACCGGGACGCGTTCGTCGACGCCGTGGAACAGGGCGGCGAAGTCCAGTTCCGGCGGCAGTCGCAGTGGGGCGAAGCCGAAGCAGCGGATTCCCAGGCGGGCGAACGCTTTCGCGTCGGTACCCCCGGAGAGCATGTAGGGCACGGTGCGGCCGTGCGGGTCGTGGGCCAGGATCGCCTCGTTCATGGCGTCGACGAGGTGGCCGTCGAAGGTGGTTTCGTAGGAGTCGAGTTTGGTGATCCACTCCCGCTCCACATCCGGGCCGATGAGTTCGTCGACCTCGCGTTCGAAGGCGGCCTGCCGCCCCGGCACCACCCGGCAGTCGACCACCGCTTCCGCGGTCTGCGGGATGACGTTGGCCTTGTAGCCGGCCTCGAGCATTGTCGGGTTCGCGGTATCGCGCAGGGTGGCGCCGATGATGCGCGCGATGGATCCCAGCTTGGCGAGGGTGCCCTCGATGTCGGGGCTGTGCGGGTCGAAATCGAGGCCTGACTCCTGCGACACCGCGGCAAGGAATTCCGCCACCGAATCCGAGATCACCAGCGGGAAGGTGTGGGTGCCCAGGCGTGCGACCGCACCGGCGAGGATGGTGACGGCATTGTCTTCGTGCAGGAACGAGCCGTGCCCGGCGCGGGCCTTGGCCCGCAACCGCATCCACCCCAACCCCTTCTCCGCGGTCTCCACCAGATACAGCCGTCGCTCCCCGCCGTCGGGGCGCGGCACCGTCAGCGAGAAGCCGCCCACCTCCCCGACCGCTTCGGTGATGCCGGCGAACAGGTCGGGGCGATTGTCGACCAGCCAGTGCGAGCCCCACTTGCCGCCGTTTTCCTCATCGGCGAGGAAGGCGAACACCAGATCGCGCGGCGGGACGGTGCCTTCGATCTTGAACTGGCGCGCCACCGCCAGCATCATCCCGACCATGTCCTTCATATCGACCGCGCCGCGGCCCCACACATAGCCGTCGCGGACCGCGCCGGAGAACGGGTGCACGCTCCAGTCCTCGGCCCGGGCGGGCACCACATCCAGGTGGCCGTGCATGAGCAGCGCGCCCCGGGAGGAGTCGGCACCGGGGAGACGGGCGAAGACGTTGCCGCGGCCCGGTGCACCGGATTCGACGTATTCGGTGGTGTAGCCGACCTCGCGTAGTTTCTCGGCCACCCATTCGGCGCATTCCTGTTCGCCTTTGGTGGTGGCCAGCTCCCCGGTATTGGAGGTGTCGAACCGGATCAGCGCACTGACCAGCTCCACCACCTCCGACACCGCGCGAGAACGTTGCTGTGAACCCGGTACTCCGCCAGTTGCCGACACGTACCCTTTCCTACCATCCGCGCACCGGGTTGCCAGCGGTTCGGTCGGTCACCCGGCGCGCGAATAGCAACCGATCCGCAGGTCGGGGCGGTCGGCACGGCCTGGCGGATTCGAGTCGCGGTGAGCCGAATCCGGCCTGCGCGCGCCTCGGGGAGGTCGAATGCGGGCTTGATAGCCGCAGGGTCGGTCGAGCGGATACTGCGGCGCTGCCCGATCCCGCGCACGACACCTGAGCCGATTCCGGTAACCGCAGGTCGTTCGCCTCGTACGCTGTCCACACCGAAGCCGGCACCGACGGAGCGGAGAGCGGGTGAGCGAGAGTCCGGCCGAGATCAAGCGGCACGGCAAGCACTACACGCCCACCGATCTCGCGCGGTTCCTCGCCGAACGGGTCGTCGAACACCTCGACGGCGCACGCGGCGAACTGCGCATCGTCGACCCGGCCTGTGGTGACGGCGAGTTGCTGTTGGCCGCCCACCGGGTGCTGAGCGAGCGCCGACCGGGCGTCGCGGTGACGCTGACCGGCTACGACCTGGACCAGGACGCACTGGAGGTGGCGCGGGTGCGGGCCGCGGGCCTCGGTGTCACCGTCGAACTGCATGCCGGCGATTTCCTCGACGCACGAACCGAACTCGATACCGCCCGCTTCGATGCGGTGATCACCAATCCGCCGTATGTGCGGGTCCAGCAGCTCGGGCAGGCAACCGCGCAACTGCTGGCCGCCCGGTTCGGGCTGCGCGGTCGCATCGATCTCACGCACCCGTTCGTGGCGTTGCTGCCTGCGCTGCTGCGCCCGGACGGGGTGGTGGGGTTGCTGTGTTCGAACCGGTTCCTCACCACCCGCGCAGGCGCCAATGTGCGCGCGGTGTTGCAGCAGTCGCTGCAGCCCGTCGAGCTCTACGACCTCGGCGACACCAAACTGTTCGCCGCCGCGGTGCTCCCCGCGATCGTCATCGCCCGCAACCAGGCCCCCGATGCGGCGTTCCGGTGCGTGTACGCCTCGGCCTACCAGGACACGGAGGCGGCGCCGACCAGTGCGATCGGCCTGTACGAGGCGCTGACCAAGGGTGGTGACACGGTCATCGGCCACGGCGGGCGCACCATCGCGATCCGGTCCGGGCATCTCGCGCCGCCCGAGGAGGCGCGCAGGCCCTGGCGGTTGTCGCATGCGGCAGGCGATGCGTGGTTGCAGCGGGTGCACGCAGGCACCTGGGCCAGTTTCGGTGAGGTGGCGCGCATCCGGGTGGGCATCAAGACCACCGCGGATCCGGTGTTCATCTCCGAGCGCTGGCACGAACGCGACCCCCGCCCGGAGGATGCGCTGTTGCGGCCGCTGCTGACCCAGCATGATCTGCTGCCGTGGCGGGTGTCGCCGACCCCGGCGAGCCGGGTGCTGTATCCGTATGTGCTCGATCACGCCAAGCGGACCGTGGTCGATCTGGACGACTACCCGGATACCCGCGCCTACCTCGAGGCGCATGCCGAGCGGTTGCGCAGCCGCCGCTATGTCGCCGAGGGTGGGCGCGAATGGTTCGAGATCTGGGTACCGCAGCAGCCTGCCCGGTGGGCGCAACCGAAGATCGTGTTCCCCGATATCAGTGCCACCGCGCGGTTCGCGCTCGATCGGTCCGGTGCGATCGTCAACGGCAATTGCTACTGGATGTCGCTGCCCGATATCGGCGGCGACGAGCTGGCCTATCTGATGCTGGCCGTCGCCAATTCCCGGCTGGGCCTGCGCTTCTACGACGAAGTATGCGGCAACCGGCTCTATTCCGGGCGCCGCCGCTGGATGACGCAGTACGTGGCCCAGTTGCCGCTGCCTGTCCCGGAGTGCGGCCCGGCCCGCGAAATCGTCGCTTTGGTCGCCGAGGTCCTCGGCGCGGGCGCGGTGCCGTCCCCGCACCAGTGCGCGGTGATCGACACGTTGGTCGACGCGGCGTTCGGACTGTAGGTGTGGTGTCTCATTCACTGGGAGTATCACCGACCGCGGGACGCCACCGCAGGCGGTGGTGCGATGATGGCGGCGTGACTGCGTGGCTGCCCCTCATCAGTTCGGTTGTTGTCGTCGTTGCGCTGTCGTTGACGATCTTCGCGACGAATCGCTCCCATCGTCGCGCGATCGACGCCGCCGACGAGCGCGCGGCCGCGGCCGTGGAAGCAGCGCAACGCACCACCGAAGCCACCCACGGCGCCGCCGCGAGCCGTGACCACGACCGGTGGCGACGGGAGAAGGTGCTCGACGCGGTCTCCGACATCCTCGCCATCTCCGAGGAGGTCACCGATGCGCTCGATCGGCGCGCGGAGTGGAGCGCCGACACCGTCGACGACGCCGAGGCCCAGATCCTGCAGACGTTGGACCGGCTTCCGGTGCTGTTCAATGTGATTCGCCTGCTCGCCGATGACGCTCTGCTCGAGGAATGCGACCGGCTCGGCCAGGCCCTGCACTCGGTGACCAAGGCCGCCGCGGCGACCGTCGCTCGCGAACCGATCGGTTTCGACGAACACAAGACGCTGATCGAGCACTACATCGCCAGCTACCGCGCGATCGCGGCCATCGAAGTCGACCTGGTGGCCGCGGCCCGATCCGAATTGGGCGCCACCGCCTTGGTGCGGGTGGGGTGAAACGCACCGATCGCGTGACCGGTCGGGCCCGCTCGCTCGCTGTGATCGGCCCGGACGACACCAGACACACGACCTGACGCCCCACCCGGCCACGCCGGCGGCAAACCCGCAGCTGCCGAGGCCACTTCGCGCCGACCCGTCGGCATCGGGACGGCGCGAAGCCTGTTGCGCGGGTGACGGTCACCCCGTGGCTATTGGGCCGCGTCGAACAGCTCGCGCGTCCGCACGACGGCCTCGCGCAAACGCCGCGGCTCGGCAGCCAGGCCCGCGACGATGTCGTCGACGCCGCGCAGTCCCGCCCGGTTCAGCATCCGCTTCTCGTTGACCACCCAGGTGCCGCGGGCGGCGAGCACCGCGTGCGCGGTCTGCACCGCCGCCGTCGCCAGCGCACCTGCCACCTCGGTGAGCTGTCCGCGTGCGGCGTAGGCGTTCTCGGCGTAGGTGAGGGTGAGTGCGGCGCGTTCCCGCCACACCGGGGGCGCGGATTCGCGCAGCGCTCGCGGGTAGTGCGGGCGCGGCAGCTCACCGTGCAGGACGGTGTTGATCGCGAGTTCGGCGAGCAGCAGGTAGCTGGGTATGCCCGCCAGATGGAACATCAACGGTTCCCAATGGAATCGGCCAGCCTCGGCTTCGGCGAGTTCGCGGTCGACGGCGGCGAGGTCGCGGTAGTGGATGTCGACGCGGCGGCCGTCGATGGTGAGCCAGGCGCCGCCGTTGAACACCCCGCCGCCCCAGGCGCCGAGGTCGAACACCTCGCCGGGCCAGCCGACGGCGCGCAGGTCGGCCGGGTCGAAGCCGTCGCGGTAGTAGACGGCCAGATCCCAGTCGCTGTCGGCGGTGTGGGTGCCTTCGGCGCGGGACCCGCCGAGGGTGACCGCTCGCACCGCGGGCAACGCGGCCAATCGGTCGGTGAGGTGGGCGAGAAACTGCTCGTCGGTCATGAGTGTCCTCTGGATAGCAGTGATGAAAAGACCCTGCGGGCAGCACCATCCATCGCGTCCGGGTCACCGGGACGCGATCAGGGCTGCCGTGCGGTCATCACTCCACGACCGGCGATGCTACCCAGCATCGTCACGGTGCGCGCGGCATTATCCGCGCCGGTCCGTCGCCGGCTGCTAGGAGGCGACCCGGATCTTGTCCGCGCCGATCCGCGCGATCCGCTCGCGCCCCCACTCCCCCAGCGGGCCCAGCGCGGTGTTGAGGGCGGCACCGAGCTCGGTGAGCCGGTATTCCACTCGCGGCGGCACCTCGGCGTAGACAGTGCGCTCGACGATCTCGTCTTCTTCGAGTTCGCGCAGCTGCTGGATGAGCATCTTCTCCGAGATGCCGGGCAGGCCGCGGCGCAATTCGCCGAAGCGGCGCATGCCGTGGTTGTGCAGCTCCCACAGGATCAGCGATTTCCATTTCCCGCCGACGACATCCATGGCGGCGTCGATGCCGCAGAAATATGGTCCGGATCTCTTCACACCCATGGCCGACCTCGCTACCTGTTCACATACAGTTTGGTAAGTACCCGACAAAATAGTAGGTACTTGTCGAGATATCCGGTACACCGCAGGGTTGGTGCATGCGGCGCGAACGAGCGCGCTGCCGAACCCAGGAGATGTCTTCCATGCCCGACACCACCCCTGCACCGGTCACCGTCCTCGGCCTCGGCGCCATGGGCCGAGCCTTCGTCGCCACGCTGCTGAAGGGCGGCCGATCCGTCACGGTCTGGAACCGCACCCCCGGCAAGGACGCCGAGCTCGTCGCCGCCGGCGCGAGCAGTGCCGCTTCGCTCACCGACGCCATCGCCGCGAGTCCGGTGATCATCGTGCTGCTGCTCGACCACGCCTCGGTGCACGCCACCCTCGACCCGGTCGCCGACCAACTGTCCGGGCGCGCGGTGATCAACCTGACCAGCACCACGCCCGAGGAGTCCCGCGCCTCGGCGCGGTGGGCCGAAGCGCACGGCATCGACTACCTCGACGGCGGCATCATGGCGGTCCCGCCGATGATCGGGCAGCCCGGCGCGTCGATCCTCTACAGCGGCGCTCAGACGGTTTTCGACGAGCACCGCGTGACACTGGAACTGCTAGCCTCGGCCGAATACTTCGGCGCCGACGCCGGTCTGGCCTCGACGTTGGATTTCTCGCTGCTGTCGGCGATGTACGGCATGTTCGGTGGTTTCTTCAACGGTGTGGCGATGACTCGCTCGGTGGGGGTGTCGGCCCAGGCCTATGCCGAACGGGCGGCCGCGTGGGTGACGGCGATGGCGCAGCTGCTGCCCGACTACGGAAAGCTCATCGACGCCGGTGACTACCGCGATGGCGTCCAGGATGTCGCATTCCACAAGCCTGCCGTCGACGCGATCGTGCGTGCCACCCGCGATGCCGGCGCGGCCCCGGATTTCCTGGCGCCCATGCAGCACCTGATCGACCGTCAGATCGCCGAGGGCAACGGTGGGCTGGCGTTCGAGCGCACGGTCGAAGAAATCGCCTGACCTCGCCCCGGGCCACGGGTCGTTGCGGCCGCCGATGGCGGCTGACCGGGACGTGTGGTCCGGGCCTCGCCGGTGCGGTTAGCGTGTGAGGTTCGGCCGGTGCTCTGCGGTGGCGACCGCGAGGGCGGTCCGGCCGAGCAGGCAACGACGACGACAAGGAGTCCGCGGGTGGCTGTCCTGGACGCGAAGCTGAGCGACATCTACGACGAGGTGTTGCGCCGCAACCCCGGCGAAACCGAGTTCCACCAGGCCGTGCACGAGGTGCTCGACAGCCTCGGCCCCGTGGTGGCCAAGCATCCGCACTACGCCGACGCCGCGGTGATCCGCCGGTTGTGCGAACCCGAACGCCAGATCATCTTCCGGGTGCCGTGGGTCGACGATTCCGGCGCGGTGCAGATCAACCGCGGGTTCCGGGTCGAGTTCAACTCCGCGCTCGGCCCCTACAAGGGTGGGTTGCGGTTTCATCCGTCGGTGTATCTGGGGATCGTGAAGTTCCTCGGCTTCGAGCAGATCTTCAAGAACTCGCTGACCGGTCTGCCCATCGGCGGCGGCAAGGGCGGTTCGGATTTCGACCCGAAAGGCCGCTCCGAGGGTGAGGTGATGCGGTTTTGTCAGGCGTTCATGACCGAGCTGTATCGCCATCTCGGTGAGCACACCGACGTCCCGGCGGGCGATACCGGCGTGGGCGGTCGCGAAATCGGTTACCTGTTCGGCCAATACAAGCGCATCACCAACCGCTACGAGTCCGGCGTGCTCACCGGAAAGGGTTTGACCTGGGGCGGATCGCAGGTGCGCCGGGAAGCCACCGGTTACGGCGCGGTATTCTTCGTCAACGAGATCCTCACCGCGGCAGGCCGTTCCCTGGACGGCCAGCGGGTGGTGGTGTCCGGTTCGGGCAATGTCGCGATCTACGCCATCGAAAAGATCCACGAACTGGGCGGCATCGTGGTGGCGTGCTCGGATTCGAGTGGTTACGTCGTCGACGAGCAGGGCATCGATCTGGAGTTGCTCAAGGAGATCAAGGAGGTACGCCGGGCCAGGATCGCCGATTACGCCGCCGGCCGCGCCGATTCGGCGCACTTCGTGGCGGGCGGCTCCTTGTGGGAGGTGCCCTGCGATATCGCGTTGCCGTGCGCCACGCAGAACGAGCTCGACGGTGTCGCCGCGGGCAAGCTCATCGCCAACGGCTGCCGCATCGTCGCCGAGGGCGCCAATATGCCGTGCACGCCGGAGGCGGTGAAGCTGTTCGGCGCGGCCGGGGTGACCTTCGCGCCGGGGAAGGCCGCCAATGCGGGCGGTGTGGCCACCAGCGCGCTGGAGATGCAGCAGAACGCCTCGCGCGATTCGTGGAGTTTCGAGCACACCGAGCAGCGGCTGGCCGAGATCATGCGCGGCATCCACGACCGTTGCCTGGCGACCGCCGACGAATACGGCATGCCGGGCAACTATGTGGCCGGCGCCAATATCGGCGGTTTCATCCAGGTCGCCGACGCGATGCTGGCGCTCGGGGTGATCTGAGCGCCGGCATCGGCAGCAGGTGACGATGGTGGGCGGCGGTGCGTCCGTACCCTGGGTGCATGCCCGATCACACCGCCGGGCGGGCCGAGATCGAGCGGCTCGCGCAGATGATCACCGGGCGCCGGGTCGCGGTGCTGACCGGGGCCGGAATGTCCACCGACAGCGGGATCCCGGACTATCGCGGCCCCGGCTCCCCACCCCGCACCCCGATGACCTTCCAGCAGTTCATCGGCGACGCCGCGTTCCGGCAACGGTATTGGGCGCGCAACCATGTGGGCTGGCGGCGCATGGACGCCGCGCGCCCCAACGCCGGTCATCGGGCGCTGGCCGCGCTCGAACGCCTCGGTGTGGTGCGCGGGCTGATCACCCAGAACGTCGACCTGCTGCACACCAAGGCCGGCCATCGCCGGGTGATCGACCTGCACGGCACCTACGCGCGGGTGCGCTGCCTGAGCTGCGATCATCTGGTGTCGCGGATGTCGCTGGCCGAGCGGCTCGAGGCCGCCAATCCGGGCTTCGCCGACGCTGTCGAAGTCACCGGCGTGGAGGTCGCGCCCGACGCGGACGCGGTGATCGCCGATACCGCCGCGTTCTGCATGGTGGGGTGCGTGCGGTGCGGCGGCATCCTCAAACCCGACATCGTCTATTTCGGGGAGAATGTGCCGAAGGACAGGGTGCGCGCGGCCTATGACGTCGTCGATGATGCCGAGGTGCTGCTGGTGGCCGGTTCGTCGCTGACGGTGATGTCGGGTCTGCGATTCGTGCGCCACGCCGCCAAATCGGGGACGCCGGTGATCATCGTCAACCGCGGCCGCACCCGCGGCGACGAATTCGCCACCCACACCGTCGACGCCGGATGTTCGCCGACGCTGAGCGCACTCGCCGACCACCTCGGGGCACAGGTCGCGGTGTGAGCGGGTGCGTCACCGGCCCGTAGGCGGGTACGCCCCGGGTATGACGTTGTTGGTGGGCACCTCCGGGTGGCAGTACCGCGACTGGCGCGGGGTGCTGTATCCGCAGGGTGTGCCGCAACGGCTGTGGCTCGAGCAGTACGCGCAGTCTTTCGCCACGGTCGAACTCAACAATGCGTTCTACCGGCTGCCCAGCGCCGAGACCTTTGCCTCCTGGCGGGCTCGCACGCCGCCGGGTTTCCGGATCGCGGTCAAGGCCAGCCGGTTCCTCACCCACATCAAACGGCTGCGCGACCCCGAGGAACCGGTGGCGCGGCTGATGGGCCGGGCCGCGAGCCTGGGTGAGCGACTCGGGCCCATCCTGCTGCAACTGCCGCCGACGCTGCGCGCCGATCCCGCACTGCTCGAGCAGTGCCTGCGGTGCTTTCCGGCCGGCACGCGGGTGGCGGTCGAACCGCGCCACGAGTCCTGGTGGACAGATGAGACCAGGCAGGTGCTCGAACGCCGAGGGGCGGCGCTGTGCTGGGCGGATGCGGGCGAGCAGCCGGTGACACCGCTGTGGCGCACCACCGATTGGGGCTATCTGCGCCTGCACCACGGCACCGCCGATCCCTGGCCGCGCTACCACCCCGGCACCTTGACCGAGTGGGCCCGCCGCCTCACCCGAACATGGCCGCAATCGGCTGAGGTGGAGGTGTATTTCAACAACGACCCG
Organism: Nocardia cyriacigeorgica NBRC 100375; assembly: GCF_000308555.1. Lineage (GTDB taxonomy): Bacteria > Actinomycetota > Actinomycetes > Mycobacteriales > Mycobacteriaceae > Nocardia > Nocardia cyriacigeorgica. The sequence continues at coordinate 40,545 of NZ_BAFY01000132.1, read as the reverse complement.
GGCGGCGCGGCGATCTACGATGCGGCCGTTTTCGCCCGTTCAGCGGGCACGCTGGGCGCCGAGGTCACCCGCACACCCGACATCTCGCCCACGACCGCACCGCCCGCCGTCGGTGGGTCGTGAGACGCGCGGTCGTTTCGGCCGCCGCGATCGGTCGGCGGAGCAGTCGATGGTGGGGCAGACGGGTGCCGCCGAGGCCCGGGACGCGCTGTGCGTCATCCGGACGCGCGGTGCCGTCGGTCTGTCAGTCTTCGGTCGGGAAGAACGATTCTCCGTCCTCGGGGGCGCCGTCGATTTGCCCGCGGTGTTCGCCGAAGGTCTCGTCGGTGGCCTCGGCGGGTAGTTGGTCGATATCGTCGCCTTCGTCGATGGTGCCGGGTTGTCCGGCGGCCGGTTCGCCCGGCTCGGCGGCGCCGAGGTCGGGTTCTTCTTCGGCCAGTCGCTGTCCGAGGGATTCGCCGGCGCGCTGTTCGGCGGGTGTCATGCCGAATTTGTCGGCGCCGGTCCAGTCCTCGGGCGGGTCGACCACGATGTCACCGTCGTCGTTGCGGACCTCGTCGGAGTCGAGGCTCTCGGTGGGGCCCAAGGTGTCGCCTGGTCCGGTTTCTGTCGCCATATGCGCGGGATGCCCGCGCCCCGGCCGGGCAAACAGCCCATCCGCACGACAACAGATTCGGGGCGTGCCCACCTCGACGAGTCCGGCCGCGCGCGGTGACCGTGCAGGTGGGCCGGGCCGAGCGCGGGCCGCAGTCCCCGGCGCGGGCAAGGACCCACGCGCGCCTATCTCCGACGGGTGTCAGCGGTGGGCGCGCAGGAGGGCGGCGATCTCGGACTGTCCGCGTGCGAGGGCGTTGTCGAGGGCGGTGTTGCCGTCGCTGTCGCGGATCTCGGGGTCGGCGCCGGCGGCGAGCAGGTCGGTGATGACCTGCTGGTAGCGGCTGCTGCCGTCGCCGTAGACGATCGCTTCCTGCAGCGCGGTCCAGCCCGGGGTGTTGACGTGGTTCACGTCCACGCCGGCGTCGATGAGCCGTCGCACCGTGCTGACCGAGCCGTGTTCGGCCGCGGGGATGAGCGCGGTGCCGCCGTAGCGGTTGACACTGGTGAGGTCGGCGCCGTGGGTGAGGGTGAGGTCGAGGATGGTGTCGAGTCCTTCGGCACCGGCATACAGGTAGGCCGAATCCTGCAGGGCGTCTTCGGCGTTGACGTCGGCCCCGGCCTCGGTCAGCGCACGGGCGGCGTCGGTGGCGCGGTTCTTGGTGGCTTCGATGAGCGGGGTGCGCTGGTGTGGTCCGCGGGCTTCGATATCGGCTCCGCGGGCGAGCAGATCGCGCACTGTGGCCGCGTCGTCGGCTGCGGCCGCGGCGAGCAAGTCGTCGTCGAGGGCGGGATCGTGCGATGGCGTCGCCGGCGCGGTGGCCGGGGACTGCTGCTCGACCGCTGCCGGTGCGCCAGCGGATGTGGTGACCGTCGGCGGGGCCGAGGTCGTCGCGGGCTCGGCCGTGCACGCCACGGTCGCTGCCAGGATGGCCGCCGACGCGGCGACAGTGGCGCCGGTCAGCAGTCTGCGGTTTGCGCTTGTTCTGCTTCGGGGTTGACGGCTCGTCATCATCGACTCTCCTTTTGGTATACCAACTATCGTGGAGGGGGACGGAGCGTTTGTCCAAGATCTGGAGGAAACTGTGGTGGCAGACACCGCCAACTGGGTTTGCCGGTATACCAAACTTGCTATCGTGTCGGCATGAGCGAATCCGGCGAGCGCTACCTCCTCACCGACCGCGACCGGCAGTATCTGCGCCGGTGTGTGGATCTGGCCCGCACCGCGCTGAACGACGGTGACGAACCTTTCGGATCGATCCTGGTCGACGCCGAGGGCTCGGTCCTGTTCGAAGCCCGCAACCGCATCGTCACCGGCGACCCGACCCAGCATCCGGAATTCGAGATCGCCCGCTGGGCCGGGATCCACCTGCCGCCCCCACAGCGCGCGGCCGCGGTCGTCTACACCTCCGGCGAACACTGCCCGATGTGCAGCGCCGCGCACGCCTGGGCCGGCCTCGGCCGCATCGTGTATGCGGTGAGCTCCGAGCAGCTCGGCCGCTGGCAGCGGGAATGGGGCTTGCCGCCGGGGCCGGTCGCCGCGCTCCCCATCACCGCCGTCGCGCCGTCGGTCGCGGTGGCCGGTCCCGAGCCCGGCCTCGAAGCCGAGATCAAGTCGCTGCACCAACAGTTGGCCGCCCGGCTGCTCGGGTGAGCCCGGCACTGTCCAGCATGAATCGCCGCGGCCCGACGTCCGTGGCCAGGCTCGAGTGCCGACCCACGGTTGGTCGGCCTCGGTGATCCGGTCGGGCCGAGCTCAGCGGCTCACCGGTTCAGTTCTCGGTGACGCTCTCGCCTGCTTCGGCGGCGGCGCGTCGGACTGCGAGAGCACGGCTGGTGTCGATGTGCGCGACGGCCAGCTCCTCCACGCGTGCGAGGTCACGGTTGGCGATGGCGTCATAGAGCTGTTGGTGTTCGCGCGCCACGGTGATCAGGTCGTCGTGGCGGCCCAGTAACCAGCGCATCCGGCTGCGCAGGGTGGCGTGCATTTCGCCGAGCAGCTCGTTGCCGGTGAGCCGGATGACGGTTTCGTGGAAATCGGCGGCCGCCCGGCGCGCGGCGACGGCATCACCGGAACGGGCGGCATCCCATTCGGCGTCCAGGTCGCGGCGCAGTTCGTCGAGTCCGGCGCGGGTGGCGCGTTGTGCGGCGAGCCGGAAGGCCAGCACTTCGACCGCAGAGCGCACTTCGATCAGGTCGGCGATATCGGTGGCGCTGAACTGGCGCACCACCGCCCAGCTGCGCGGGCGCGGGGTCACCAATCCTTCGGTCACCAGCATTTTCAGCGCTTCGCGCACGGGCAGCCTGGAGACGCCGAGTTCGGCGGCGAGTTCGCGTTCGACCAGTTTGGACCCCGGTGCGCGCACGCCGTCGAGGATCTGGTCGCGCAGGATGCGGGTGACTCGTTCGGATTCGGAGGCGAACCCCGGCGACGCGCTCATCACCGCATTCTCGCACCCATCCCGCTGTATTTGGTATCCCAGCTGCGGCGAGTGCGTCAGGCATCGGGGCGGCCGAGCTGTTGCAGGCGGGCTTCGTCGAGGTCGAGCATGTGCTGGCATCGGGCCAGCGCCTTGGCGCCGAAGCGTTCCCGATCGCGTGCGCGCAGCAGCGCGGCCCGCTGCGCGGCCACTACCCGCAACCGCAGCTGCCGGTACTGTTCGCGCGGGTCGGGACCCGCGGCCGGCAGATCCCGTTGCGCCGCCGATCCTTTGCGGACGGTGTCGTCGCGGACCATCCCCACCAGGGTCTCCGGGTACGGGTTGCCGTCGTCGTCGACCAGCCCCGGGGTGTCGAGGACGTCTTCGGCGGCCTCGGACAGCAGCGTCCTCAGCTCGACGACGTCGTCGTGCAACCGCTCGGGATCATCGCCGGGCACCCGGACGACGCGGATCACTGTCGGCAGGCTCAGCCCCTGCACCAGCAACGTGGTGATGGCCACGACGAAGGCGATCAGCACGAGTTCCGAGCGCATGGGTGTCTCGGCGGGCAGGGTTTGCGCCGCCGCGACGGTGACCGCGCCACGCATCCCCGACCAGGCCAGTACCGCGCCGCCGCGGGCGCCGACGGTTTCGGTGAGCCGGAATTCGACGGTGGCCGAGACCTTGCCGAGCCGGCGCAGCATCATCCGCAGGCGTTTGCTCTCCGGCGGCAGCCCGGTGTCGGCGATGCGCGCGCTGATCTGCTCGAGTCGCGGTTTGGCTTCGGCGGCGCGGCGCTGGTCCAGGCGCAGGGACGCCACCAGCGGGACGATGAACACCGCACGGATCACCATCACCACCAGCGCGGCCAGCAAACCGATCCCGAATGCTTGTGCGGCGCTGAGCTGTTCGCCGTGCACATCGTCGATCAGCCCGGACAGGCTCAGGCCCATGAGCAGGAAGATCGCGCTTTCCAGCAGGAAGGCGACGGTGCGCCAGTTGGTGGCGTCGACGAGCCGGTCCTGGGCGCCGAGATGTCGCGGGCTCAGATGGCCACTCACCAGGCCTGCGACGACGACCGCCAGCACCCCCGATCCGTGGAACTCCTCGGCGGGCAGATACGCCAGGAACGGGATCACGAACGACACCGCGGTGGTGGCGACCGGGTCGTCGAGCATGGCCCGCGCCCGCACCCCGACCCAGCCCACCAGCAGCCCGGCGATCACCGCGACCACCACCGCGACCACGAAATCACCGAGTACCTGCCACAGCGACACCGTCGCCGCCAGCGCGGCCACCGCCGAGCGCAGCAGCACCAGTGCGGTCGCGTCGTTGACCAGCCCCTCCCCCTCCAGCATCGTCAGCAACCGCGACGGCAACCCGAGCCGCTTGCCCACCGAGGTGGCCGCGATCGGGTCGGTCGGGCTGATCACCGCACCCAGCGCGAACGCCGCCGGCCAGCCGATATCGGGCAGCAGCTGATGAAACAGCCAGCCCGTTCCGAGGGTGGTGACCACGACCAACAGCACCGCCAGACCGGCGATCGGTTTGAGGTTGCGCCGGAAATCGACCGCGGGCATGTTCACCGCCGCCGAATACAGCAGCGGCGGCAGCACCACGGTCAGGATGAGTTCGGGCTCGACCTGCGGGTGCGGGATGCCCGGCACGAAACTCAGTGCGATACCGACCACGGCCAGACTCAGCGGCGCGGCCACGCCGAGGGTGTCGGAGAACGCCGCGACCACCACGATCGCGACGATGCCGACGACCACGACCAGAGTGATCTCCACGAACCCTCCTCAGCGCTGACGGCGTGTCCCGGTAGCACCGTACGACGGAGGCGGCGATCGTGATTCGATGTCGGTGCAGCGTTTCCCTGACCGCGGCGACTGATCGGAGCTGACGATGACGGCATCTACGGATATCAGCGACCTGTCCCTGGCCGAGAAGGCCGCCCTCGGCAGCGGCGCGGATTTCTGGACCACCAAGGCGGTGGGCCCGGTGCCGTCGATCCTGCTGACCGACGGCCCGCACGGGGTGCGCAGGCAGGCCGGCGCCACCGATCATCTGGGGCTGGCCGAGAGCCGACCGGCCACCTGTTTCCCGCCGGCGGTCGGGCTCGGGCAGAGCTGGGATGCCGATCTGGTGCGCCGGGTCGGCGAAGCGCTCGGTCGTGAAGCACGTGACCTCGAGGTGGATGTGCTGCTGGGGCCGGGAATCAACATCAAACGGGATCCGCGGTGCGGGCGCGTGTTCGAGTACTACTCCGAGGATCCGCTGCTCACCGGTGTGCTGGGGGCGGCGTGGGTGCGGGGCGTGCAGAGCACCGGGGTGGGTGCCTCGCTCAAGCATTTCGCGGTCAACAATGCCGAACACGACCGGATGCGGTCGAGTTCGGATGTGGACGCGCGGCCGTTGCGGGAGATCTATCTGCGCGCCTTCGCCCATATCGTGCGTACCGCCCGGCCGTGGACGGTGATGTGTTCCTACAACCGGATCAACGGCGTCTACGCCGCGCACAACCGCTGGCTGCTCACCGACGTGCTGCGCGGGCAATGGGGTTTCGACGGGCTGGTGGTCAGCGACTGGGGTGCCGTCTCCGACCGGGTGGCCTCGGTCGCTGCGGGCCTGGATTTGCAGATGCCCGGCGGCAGCGGTGATCCCGACGCCCAGGTGGTGGCGGCGGTGGAATCGGGCGCGCTCGATGTCGGTGCGGTGGACCGGGCCGCGCAGAAGGTGGCCGAGCTGGCGGCGAAGGTGGTCGCCGGCCGAGCGGCGGCCCCGGCAGCGCCGGACCCGGACGCCCATCATCGGCTCGCGCGTGAGGTCGCCGCGCGCTGTGTGGTGTTGTTGCGCAACGACGGTGCGCTGCTGCCGTTGCGGGCGGGTCAGTCGCTGGCGGTGATCGGTGAGTTCGCGCAGACCCCGCGCTATCAGGGCGGCGGCAGCTCGCATGTGAATCCGACCCGCCTGGATGTGCCCGTCGACGAGATCCGCGCCGCGGCCGAACCCGGGCAGGTGCGCTATGCGCGCGGTTTCCGCACCGACTCCACCGGCCGTGATCCCGTGCTGGTGGCCGAAGCGGTTGCCGCGGCGCGTGAGGCCGAGGTGGCGGTGGTGTTTCTCGGGTTGGGCGCGGGCCAGGAATCGGAGGGCTTCGACCGCGACGATATCGAGCTACCCGCTGATCAGCTCGCGCTGCTGGCTGAGGTCGTCGCGGTGCAGCCGAAGACCGTGGTGGTGCTCTCTCACGGTGGCGTGCTGCGGCTGGCGCCGGTGACCGATCTCGTGCCGGCCATCGTCGATGGCGCCCTGCTCGGTCAGGCCGGTGGTGGTGCACTGGCGGATGTGCTGTTCGGGCAGGTCAATCCGTCGGGCCGGCTCACCGAGACGGTGCCGCTGCGGCTTCAGGATGTGCCCGCCTACCTGAACTTCCCCGGCGAGAACTCCCATATCCGTTACGGCGAAGGGATTTTCGTCGGCTACCGCTGGTATGACGCCCGCGAGATGGCGGTGAGCTTCCCGTTCGGGCACGGCCTGTCCTACACCAGCTTCGCCTACTCGGATCTGTCGGTGCAGGCGAGCGCGGACGGGCTCACCGTGCAGGTCACGGTCACCAACACCGGTGACCGTCGCGGCCGCGAGGTCGTGCAGATCTACACCACGTTGCCCGCATCGGCGATCACCCGTCCGCCACGCGAGCTCAAGGGCCATGCGCTGACCGATGAGCTGGCACCCGGTGCCAGCCAACGGGTCTCGCTCCCGATCGAGCGTGACTGGCTGGCCTACTGGGAGACCCGCACCGAGGCCTGGGTGGTGGAGGGCGGCACGTACCGGGTGATGGCCGGTGCGTCCAGCCGCGATATCCGCGCCACGGTCGACGTCGAGGTGCCCGGCGACGAGCTGCGCCTGCCGATCACCCGCCAGTCCACTCTCGGCGAGGTACTGGCCGACCCGGCCGCCGCCGCGGTGCTGTCACAGATGTTCGCCGCGATGACCGGCGACGGCGACGGCCACGGCCTCGGCGTCGACATGATGCGCATGCTGGCATCCATCCCACTGGACCGGCTCACCGGTTTCGGCATGCCGGCCGCCGACCTCGACGCCCTGCTGTCGGCCACCGATGACCGCCGCTGACCGCAAGCCGCGTTCCCGCGACACCCGGTCGGTCGAGGAGCACTGTCTGGGCACCCGAGAGGTACCCGGTGCAGCAGGCGAGCCTGCCGCGCCGGGCGGTGGTGGTGGTCCGCTATCGCTGCGCAGCGACGACGAACATCGGCACTGCGACGAAGATCCGGTTGGTGCGGGCCCGTTCGGCTTGTTCGGCGAGCCAGCTCTGCTGGTCGGTGATCCGGCGCAGCAGGGCCAGCGCGGTGTCGTCGGTGAACACACTGGTGTGCACCTCGACGACCGGGTCGGTGAAACCGGCGTCCAGTAGCAGGTTGCGGTAACGGCGGGCGATGCGCGGCGACGGGAGTGCGTCCGCCTTGGCGTGGATCAGCCGGCGGGTGGTCTCCGGGTCGTCGGAGTCGATGACGACGGTGTCCCAGTCCTGGCCGAGCAGCACCGCCCGGCCGCCTGGTGCGAGCACCCGGCGGGCCTCGGCCACGGCTCGCACCGGATCGGCGAGGGTGTGCAGCACCTTGTCTGCGCGGTAGCCGGCCACCGAACCGTTCTCCAACGGCAGCTCGCAGGCATCGCCGACGCGGAACTCACCGGTCGACCAGCGTCGCAGTGCCGCGGCGATCATGTCGGGGTCGTGGTCGACGCCGATGGCGCGGACCCCGCGCTCGGCCAATTCGGCGACCGCACGGCCACCGCCGCAACCGACGTCGACCACTGTTCGGCCGGTGAGGTCGCCGAGCAACTCGTAGGAACGTCGGCGTAGCTCGACCGACAGCGGCTGCGCGTCGATGGCGTCTAGGACAGCAAGCAAAGTGGACATGTCTGCCATGGTTCGACTTAATGTCGACATGAAGTCAAGTGCGCTGACAATCGGCCAGGTGGCCGACCGCTTCGGCCTGCCGGCACACGTCCTGCGGCACTGGGAGTCGGTCGGCCTGCTGCGCCCCACTCGCGTCGCCGGTGACCGCCGCCGCTACACCCACGACGACCTTGTCCGGGTGGCGTCGATCGTGATCGCGAAGCAAGCGGGCCTGCCGCTCAAGGACATCGGGACGTTCCTCGCCGCCGGCGACCCGTCCGCCCGGAAGGAAGTCCTGCACCGCAACCATCGCGCCCTGCAGGCCAGGATGGCCGCGCTGCGCGCGGCGCTGGATCTACTCGAAGCCGGCATGAACTGCTCACACGAGGACATCACGACCTGCCCGAACTACCGCGCCCACCTCGCGCAGGTGCGCCGGCAGGGGCCGACGAGCGAGTGATCGGTGTTGCCGCCGGCCCGGTCTGCAATAGGTATGCCGACTCGACGCCGAACACCGATCGCTCACTCATCCAGCCGAATCCGGATGCCCGCCATGCGCCCGGAGCCCCCGCGCAGCCTGCTGCCCGGCAGCCCGGCCCGAGCGACCAGCCCATACGTGCGCTTCATCAGATCGATGTAGTGCGCACGTGCCTGCGGCGGCAGGACCTCGGCGAATCCGGGCACTGAGTCGCCGAGCGGCCTGCCGCAGGAGCCGACCGTCACCCGGCCACCGTTGCCGATGCGCTTCACCTACACCCCGACCACCTTCCCGAATACGCGGGACGAATCTTGGACTACTGCCGACAGCACCCCGAGGTCATCCGGCTCGCCGACGGTACTGAGCCGGGCGGCAGAGGTGAGGAGACGACGCGGGCTTCGGCGTCGGCCCTCGACATCAGGGGCGTCAGTCGATGTGTCCGCCCGGGATAGCGGCGACGCCCGGCGCGGTGGCGAGGTGGGCGTTGATACGGCCGAGCAGGGCGAACAGCTGGGCGCGTTCGGCGCGGTCGAGGGGGGTCATGATGTGGTCGTTGACCTCGTCGAGGACGCGGTCGAGTTCGGCGAGACGGCGTCGGCCCGGTTCGGTGATGGTGATGACGTTGCGGCGTTTGTCGGCCTCGTCGGGGGCGCGGCGTACCCATCCGCCCTCTTCGAGGTCGTTGAGGACGGCGACGAGATCGCTTTTGTAGACGCTGGTTCGCTGCGACAGCGCCGCCTGGCTGGCCGGTCCGAATTCGGCGAGCGCGGCCAGCACCACGAAGTGGTCTTTGCGGGCTCCGACGGCGCGCAGCGCCTCCCGTGACAGGCGCGTCATCTGGGCGGCGGTCATCGAGGTCAGGCGTGAGAGTTGTTTCTTCAGCCGCGCCGGGGTGCGCGCGCCGTGGTCGAAGCGCATCTCCTCATCGGTGTCCATGCGCAGAGCCTACCTGCTTGCGTTAGTGCTACTAACGATCTAGATTCGTTTATGGCACTAACGTTAGTGTCACGAACAGATTGTAGGAGTTCTCCATGACCACCACCGACGCCCTGATCCGTGAGCTCGCCGACCGCGCGGAACTGTCCGATCTCGTTGCCCGCCACAGCCTGTGGGTCGACGAGGGGGCCACCGGCACCGACCGCCTCTTCACCGACGACGTCGTGGTGAGCTCCCCGCGTGGACAAGCCCACGGCATCGCCGCCCTCGAAGCGCTCATGCGCAGCGGCCACGGCACCTACACCCAGACCCTGCACAACAAGTCCAACGTCGTCGTCGACATCGACGGCGACACCGCGACCGTGCGCGCCCACGACCTGGCGGTCTTCGTCATCGACGACAGCGCCGAAGCCGTCGCCGCGGGCATCCACCACTATCGGGCTCGCCGCACCCCGGCAGGCTGGCGCTTCGACTCACTCGACGTCGTCCCGGTCGCACTGACCGAACCGCTGGCCCGCGCCCCGCAACCGGGCACCACCGCCTGACCGAATATCTCGATTTTGTGGCCGCCAGTCCTTGCTGTCGATGTCGTGCGCCGCTCTACGCTCGAACAACAGTCAACGGTGATGGAGGACACAAGCAGATGGCGTTCGACTACGACGTGCTGGTGATCGGTTCGGGCTTCGGCGGCAGCGTGTCCGCGCTGCGGCTGACCGAGAAGGGCTACCGGGTCGGCGTGCTCGAGGCCGGACGCCGCTTCGCCGATGACGAATTCGCCGCGACCTCGTGGCGGGCGCGGCAGTTCCTGTGGGCGCCGCGATTGGGGTGCTTCGGCATTCAGCGGCTGACGTTGCTGAAGAACACCTTCATCATGAGCGGCGCCGGTGTGGGCGGCGGTTCGCTGGTCTATGCCAACACCCTCTACGAGCCGCCCGCCGCGTTCTACGCCGACAAACAGTGGGCCGCCATCACCGACTGGCGCGCCGAACTGGCCCCGCACTACGACCAGGCCAAACGCATGCTCGGAGTCACCACCAACCCGGCCACCACCCCCAGCGACCGCATCCTGCGCGAAGTCGCCGACGAACTCGGCGTCGGCCACACCTACCGCCAGACCCCGGTGGGTGTGCTGTTCGGTGGTGCCGGGGCACGGCCGGGCCAGCAGGTGCCCGATCCGTTCTTCGGCGGTGTCGGCCCGGCGCGGCGCACCTGCACCCACTGCGGCGAATGCATGACCGGATGCCGCCACAACGCCAAGAACACCTTGGTCAAGAACTACCTGTATCTGGCCGAGCAGGCAGGCGCACAGGTACATCCGCTGACCACGGTGGTGGATGTGCGGCCCCGCCCCGGCGGCGGATACACCGTGCACACCCGGCGCACCGGCCGTTGGGTCCGCGCGGACGCGCGTGTCTTCACCGCCGAACAGGTGGTGTTCTCCGCCGCCGCGCTCGGCACCCAGAAACTGCTGCACCGGCTGCGTGATCGCGGGTCGCTGCCCAACATCTCGCCGCGGCTGGGCTATCTGTCGCGCACGAATTCCGAGGAGCTGCTGTCGGTGCGCAGCCGACGCCGCGACGCCGATTTCACCAAGGGTGTCGCCATCACCTCCTCGATTCATCCCGACGAGCACACCCATATCGAACCGGTGCGCTACGGCAAGGGCAGCAACGCGCTGGCGTTGATCACCACCGCGATGGTCGGTGACGACGGCATCCGCCCGCGCTGGCGGCAATGGCTGCACCAACTGCGACGCAACCGCCGCGACCTGCTGCACATGCACAATCCGCACCGGTGGTCGCAGCAGATGATCGGGCTGCTGGTGATGCAGTCGGTGGACAACTCCATCACCACCTACACCACCCGAAGCATGTTCGGGCGGCGCAAGATGACGACCAAACAGGGCGAGGGCGAACCCAATCCCACGTGGATCCCCATCGGCCACGAGGTCGCCTGCCGTGTCGCCGACAAGATCGACGGCTTCCCCACCGGCGCCACCAGCAGCATCGTCAACATCCCGGCGACCGGTCATTTCATCGGCGGCTGCGCCATCGGCGACTCCCCCGCCACCGGTGTGGTCGACCCGTACCATCGCCTCTACGGCCATCCGGGCTTGCATGTCATCGATGGCTCCACCATCTCGGCCAATCTCGGGGTCAACCCGTCGCTGACCATCACCGCCCAGGCCGAACGCGCGATCGCCTTGTGGCCCAACAAGGGTGAGCCGGATCCGCGGCCCGAACTGGGGGCGCCGTATCGGCGGCTGGCACCCATTGCGCCGGTCGCCCCGGCGGTACCTGCCACCGCGCCGGCCGCGCTGCGTCTGCCGATCGTCGAGATTTCCGGCACACAGCAGCCGGTGGTGCACGACTGAGTTCTCGGTGCGGGCAACTGTCCGGCCCGCCGCGGCATTCTCACCGCCCCGACGTGCCCGCCCGGCCTCGCTCGGCTCCTTGTGACGCGAGATGCACCGGCCAGAGCTCGCCCGCTATCCGCTCATCCTGGGCGCCGCCGATACGCGGCGGGACCGGGCGCGACAGCGGCTACAGGCGCTGGCCTGCCACGCGACCCGGCCCGCGGCCGCGACGACGACAGCAGCCAGGAGCCGATCACGGGAACGCGCCGGTGCGGGGACCTGGTGCCGCCGCTGGGACCGAATGCGCCGTCCCACGCGGATCCGGGCCACGGCGTTCGCCACCGCGCGTCGGTGCCGTCGGCTGCCCGCCGCCCCCGGCACACTGATGCGGGTGAGCAATGTCCCGATCGCGGCGGTCGTGTGCGCGTTCGTTGCCGCGCTCGGGTTCGCGGTGGCGGCCGTCGCGCAGCAGCGGGCGGCGGCCGAGGTGCCCGAGGGCGAGGCTTTTCTGGCCGGGTTGGCGCGCAGCCCGCGCTGGTGGGCGGGGATCGTCGGGGACGGCGGCGCGTTCGTCTTCCAGATCGTGGCGCTGGCATTGGGGTCGATGCTGGTCGTGCAACCGATCCTGGTGACGTCGTTGATCTTCGCGTTGCCGCTGGCGGCCCGCTACAACCACGTCCCGGTGACGCGCACGGCATGGGCGCAGGCCATCGCCTTGTCGGTGGCGCTGGCGTGTTTTCTGGTGGTGGGCGATCCGGCGCCGGGTGTGCGGGATGCGCCGTGGTCGCACTGGTTCGGGCCGCTGACGCTGGTGTTCGGGCTTGTCGCCGCGGCGGTGGTGGCCGCGGTCGTGGTGCGCGCCACCGGGATCCGCGCGATGGTGCTGGGTGCGGCGGCCGGGCTGTTGTTCGGCGTGTCGGCGGCGGTGACCCAGCATGTGGTCGAGTTGTTCGGCGACGGTGTCGGTGTCGCGCTGCGTAGCTGGGAGCCCTACACGATGGTCGCGACGGGCCTGCTGGGGTTGTATATGCAACAGCGCGCGTATCAGGTCGGTGCGCTGTCGGCGTCGTTGCCTGCGTTCACCGTGGCCGAACCACTCGCGGCGATGTTCCTCGGCCTGACCGTCCTCGAGGAGAAGCTCGACACCGGTACTGCGGGCACGATGGTGGTCCTGGTGTCGGTGGTGGTGATGTGTGTTGCGGCCGTGTGGCTTTCTCGCGCCCAAGCCGAGGGCGCGGCGTCGCCACCGGAACGCGCCGAGTGATCACGGCGAATTCTGTCGTGCGGAGCCTCACCGGCCGAGTCGGGCGCTCGCCGCAGCACCCGATGATGGGTGGCTGCGACGGCTGCTGGAAATCGACACGGTCGACGTTCCCGGTGCGGGCACCCACGCGAGGGGCCAGCGGCCGCCGGAATGCGGAACGCTGACGGCAAACCGTTCCCGGCTGGCCACCACCGCAGGCTCCGACAAGCGCTGCAACTCGTAATTGCTTGTCGGACAGACCTTCCCGCGGCCACCGACAGCACGCCGGTGGCCGCGGCAAGTCATAGCCCCGCGGTCCGAGCACCCGCACGCACTCGACGCATGTGGCGGACATGGCGGGGACGACCGATCACATGCCAGATCACGCGCACCGGTGCCGGGAGGACGCCCAGCAGCAGCGCCCGTTCGCCGGGGTCGGCGTCCTCGAGCACGAGTCCGAACAGCGTGAGCAGGGTGAGTTTCGGTGTGTTGGCCACCAGATGCTCGCCAAGGGAAGCCCATTCGGCGTCGGTGATGTAGTCGGCCGCGACGGGAAGCAGCAGGTTCTCTTCGTCGTCGAGGTGTTCGATCAGCACCGCACGGTGGTCGGCGAGCGCCGCGACCAGGGTGTCACGTTCATCGGCTCCGGCAGTGGCCTCCCACGCCGGGACCGCGGTATCCAAGCTCGCCAGCGTAGCTTCCACGCGCTCGTGCTGGCGTTGCATCCGCAGGATGACCTCGGCCCCCAGGTCGACGCGCGAGAGCAGCGGCGGCCACAACAGCTCGTCCTCGCCCTCGTGGTGGTTCGTCAATCCCAGCCGGTAATCGCGGAAGTGGGCGGCGATCACCGCGGCACGTCGGGTATCGCCCGGTGCGACTGCGGCGACGAGTTCCATCAGCAACCGTGACTCGCGGCGGAAGGCGCGGTGCACGATCTTCATGTCCTGGGTGTCGACGCTCATGTGTTTCTTGCCTTTCACCGGTTGTGCGCAGGGCTGGAGGGCATCAGACGCCGACACGGGATGCCATGACGCGGGGACGGACCTGTCGTTTCGTGGCCGCGGATTCGGTGGTCTGCGGGCGCTCGGTCAGCAGCAGTGCCGCCGTCACCAGCACGACCGTCATCGCCGAGATGTGCACGATCAGCGCGGTCGCCACACTGCCGCCGTGGGTCACCACCGCCAGCGCGTCGCCGGCCGGGATGAAGGCGTTGATCAGCACAACCCAGCCCAGCACCCGACGTTGCCCGAGCCCGAGCAGCAGGAAGGTGACGGCGGCGACGGCGAGATCGCGCACACCCTTGACGATGAAATAGCCGTCGGCGTTGCCGGTCGGCCACGGTTCGATACCGAAGCCGGTGGGGGCTATACCGGGCGCGAACAGGAAGTTCAGCCCGAAGTACAGGGGTGCGACGGCGCAGAGCACGGCGAGCAGGGTGGTCAGGCGATACTTCGTCACGATGGTTCTCCTCGTTTCGCCGGCGGAGCGTTGCCGCCGGGGACTGCTGGATCGGTCTGCTCGAGACTGCGCGAGCGGATTTGGAACCCACCAGGAACCGACTTGGAGCGCTGGACATCGCCGTGCGTACGATGTGGCAGGTCATGGTCATGCTCCGGGTACTGGGTTCGTTCACGGCCGAATCCGACGCTGAACCCATTCCCCTCGGCGGCCCACGCCAGCGTGGTGTACTCGCCCTGCTGGTGGCCGCGCGCGGACAGGTCGTGCCGGTCGACCGGATGGTCGAGGACCTGTGGCGCGGCGAAGCGCCCGCCCGTGCCCTGGCGTCATTGCAGGCCTACATCTCCAACCTGCGCCGCCTGCTCGAACCGGGCCGTCCGCCACGCACTCCGGCCCGCCTGCTGGTGAGCGCCGCACCCGGCTACGCCCTGCGGCTGCCGCGGACAGCCGTGGACGCCTGGCGATTCGAGGAAATGATCGAGCAAGCCCGCACCCACACCGATTCCCACGCGGTGCGCGATCTGCTCGAGGATGCGCTGGCGCTGTGGCAGGGGCCGGCGTTCGCCGAGTTCGCCGACGAGCCGTGGGCCGTCACCGAAACCACCCGGCTCGGCGAGCTGCGTTTGGTCGCGCGTGAACTGCACATCGCGACCCGGCTGCGGCTCGACCACCCCGCCACGGTCGCCCCCGATACCCAGACCCTCACCCGCGAACATCCCCTGCGCGAGGAGGCTTGGCGCCTGCACGCCCTCGCGCTGTGGAGCAGCGGCCGCCAAGCCGACGCCCTCGCCGCCCTCCGCCGCGCCCGCGCCACCTTCGCCGACGAACTCGGCCTCGACCCCGGCCCCGACCTGGTGGCGCTGGAGGAAGCGATCCTCACCCAGCGCACCGACGTCCTCCGTGCGGCTGTCGTTGCGCCCCGGGCAGATACGAGCGCATTCCTCGCCGAATCCGGCTCGCTTCGCGCGGCCACAAGCGCCTCCCCCGCCGACGCGGGCATTTCGCGCGGAGAGAGGAGTCCGTCCCGCGCAGACGGCGTCCGGTCCAGCGAAGAACCGTCCCCGATGATGCAGGGCTTGCCCGGCGACGGAGTGGTGGCCACGGTGCCGGGTGTGGTCGCCGAGCGTAGCGCACCGGCGTTCGTCGGCCGCGACGCCGAACTCTCGGCGCTCCGGGCCGCCGCCGCCAAGGCCGAGGACGCGGGCGCACACCTCGCAGTGGTCACCGGCGAGGCGGGGCTCGGCAAATCGACACTGCTCGAACATCTCGCCATGCGACTCGAACACGACGGGTGGCTGGTGGCCACCGGTCGCTGCCCCGACCTCGACAGCGCACCACCGGCCTGGGCGTGGGTGCAGATTCTGCGGACCGTGGCCGCGGGTGTGCCGGCAGGCGAATTCGCCGACGATCTCGCGCCACTGCTGTCCGACGCCGCCGCGGCCACCGGCGATGCGGCGGCCGGGCGTTTCCGGCTGCGACAGGCCGTGTGGGCCTGGCTCACGGTGGCCGCCGCCGAGCGTCCGGTCGCCGTCCTCGTCGACGACCTGCATTGGGCCGACACCGCCACACTGGAACTGCTCGGCGGCTGCATCGACGTGCACGCCCCGATCCTGGTCGTCGCCGCCTACCGCGGCGACGAAAGCGACCGCCTCACCGCGACACTGGCATCGCTGGCCCGCATCGCGCCCCTGCGGCTCGACCTGCCCGGACTCGACCGCGACTCCGTCGCCGAACTGGTCCGCGCCGAATGCCCCGCCGACGACGACACGGTGACCGGGATCGCCGACCGCACCGGCGGCAACCCGTTCTACGTGCGGGAAAGCGCACGGCTACTGCATGGCGAGGGCGCGCTCATCGCACTGTCGGACGTTCCCGACGGCGTGCGCGATGTGCTGCGCCGGCGGCTGGCGCGGCTACCCGAAAGCGGGGTGTCGGTATTGCGGCTCGCCGCCGTGGCCGGTCGCGAAAGCTCGGTCGACGTCCTGGTCAAGGCCGCCGACACCGACGAGGACGGCGTCCTGGACGCACTGGACGCCGGCGTCATCGCCGGATTGCTCGACGAACCCGGACCCGGTCGCGTCCGGTTCGTGCACGCCCTGGTCCGAGACACCCTCATCACCGACGTCAGCCGACTGCGCATCACCCGGATGCACGCCAGGATCGCCGCGGCCCTGGAAGGCACCGGCGACGTCGCCGCGCTCGCCCACCACTACGCACGCGCCGGCTCACCGAAGGCCGTCGGCTACTGCGTGCGCGCCGCCGAACTGGCCGAGGCCCGCTACGCCCACGACGTCGCGGCCACACTGCTCACCGACGCCGTCACCCACTGCAACGACCCGGACGAGCGCGTCGACCTCTACGGCAGGCTGCTGCGCGCGCAGGTCAGAGCCGGCGACGTCGCCGCGGCCAGACAGACCCGCGAACGGGCCGTGACCTACGCCGAGTCACTGGGTCGCGAGGACCTGATGATCGCGGCGTTCACCGCCTGGACCGAACCCACGCCCTGGCTGGCCCGCACCTACGGCACGGTCGACCGTCCCATCGTCGAGCGCCTGCGCCGTCTGCTCGACCGCACCGACCTTGCCACCGAGGTGCGCGCCCACCTGCTCATCGCCTACACCCATGAGCTGGTCGGCGAGGCCGACCCGACGGTCCTGGTGGCCGGGCGCGAAGCGCTCGACCTCGCCTCCTCGCCGCGCCTGCGGGCCGGGGCGCTGCTGGTTCTCGCGCGCGATTCGGGACGACAGGATTACTCCCGTGAGCTGGTGCAGATCGGCATCGAGCACGACCTGCCGGTCTACCGGGTGACCGGGCTGCTCAACCTGGCCGCCAATGCCGCGGCGGCCAACGACCCGGCCGCCATGCGCGCGCTGATCGGGCAAGCGCTCGAGCTGGCCCGCACCTACCGGATGCCGGAGGCGATCGGCGCCGCCGAGATCGCGCTGGCGTCGCTGGTGCTCATCGAGGGCAGGTTCGCCGACGCCGAACGCCTCTACACCGAGGCCACCGAACGCCTGGAGCGGGCCGGATCCGTGCACGCCACCGGCTTTTTGCGGCTGGCGCTCGCGGCGACCTGGCTCAACGAGGGCACTCTCGGCGAGCACCTCGACGACATCCGCGATCTGCATGCCGCGCTCGGCCCGATGGTCGCCGATCTGCTCACCCTCGCCCTGCACGCCGCCGGCCGCGATGACGAAGCACACCGGTCCCGCACCGCACCGGCCCCGATCCGCCCGGACTTCTTCTTCACCTTCCTGACCAGCCTGCGCGCCATGGCGATCCTCGCCCTCGGCGACCGCGCCGCCGCCGAGCAGATCTACACCGACCTGCTCCCCCATCGAGACGGCCCACCGGCCGGCGCGGAGAGCTTGTCACTGGCCGTGCGCCCGGTCGCCCACACCCTCGGTGAACTCGCCCGCTTCCTCGACCGCGAGGACGAAGCCGCCGAACACTACGCCCGCGCCGCCGACATCGCCGCAGTGTGGGGCTGTCCGCCGCTGCAGGAATCTCGGCCAGGCCAAGACCCGTAATCAGTGCGCGCGCACTGGATTCGGCCGGCGTCGTGGCGTCGCCGGGCGCACCTTCCACGCCACGCTCAGCGGCAGTTTTTCGCCGACCGGGTCGCTCCCGGCGGCCTGGTGGTGGTCTGCCTCGAGCCGGTGCGGGCCGAGCGCGTCGGGCACCGGTCAGCCGACGAGGGCCGAACCGATTGTGGGCCGCCGCCCCGCGTTTCCAAGCCGGCTCCAAGCGCCTTCCAAAACGCCGGGAGCAGTCTCGAGCCATCAGAACCGAACTGATGGAGGAGCACATCGTGAGCAGCACAACCAGTTTCCGGGCCGCCGTCGTCCGCACGCCGAGCGGACCCGACTCGATCGAGATCATCGACGTACCCGTCACCGAACCAGGTCCGGGTGAGGTGCGTGTGGCGGTGGCGGCCGCACCGGTCAATCCCACCGATCTCGGTGTCGTCGGCGGCTTCTTCCATCAGCTCGGCATGATCGACCAACCCGCCCATACCGGGCTGGGCTGGGACTTCGCCGGCATCGTGCTCGCTGCCGGGCCTGGCGTTGGTCTGGTCGCCGGCACGCGAGTGGCCGGTGTGGTTCTCGGTTTCGACCGCGACTTCGGCACCTACGCCGAACAACTCGTCGTGCCCGCCGCCGAGGTGGCGGTGGTGCCCGAGGGGCTCGATCTGGTCGCGGCGGCGACGGTGCCGCTCAACGGGTTGGGGGCGGCGCAGATCGTCGACCTGCTCGGCGACGCACCCGCCGACGGCAATCGGCTGCTGGTGACCGGTGCGGCCGGTGCGATCGGAGCCAATGTGACCGCGCTGGCCCCCGAACGCGGCTGGCAGGTGACCGGTCTGGCCCGCACCGCCGACGAGGGGTTCGTGCGCGGTCTGGGCGCCGACTTCGTCACCGAGGCCGAACCGGGCTGGGACGCGGTCGTCGACACCACCTCACAGCAGGTGTGGGGCCTGACCCCGGTCCGCGACGGCGGTGTGTTCGTGGGTGTCCGGCCCAACCTGGCACCCGCCCCCGAACGCGGGATCACGGTGCACGCGTTGCTGACCCAGCCGGACCGCACTCGACTCGAGCAGCTGCTCACCCTCGCCGAGTCCGGTCGGCTGCCGGCCCGCGTTCACGCCGTCCTGCCGTTGGCACGGGCCGCCGACGCCCACCGGGCCATGGCCGAGACCGGAACGCGCGGACGCTACGTGCTCCAGCCCTGACCGACCCCGTCCGACCCGGTGTCGACCAGCGCCGCACGGGAACGCCTGCGCCACACTGATGCAACCACATCCGCACTGACCGGCGCTGGGTGCCCGGGCGACCGATTCGACCGCGCACCGGACCATCCCTGACGCGCCGGTCCCTCAAGCGATCAGCCCGTGCAATCGAAGGTCACCCACGTATTTGGTGATCAGTTCCGCACTCAGGTGCGGAATATCGGCGTCGGCACCGAGTTCCGCGGCGCGCACCGCGGCCCGGAACTCGGTGGCCGGGATGGCCGAACCCGCGATCGCCGGCGCCGGGCGGGCGAAGGCATGCAACAGTGGCAGCACCGAGGCGCTGCGCTGCGGCTCGGGCAGCGCGCGCAGCGCCGCCTCGAACCGAGCCAGCCACTCGGCGTAGTCGTCGACGCGTTCGATCGCGACACCGGCCGCGATCAGCCAGTCGACCACCGTATCGAGGGAGATCCCGTCATCGTGCGGGTTCACCACATGGAAGCTGTGATGGCCCTCGTCGACGGCGCCGCCGAGCACGGTGATCGCCTCGGCCGTGAAATCCGCGGGCAGCCCGTCATAGTGGGCGCGGACACCGCGCCCACCGCGATAGAACGAGGAGGGCGCCAGACCGGTGGCGGCCAACCCGATCAGCAGCCGGGTGAACATGTCCGGCACGTTGAGCTGCCCGCGGTAGTGCGGATGGGCCAGCACCATATCCGAGCGGAACACCGCCACCGGCAGCCCGCACAGATCGTGCGCTTCGCGCAGCAGCACTTCCCCGGCCCATTTGCTGTTGCCGTAACCGGTGGCGTACCCGGCGCCGTTGCCGCGCACCGGGCTACCGGCCCGGATATCGCCGCCCTCAGTGAACACCGCGCGGTCGACATCGGCGGCCACCGCGACCGTCGACAGATAGGTCACCGGCTTGAGCCGATGGGTCAGCGCCAACCGGATCATCTCGGCGGTGCCGACCACATTGGGCCCGAACAACTGCGCATACGGCAACACGTGATTCACCAGCGCGGCACAGTGCACGATCCGGTCCACCCGCCGCGCCAACTCCTGCCAGGCCGCCTCGCCCAGCCCGAGGCGGGGTGCGCTGATATCGCCGGCGATCACCTCGAGATGGTCGTGCGCCAATTCACGGTAGCGGCGCAGCAATTCCGGGTCTCCGGAGTCGAACGCCGCCTCCAGCCTGCGGCTGGCGCTGTCGATGTCCTTGCCGCGCACCACACACAGCACCCGCCCGCCGACGGCCGCCATCCGCTCCAACCACCGCAGGCACAGCCATCGCCCGAGGTAGCCGTTGGCGCCGGTGAGCAACACCGTCGACGTCGTCGCCGCCACCGGCAGCCCCGGCGCCGCCGCCAAGGTCTCGGCGTCGATGAACTTCTCCAGCTTCAGATCCGCGGCCGCCACCTGGTCGGGTCCGGCCCCGTGCACACCGGCGAACGACACCACTGCGGTGCCGGATTCCCGTGCGGTGGCGATGTATTCGGCCAGATCACCCAGCGTCGTCGCCGGGCTGGTCACCACACTGACCGGCACCTCGACCCCGAAGATCTCGGTCAGCAGATTCGCCAGCGACAGCGCCGAGAGTGAATCACCGCCGAGGTCGGCGAAATGCGCCTGCGGGCTCGACTGCTCGACCGTGCAATCGAGCACGGCACGTGCGGCTCGCACCACCGTTTCCACCACGGCGACCTCGCCCGCACCGGCACGCAAGGCCAGCAGTTGCGCCGAACGCCCCTCGGCGCGGTCGCGATACATCTGCTCGAGCCGCGGACCGTACCGTCGTTCCAGCGCCGGGCGCAGCAGCTTGCCGATGCCCGACAGCAGCCCGTTCTCGATCGTGAACGGTTCGGTCTCCACGATGAACTCGCGCGGAATCTCATACGGTTCCAGCCCGGCCTCGGCGGCCACCGCACGCACCGAGGCCGCGATCGAGGCCGTGAGCTCGCCGGTGTCGGCGGCCGCGGCGAGCGCGGCCTCGGTCGGCACCACCACCGCGAGCAGGTAGGCGCGCACACTGCTGCCGTAGACGAAGATCTGCCGGATCAGCGGACTGCCCGCGAACACCGCCTCCAGCTGCGCGACGGCGACGAACTCACCTTGGGACAGCTTCAGCACATTGTTGCGCCGATCCAGATAGCGCAGCCGATCCGGGCCGATCTCGGCGACGATGTCGCCGGTGCGGTAGAAACCGTCGGCGTCGAAGACCTGCGCGGTGATGTCGGGACGGCGGTAGTAGCCGGGGATCATCGTCGTGGTCTTGAGCAGCAGCTCACCACGCGGATAGGGCGCATCGGTGGTGCGGTAGCCGAGTTCGGGGACATCGACGAGCTTGTAGTCGATCACCACCGGCCTGCGCACCCGGTTGTCGACCACCAGGCCGCCGCCGGCCTCGGTGGACCCGTAGGCGTCGTGTACCTCGATCTCGAGCAGCGATTCCATGAACGTCTTCAGCTCCGGCGCCAGCGGCGCGCTACCGGTCGACGCCGAGATCAACCTGCCGCCGAGCAGCTCGCGACGCAGCTGCGCCCGCGCCTGCGCATCGGTCCGCCCGCCCGCCAACTCGCTCTGATACCGCTGGTAGATCATCTCGCTGACCCGCGGTACGAGCACCATCTCGGTGGGCCGGACCAGCGCGATGTCGTCGAACAGTGTCGACATGTCCGCCGCGGCCGTGAAATACGCGGTCCCGCCGCGCACCAGCACCCCCGCCAGCGCCAGCCGTCCGGCGAGATGACTCAACGGCATGTAGTTCACGCTGATGGCCGGCGGATTCGAGCCCGCCTTCCTGGCCAACCCCTGCAACCAGATCCCCGCGGCCAGCCGATCGGTATACATCGCCCCCTTGGGGGTACCGGTGCTGCCCGAGGTGTAGATCAGCATCGCCAGCGGGTCGGTGTCGGGCTCGGTGAAATACGGTGCGGGCCCGGGCATATCGCGGCCGGCCTCGATCACCTCGGCCAGGGTCTCGAGCGTGATCGACGTGCCCGCCAGTCGCTCAGCTGCCGCGGCGAGCGCCGACCGGTGCGCGTCCACCTCGGCGACATGATCGATCACCACCAGACGCCGCAGCGCCGGGCAGGCCAGCGCGCAATCGACCGCACGGTCGAGCAGTTCGGGCGTGGACACCAGCACCCGCGGTTCGGTCTCGGTGACGATCTGGGCCAGCGCCGGACCGGGCGCACCGGCTTGCAGCGGCACAACCACCGCCCCGAGACGTGCGCAGGTCAGATCGACGATGGTCAATTCGACGCCGGTCACTCCGAGAACCGCGATCATCGTGCCCGGCTCGACTCCGGCCGTGCCCCGCCACGCGGCGGCTACCGCCTCGACGCGATCGGCCACTTCGGCGTAGGTAATGGTGTCGAAGTGGTCCAGCCAGCGACGCTCATGGTGTCCGGTGACCGGATCGCGCACGATCTCGAACGCACGCCGGCCGAGCGCGGGACGTTCGGCGTAGCCGGTGAGCACACTGGCCACGATCTGTGCGACTCCGATGCCGGGTGTCCGTACCGCATCGAGCACCGCCTCATCCGGTGCGGCCGCGCGAGCCTGGTGATCATCGTTGTAGAGCAGAGCGATGCGCTGCCTGCGCCGAGCTGCCGGCGTCTCGATCGACATGTGTTGGTGCCTCCCCGGCCGGTCGAGCAAAGTCCCGAACGTTAGCGTGCCTAAGCAAGATGCCAGCCGAGGGGCCTCAACACAGCTCCAATCGGGTGTGATACCAGTCACAAACCCACTGATGTCTCAAATATGACAACAATCGCCGGCCATCCAGCCGGACCGGCAAGAGCTAGGCAGCAGCCGGCTCGGCCAGTGCCTGCTCCCGCAGGCTCGCCAGCGTGCGCGACAAGATCCGCGACACCTGCATCTGGGACACACCAAGCCGTTCGGCGATCTGGTTCTGGGTCATCGACCCGTAGAACCGCCATACCAGCACCTGACGTTCCCGCCGTGGCAGCGCGGCGATCAGCGGTCGCACCGCCATGGCGTCCTCGAGCAGTTCGTAGCAGGGCTCCTCACTGCCGAGCCTGCGCTGCACCGCACTGCCCGCGTCATCGTCATCACGGGCGATCGACTCCAGCGAATTGCTGGTGTGCCCATTCGCCGCGACCATCGCCTGGGTCAGCTGGGCCAGCTCCACCCCCAGCTCGGCGGCGACTTCACGGGCGGTCGGCACCCGTCCGAGCCGCTGCGACAGGGCTTCGGTGGCCGGACCGATGCGCAACTGGATGTCTTTCATCGTGCGCGGCACCCGCACCGCCCACGTGCGGTCGCGGAAGTGGCGGCGCACCTCACCCATCATGGTGGGCACCGCATAGGCAAGGAACGTGCTGCCGCGGCTGAGATCGAAACGGTCCACGGCCTGGATCAACCCCACCCTTGCCACCTGTTGCAGATCGTCGAAGGATTCACCGCGTCCACCGAAACGGCGCGCGATGTGCTCGGCCAAGGGAAGACACAACTCGATGATTTCGTCGCGGATGTGCGCGCGGTGCGGGTCGTCGGGGTCCAATGCTTCGAGCTTGTCGAACCACGGCTCGATGTTCTCGTAACTGTCCGAAGATTCTCCGTGTTTCCCCGCAGCGGTACCGACGGATCGGGCTGCCGATGCGGTTGTGGTGGTCTGAGCGTGCTTCAACTGGTTCATTGGGCCTCCTCGGTTCCCCAATCGGCTGACGTTCGGCTCGACCTGAATGAGGAGTACCCACTTCCCCGTAATCGAAAAGTGATCGCCCACGCCGACGTTCGCCGCACCGTGAACGGCCCCGACGTGTCGGCACCGAACACCCGGGTATGCCGGGAACGAGTCGCACGAACCCCGGCCGAAGAAGCCGAACACGGGCACCAGGCATCGAACGAAGGAGCGCGAGCATGGCAGGCACCGATCTCACCCAGCGCCGCATTCTGGCGATCGTCACCAATTACGGCGTCGAACAGGACGAACTCATGGTTCCCGTGCAGCATCTACGTGACGGGGGCGCCACCGTGGATATCGCCGCGGAATCCGGCGACACCATCCAGACCCTGGTGCACGACAAGAATCCCGGCACCACCGTTCAACCCACCGCCACCCTCGACGAGGTGAACCCCACCGACTACGACCTGCTGCTCATTCCCGGCGGTACCGTCAACGCCGATTCGCTGCGCCTCAACGACGCCGCGGTCGAGATCACCCGCCGGATCGCGGCCGCGGGCACACCCATCGCCGCGATCTGCCACGGACCGTGGATGCTCGTCGAAGCCGGCATCGTCGGCGACAAGACGCTCACCTCATACCCCTCCCTGAAGACCGACCTCCGCAATGCCGGCGCCGCCGACTGGGTGGACCGTTCGGTCGTCCTCGACGACACCCACGGCTATCCGCTGATCACCTCACGCTCCCCCAAAGACATCGGCGACTTCATCGAACGCATCGACCTCACCCTGGCCGGCCGAGCGGCCTGAACACCGGCTCAACTGTTGCTGCGGCGGCGTAGCCGCGCGAGGTCGGCGTGCAGAGCGGCGTTGGCGTCTTCGAGTTCGAGAATGCGGCCGATGCCCGCGAGGTTCACCCCCTCGGCGGCCAACGCCGCGATGCGATGCAGCCGCGCCAGATCGTCGCCGCTGTAGCGGCGGGTTCCGCCGTCGCTACGGGCCGGGGTGATCAGCCCGTGGCGTTCGTACAGGCGCAGGGTCTGCACCCCGATACCGGCCAGGTCGGCGGCCACCGAGATCGCGTAGACCGCCTGCGTCGAGTCGGGGAGACGAGGCTCGTGACTCTCCTGCGTCATCCGTGCTCCTCACTCCTGCCATTCCTTTCAGATTTTCTATCCTAAGCCCTTGCGCTCATCTAATTGCCGAGCTATAAAGAATCTATGTCAGATGACATAGGTTATCTGCTTACCACTACAGAGGATGGAGTGATCTGGAGGTGGCGACCATGCTGATGCGCACCGATCCGTTCCGTGATCTGGACCGACTGACGCAGCAGGTGTTCGGCACAGTGGCCCGCCCGGCCGTCATGCCGATGGACGCCTGGCGTGAGGGCGACGAATTCCTGGTCGAGTTCGACCTACCCGGCATCGACCCCGCATCGCTGGATCTCGATGTCGAACGCAACGTCGTGACAGTCCGCGCCACACGTCCGGAGTTGACGGGCGACCGCGAGATGATCGCCGCGGAACGCTCCCGTGGCGTCTTCAGCCGCCAGCTGTTCCTCGGCGAGGGCCTCGACACCGATCACATCCGCGCCGACTACACCGACGGCGTGCTGCGCCTGTCCATCCCGGTCGCGGAGAAGGCCAAACCCCGCAAGATCGCGGTCGAGCGGGCCGAACGGCGTCAGGCCATCAACGCCTGACTCGGCACGGCCCGGCACTCCTTCGAGGAGGCAGGGCAATGATCGGAACCGATTCGCGCGAGGAACTGTTCGACAACGGAATGCTCCTGCTCGACCCCGACATCGAGCAGCTCTTCGCCGAAATGGACGCCATTGTGGCCGAAGCGCTGGCCCATTGGCCCACACCACAGCACCCCCGCCAACGGGTCCGGCCCGAGCGACCGCCGCGCGCACCGGCGCATCCCGCGCTCGTCGCGACGCTACGGGGGCGTCGACCGCCCGGCGTGCAGCCGACCCAGCGCGGACCGCCCCAGCGCGCAGTGCCGCCGCGGCCAGCCGAGATCGACACGAGTGAGGTGATGCCCCTGTTCGACACCGACTCACAGCAACCATCTCGAACACAGTCACTCTTCGCGGGGCGACCCGGAACTCTCCGGGCCGCCCTCGGCCCGTCACCCGATCGCACGCAGGGAGGTAACGCGATGACCCCGTTCCCCACCGGCAGCGACGCCGACCGCAGCGACCAGCACACCCTCGCCTACGCCACCGACCTCGAAGCAGGCCTCGACACCACGGAACCTCCGCTGACGACCCGCATCCGCGAAGCCTTCGACCACGCCGACACCGTCGACCGCATCGATCAGGCCTGGATCACCCCGCTTCCCGACGACGACTACCCACTGGCGTACTGACCAGGCGCACCCGGCCTGCCTCAACGATTCCCGGTGCCGACGCCATGCGCGGCCAGGATCCGTTCCCGTTTGCGCGGCTCGATATTGGCCCGGGTGACATCCCCGTCGTAGTGCGCGAGCACCCGCGGATCCATCACCCGCCGCCACAACGGCGGAACAGCGGCGAGCAGGATCATGGTCGCGTAACCGGCGGGCAGCTGCGGGGATTCGCTGGAACTACGCAAGGTTTGATAGCGCCGACCGGGGTTCGCGTGATGGTCGCTGTGCCGCTGCAAATGGAACAGGAAGATATTGGTGACCAGCCTGTCGCTGTTCCAGCTGTCACGCGGCGAGCAGCGCTCGAACCGGCCGTTGGGGCGGCGCCTGCGCAGCAGACCGTAGTGCTCGACGTAGTTGACCGTCTCGAGCAGGGCTGCGCCGATCACCGCCTGCAACAGCAGCCACGGCAGGATCTCGAGACCGAACACCGCGAGCAAGGAACCGAACAACACCACCGTCATCGCCCAGGCCTGCAAGATGTGATTGTGCGGCGACCACCAGCCCTGACCGTGCCGCTGCAACCGCTCACGTTCGAGCGCGATGGCCGAACGGAACCCACCCGAGACAGTGCGCGGCAAGAACTCGTACAGCGACTCTCCCAGTCGGGCACTCGCCGGATCCTCCGGCGTCGCCACCCGCACGTGATGGCCGCGGTTGTGTTCGACGAAGAAGTGTCCGTAGCCGGATTGGGCCAAGGCGATCTTGGCCAGCCAGCGTTCCAGATGCTCGGCTCGATGCCCCAGCTCATGCGCCGCGTTGATGCCGATCCCGCTGACGAACCCCAGCGTCACCCCCAAGCCGAGCTTGTCGACGAAACTCAATTCGTCGCCGGCCCACATCGACGAGGCGATCACCAGGCCCAGCAACTGGATCGGCAGGAACATATACGTGCACCACCGGTAGTAGTGGTTGTTCGACAGAGCCTCGTAATCCTCATCGCGCGGGTTGGAGCCGTCCTCACCGACGATCAGATCCAGGATCGGAATCACGATCAGCACGATGATCGGACCGATCCACCAGAACACTTCGGATCCGGTGCGCAGCACCAATTGCGAAGGCAGCAGCGCACAGCCGGGCGCTATCAGCCCCAGCACCCACAGATATTGCTTCCGATCCCGAGGACCCCGCGATTCGCCCGCCGCTTGCACTGAGACCAACTCCGAATGTTGCCTTATGGATCCCCCACAACCGATAATCCGGATGCTCACCCGGCCCGTTACAGCCGGAGCAAATCTTTGGCTTTTCGATTCTGCCACCCGCCCACGCCATGATCAACGGTTCGCACGCGCCGCTGAATCGACCAAGCGACCATTCGGAAAGCGCATCCATTAAAAAGGACTCATCCACCCGCATAATGGGCTATCCGGCCGACCCGAGCATCGGGCCGAGCTCGGCAAACATACTGCCGCACAGCGACATCCGCCCTGCGCACACACATTGCGAAAAGGATCATCCCCACATCCTCCGACCTGGCCGAAACTGCCCCGAGAATCGAGCAGCACCGGTAACGCCGGGCCGGACGACAACAATTCTTCGCTCACGCACAAACCGGTTCCGCGCCGCGGATTCGAACCGCCACCCGCCACGGCAAACTACAGTTGAAGCCGACGATAACCAGGGGCGGAGGCAGATCGCCCACCCGACCGGCCGACACCTCCCCCAGAGGGAAGGCACACCATGCTCAGCGGCCGGACCAACACCAACGGGCGGACTCCCGGAGCCTGCCCATGACACGCTGGTTCACCGACACCATCGTCGACAACGGCCGCCTGCCGCTGTTCTTCCTCATGGTCGCCTTCGTACTGACGTTCCTCTTCATCCGGATGAGCACCCGGATGATCCGCGCCGAAGTCTCCTGGTGGCCGGGCAACGTCACCCCCGGCGGTCTGCACATCCACCACGTGATCTTCGGACTCGTCACCATGCTGGTGTCCGGCCTATTGCTGGTCGCACTCGCCGCGCACGAAACACCCGTCCTCAACTGCGTGCTGGCCACGTTCTTCGGCATCGGATCCGCACTCGTACTCGACGAATTCGCCCTCGTTCTGCACGTACGCGACGTCTACTGGAGCGAAGAAGGCCGCAGCAGCATCGACGCGGTCATGGTCGCCTTCGCCATCTCGGTGCTGTTCCTGCTGGGCATCCATCCACTCGGTCTCGCCGACGATTTCGACGAATACACCGACGACGGCGAAGTCGCCACCCTGATCGCCACCATCGCCGGCCTCACCATCCAATACGGCCTGGCCGCCATCACCCTGCTCAAAGGCAAATTCTGGACCGGCTTCCTCGGCCTGTTCTTCCCGCCACTGCTGATCGCCGGCGCCATCCGCCTCAGCCGGCCGACCGCGCCCTGGGCTCGATGGCGCTACCGCCCAGGCTCACCGAAACTCGCGAAAGCCGCAGCCCGCGAAACCCGCTACCGGGAACCGGTGGTCCGAGCGAAGATCGCCGCCCAAGAGTTCGTTTCGGGGAGGTTCACCGCACCAGAACCGGCGGTCGAACCGGAGACGAGCAGCGCCGGCCGGACCGGCGGCGGTCAGGAACTCTGACGCGGCGACCGCACCCGGCCTTCAAGGCATCGCGCGAACAGCCGAAAGGCAGCCGTCCACGCTTCGCGTCCTACTCCCCTCACTGCGCTGTACCGCCTGCTTCCGAGTTGTTGTTCCAGTACTGAACAAAGGAGTGAGCCCCTCGCGCTCCTTGTGTTTGTGGGGTGCGCTGGCGTGCGGGTCCAGTGTTGGGTTGTGGATTGCATGAATAGATGCGCATATCTACGTATCGCCAAGGTTTGAACACTCATGTAGGCGGTACCAGTCTTCGATCGTCCCAACCTTCAGCCTCTGCCTCCTACGGCAGCACCCGGTAGCCGGCCATGCCCTCAGACCGCACTCCCCTTGCCTACATCGCTCACCTGTACGCGCCCCTCCCCTGTCCTCCATGGAGGGAAGGCGGCCACGACGGTCAGCTCCCCCGGTCGAATGACCCGAGTCCGTCCTGGTCGAAGTACTCGAGCGTGAGCTCATCACCATCGAATGTCGCCTTGGAGACCGTGCCGGGGACAGCGTTCTCCCCAGTGGGTGTGAAGACGAAAATGTCCCCATCCCAGTGAGTCAGCGGGAAGGACATGTTCTCCGGGCCGAGCGTCAGGGTCAGCGCGCCGGCGGTTTCGGTGATGGTCGCGGGTCCGTAATACGGGTTGTCGTAGACGCCCGCGTAGTCCGTCAGCGGGCGGGCCGCGGCCGGGTCGGCGGGCGCAGTGGCGCCTGCCAATTCGCCGGTCGGTTCACTCATCGGCGCGAACGCCTGCCGGTAGAGGGCACGCCAGTCCTGAGTGATGTCGCCGAACTGCACCAGATCGGCGAACTCGGCGTTGAGCGTCTCGGGCACACCGATCGGCGCCGCATTGGTCAGGGTGACGATGCCGACGCCGGCCGAGGGAATCAGCGTGAAGGCGGTCGCTGCTCCGAGATCGAACGCGCCCGAATGGCTGAGTGTCACCCGGCCCGACGCTGATTCGCCGACGTTGAAACCGAACCCGTAGAAGCCGGCCCGTGCGTCGGCCGCCTGCGGCGGATGCGCCACCGATTGCGGCGAGATCGCGGGCAGCAAGTCGTCGGGTTCGATCAGCGCGCGCCCGTGCACCGAGCCGTTCGCGAGCACCATCGTCATCCATTTCGCCATGTCGCTGACCGAGGAACTGACTCCCCCGGCCGGCGATTGCGCGTCGGGTTGCCGCCCCGGATTGGCCACCTGGTATTCGCCGTCGACGAAGACGTGGCCGTCGGCTCGGTCCGCGCGGCCGGCGAAGTCGCTGTAGCGCGAACTGGTGGCATTCATGCCGAGCGGCTCGTACAGCTCTCGCGCCGACAGTGTCTCCCAGTCGGTGGCGCCGGCCCGCGCTACTGCCGTGGCGGCCGCGGTGACTCCGAAGTTGGTGTATTCATAGGAATCTCGGAACGGTCCCAGCGGCAGCAGGCGCAGCCGCTCGAGCACCTGATCGCGGTCGTAGCCGAGGTCTTCGAGCAGATCGCCGGCATGATCGGGGAGCCCGGACCGGTGGGCGTAGAGATCGCCGACAGTGACATGATCGGTGACGTAGGGGTCGCCCAGGGCGAAGGTGGGCATGAGCTGGTTGATGGGCGTATCCCAGGCGACTTTTCCAGCCGTCACCTGCTGCGCCACCACCGTCGCGCCGACCGATTTCGAGACCGAAGCGAGCTGGAACACCGTGTCGGGCCCGACCTCGCTCTTGCTGTCGACGTTGCCGACGCCGAAGCCCTCGCTGTAGACCACCCTGCCGTCGTGCACGATGGCCACCGCCATCCCGGGGATTCCGGAGGATGCCATCAGCTCCTCGGCCAGCCCACCGACCCGATCGACCGCCTCCATGACCCGGCCATCCGGAATCTCGACGCCTGCCACCTGGTTGGGCATGGCCGAGCCGGTCTCCGATGGGCCCGCGCTCCCTGGCTCCGCCTTGTCATCACCCCCGCAACTGCTCACGACCAGTCCCGCGGCGACGACCGCCGCGATGGCTCCGAGCTTCCTGCGCCGACGCATCACCACGTCGCCTCCTGGGTGCGATACGCCCCCATTCGACACTAATGCACGGCAGGTACTCGGCGGAAGATCACGAACTCAGACCGCAACCGCCTGTTTGTCGAACGGCTGCGGCCTCGAGTGAATGACGTCGCTCGTGGTGCGGCCCGGGGTCGCGAGCTTGTCCGGCACAGTGTCACGCGTCCGGCAGAGGTGGCCATCCTCAGGACGGCTGTGCGTACGAGCTGACCATGGTCGCGGCCCGTTCGTACAGCCGAGTGCGCAACCAGTGCGGGGCAAGGGCTTCCGCGTCCGTGGCGAGTTGCCACATCGCCCATTCGGCGTGCCGGGAATCTTGAAAGCTCACCTCGAGGCGCAACCAGCCATCCTCGTCGCAGGCCTCGGTGTGCACGGCGAGAGCGGTGCCGACCAGCTCTTCGCGGCGGGCGGGATCCACCCGCGCCAGCACGGTGATCTGGTCGCCGCCGGAGCGAAAGCGTGTGCTGCGCTCCTGCCAGACGCGATCGAGATCGACCCGGCTGGGCCGCTGGGCGGGCTCGGGAAGTTGCTCGGCGGCCAGCACCCGCGACAACCGGTAGGTGCGATCCGCACCGGCTCTGGTGGCCAGCAGATAGATATGCTCGCGCACGGTGACCAGGCCGATCGGGTCGACTGTTCGCCACGCCGGGGCCTGGTCCACGGCGGCGTAGTGAATGCGCAGCTTGTGCCCGGTGAACACCGCGCGCCGTACCTCGGCGGCCACGGCGTCGGACACCTCCTCGTCGACCAGC
Organism: Nocardia cyriacigeorgica NBRC 100375; assembly: GCF_000308555.1. Classification (GTDB taxonomy): domain Bacteria; phylum Actinomycetota; class Actinomycetes; order Mycobacteriales; family Mycobacteriaceae; genus Nocardia; species Nocardia cyriacigeorgica. The sequence continues at coordinate 9,009 of NZ_BAFY01000132.1, read as the reverse complement.
CGGCGCGAAAGCAGATCGGTCTCGGGCTCGATGAGCAGGCGCTCGGCCACCTCGTCGGCGGTGGCCCGATAGCTGTCCGGCAGCGCGTCGACCACCTTCAGCATCGCCGAAGCCAGTGCCGAACCGAGGCCGAATACCTGGGCCCCACGCCGCGATCCGGCGACCAGCAGGGCGAGCGCCTCCTCGTGGTTCAGTCCGGTGAGTTCGGTCTGGAACCCCGGCAGCAAGGCGAAACCGCCGTGCCGGCCGCGTTCGGCGTACACCGGTACACCTGCCGTGGACAACGCCTCGATGTCACGCAAGACCGTGCGTGTGGAGACCTCGAGCTCATCGGCCAGCTCTGCCGCCGTCAACCGTCCACGCCGGCGCAGCAGCAGCACCAGCGAGACCAATCGATCAGCACGCATACCGGAAATCTTCGCAGAAATACACGACACAAGATGTCGTGATTCGTTGGCAAGGTCGTCAGCACGGCGCCCGCACGGGCGACGGACAGATGTAGGACCTTCACCGAATCGAATGGAGCAGTTGTGGTAGCGCAACGAACGGCAGTGAACCCTGTGACGTGGTCGCTGGAGATGGGGTTCAACCAGGGCGAGCTCGTCGCCGGGCACACCCGGACGCTGTATTGCTCTGGCCAGACCACGATGAGCGCGGACGGCACACCCCAGCACGACGGCGACATGGCCGCGCAGTTGGCGCTGAGCCTCGACAACGTCGAGGCGGTACTCAGCAAGGCCGGCATGTCCCTGGCGAACCTCGTCCGGCTCAATGTCTACACCACCGACGTCGGCCTGCTGTTCCAGCATTACGGCGTGCTCGCGGCGCGTTTTGGCGCCGCCCAGGTCGCACCGGCCACCACGATGCTCGGCGTCACGCGGCTGGCGATTCCCGGCCAGATGGTCGAACTCGAGGCCACTGCTGTCGAGTGATGATGACCCCGCTGCCTCCGGCCCGGGTGCCGGAGGCAGCGGGCGCGGGGAGATGGGCCTGCGAAAAGCCGGCCGTGGCCCAGCGAGCGGGGAGAATCCCGCGCCGCGCTCAGTAATGCCCTGGCGGGTACTGACCACCGTGGGGCGGGTACTGGTGCGGATTGTAGGGCGGTCGCGGTGGTGGCGTGGCGTTGTTCGCGCGGATTACCAACATGATGATCAGGGCGATCACACCGATGACGACAAGAAGGCAGCACAGGCCCCCGACAATGGCGCCCAGGGACATGGCAGACCCGCCCGATTTCCTCGACACTTCCCGCGCCAGCTCCTGCTCCGACGCCGACGTCCAGACGTCGACTCTCGCCCACGTCGAAAAATCGACCCAGCCGGCGTTCATCAACAGGTCAAGGTAATGCACGACGCCCCCGTTCTCGAGATACCGGCCGCCTCTGCGCGCACCAGCGGATGTTCACCCTACTCGAGTAAGCGCGGGAACTGCTCGGACAGGTACGTGCGCAAGGATTCTCGTCGACGCCGGGCGGTCGCCTCCGCGATCACCCGTCGTACGACACGTGGGGCGTCCACTCCGCCTCGGAGCAGGACACCGCTGCCCACATGGCTTCGGCGATGGGCGGCGGGGAGAACGGACCCGTTTCGGCGAGCAGGCCGTTGATCTGGACGGCGACGGCCCTGATCCCTTCCGCGGCCAGGGTGGCGTCGATGCTGGTGACGAGATTGCGGACGCCGGCCTTCTGCACACCTAGCGACGCCGCGCCGTGCCACGGCTTGTCGGCGGCCGCGCTGCCCGTCACCAGAATGCGTGCGCCGCGCGACATGAAGCGGTGCGCGGCCTGGACCGCGGGCAGCAGCGCCGCGACTCCGAGAGTGACGTCGTCGAGCAATTCGGCCACAGTCAGGTGCAGGGGATCCTTCTCCCGCCACGCACTGGGGTTGAAGTGCAGCAGATCGATCCGGCCGTGGCGGGCGCCGATATCGCCGACCACGCGGCCGACGTCGTCCGCATCATGCAGATCGATGGCAGCGCCTTCGGCGGAAAAGCCCTCGGCAGCAAGCGTTTCGGCCAGACCCGCGGCATCGGCGGCAGTGCGGGCGGTGAGCGCGGCATGGTATCCGGCACGGGCGAAGCGGCGTGCGACCGCGACACCAAGGCCCGGGCCCGCGCCGATCGACAGGTGGACGGGAGTTGTCACCCATACAGGCTAAGCCGTCGGCCCGGCTCTACCGCCTTCGCCGGACGGATCCGAATGTCGCAGCCAGCTCGGAGTAGCCGCGCAGGCTGACGAGCCGTGGTCAACCGCGAGCCCGACAAGGCGAAGCTCAGGAAATCGCAAGAACAACGACCGAGGGGCGATCATGCCTTCCATTCACGCCAGGCTTGCCCCTGTCGCCGCACTCCGTCCCCCGCCCGAACCCGAGAACTCCGCGCCATGGCTAGGCTCACCCGACCGTCCATTCCCCAACAAACCCCAGGTCAAGGCGCGATTTGGCGCTTCCCCTCGGCATCCGATAATCTTGCTGGGCACACCGGTCCGGGTGGCGGAATGGCAGACGCGCTAGCTTGAGGTGCTAGTGCCCTTTATCGGGCGTGGGGGTTCAAGTCCCCCTCCGGACACAGACAGTACGCACACGGGTGGTTGTGGAGCAGTTTCTGCCACGACCACCCGTTTTTTGTGGTCGTATGTGAGTTTCAGGCCGAGTTTCCGGTAGACCTCGAGTTTGTCGGTGGGGTCAGCCGCCTTCAGTATGTGGACCAGCCCGCCCAGTGACGTCACAAGCTGGTGAACCTGCTCCATGTTCATGCACTGATCTGGGTGTTGCTCGGCTTCCTAGGCGGAAAGCTGCGCCGCAGTCGGCTGGCGTTCACGCTGCACCTGTTGGGTCCAGCCCGCCACGAGCGCCGGGTCGGTGCCCGCTTCCAGTGCTGCCCGGTACCGCGACAGTTTGCGGTCGTCTTCGGCAAGCGATCGCCGTGCACTCTCGATGGCGGGCATGTTGCCGGTCTGGGCGCCGTCGAGCATGGTCAGCGAATGCTCGATCCGGTCGGGGTGGAATTGCATCCGTCGCGGCAGAGCGCTTGATGGTCAGCGTCATCGTGTCGTCGCCGCGGATGGCGCCGAGGCGATCATCCAATTGCTGAACTCACACGCCAGATGCCACTGGTGTTGAACGATATTCCTGGTAGGCACGGTAGCGGGGAACTGCGCGGTCAGCAGTGCTTCGAGCGCGCCGTCACGGTCGCGGAACTGGTGGCGAACCCCGCCGATGACCAGGCCGTCGTCGAGCAGTGCGGTGCCGACGATCTGGATCGGGTAGGCCGGGTCGACCGGGACGGTGATGTCGTCTGGGCGCTGATAGTCGATGAGGAATCGGGTCGCAGCAGGCGATCCACCGGTGGTCTCGACGACTTCCTGGCGCCCATCGGGCAGCCCGCGCAGGAGGTAGTGATCCGGGCAGGCGGAGTTCATTTCGGCCTCGTCATCGAGGACGACCAGGTTCTCGAACCAGGCTGCGAAACGTTCGGCCGACAGGCCGGGGGCGCGCAGCCGGGTGACCGAGTATTTGGCCCGTCCCCTGCTCGTTGCGACCGCGAGCCGGGTGATCCGTTCCGAAATCGCGAGTTCGCGCTTGAGCATCGCGTAGGTACCCACGTGACCGAGCTGGGCCTTGAGCGAGAGCAATACAGACCGGCGCGTATCCAGGGAGGCAGCGCGTAGTTCGCTGACTGTGTGGTCGTGCAGGATCTCGCCCATGCCGAGCGCGCCGAGGCGGGCGGCGAATTTGCTGAGCACGGCGTCGGCGCGGCGAGACTCCCAGGCAAGTACCTGATCCCGCGTTGCCTCGCGCGGCCCGATGGTCGCGCGGATGTCGTTCGGATCGACCATGAACTGTCCGGCCTTTCACGAAAGGGGTGGTCGCGGGATTGTGACCCTAGATCTTTAACGCAATCAAAACTTGCATTAAGGATGCCTCTCTGGGGCATGTTGCGCAACCCCGGCGCGACGCGCCATCGACCGCACGCACGCCGACAGCCCCTCGACCGAGCAGATAAAGGCCACCTTTTCAGGCATTAATCATGCGCACACCATTGACAGCGTGACGCGGATAACCCATGCTGCGCTAACGCAGGACAAACTTGCGTTACGTATGCCGCGATAGCCGTCGCGATGACAACCAAAGCTCGAGAGGAAATGGTCGATGCTGACCAGGAGAACCTTCATGATCCGCGCCGCCGGGACGACCGCCGCTACGGTGGCGGCGGCAGGTCTCGGTACCGGTACCACCTTCGCGTCTCCACCGGATCGGCAGGTCAGCCCCGGGTTACGCACCTTCATCGACGGGAAGATGCTGGATCAGAGGCAGATCGTCGAGTGGGAACGACGGCGGCTGTCGGTGGCCGCGGCGCGCTTGCGCAAGGACTACGCCGGTGCGCTGGTCGGCGAACTCGACTCGCTGCTGGCCCGCCTGGAAGTCGCTGTCGACGACATCTCCACTGCACGCTCTGCGCTGGCCCGAGCACGGATGGTGATCGGGCCGGATGGCTTGCGAGAACTACTCACCGGCGAGCTCATCGCGTCCGAAGTCGCGGCGAGGACCGCAGTGGCGGCCTCGGACGGGCACTGGCAGTACTCGATCACCGAGATCACCAGCGATCGGGGCACAGCTCAGGGCTTTCTCGACTGGCTCGACCGCGCCCGGCTGACCGACGACCGCGCCGTGTGGACCGACGCCTGCCCAGACCACTACATCATCGCTACGCTGCCCGATGGTCGTCAGGAGGTTATCGAGGTAACCGGCGGCGCGGTACTGGCCAGCCAGTTCTTCATCGACTACACCGACACCGCACGGGTAATGGTGCCTTCGGACCCGGCGTTCCCACTCGCCGTCTCCGGTGTCGCCTCATTGTCCGACGGATTCGTCATCGGCGGTGTTCGCCATCAGTTCCGCGACGAGCCCGGCGGCGGGTTCCGCAGCCGGCTCCAAGTCGCCTTCCCGGCTGCGCTGCCGCAACTGTATGTGGCCGAGCATCAGTGGCATTTGGCGTGCGAGTTCGGCAACTGGATCTCGGCCTATCTGCGCTGAGTAAGCCTAGTCCGCCACGGCCCGCACATTCGCCACCCGCGTTGCTGATCGAGTAGAACTTGGACCATGGATCAGCAAGGGCGTGAGGTCGATGAGCAGACGCAACCGACCCCCGGTCCGCGCAGGCGGACCGGGGGCCGTTCGGCTCGGGTGCGTCACGCTGTGCTCACCGCCACCCTCGAGCAGGTCGCCGAGCACGGCATCGAGGGCCTGACCATCGGTGACGTTGCGGCGCGGGCCGGTGTTGCCGAGACCACGATCTACCGTCGCTGGGGAACCCGTACCGCCCTGATCGCCGCGGCTGTTACCGAAATGGCTGCCGCGGGCAATCCCCTGCCGGACACCGGCGCACTGCGCACCGATCTGCAGGTTCTCGCTGAACAGATCACGCACCTGATCGAGCTACCGGGTGTCACCCGGTTGGTGGGCACGACGATGGCGCTGTCGGCTGATCCCGAAGTAGATGCCGCGCGACGCCGGTTCTGGAGCGATCGGTTCGAGCTGAGCTCGCAGGTGATCAGCAAGGCCATCGAGCGCGGCGAACTCCCGCAGGACACAGACCCCCGCGCGGTGCTCGAAACTCTTTCGGCTCCGCTGTATTTCCGCATCATTGTGGGTGACAGGCCGATCGATGGATCATTCATCGCTCGCTGTATCGAGGACACACTCACCCTGCACGGTCATTCGCGGTGAATGCGGCCGGGCCGGTCATGCCGCGGGATCGATGAGAACTTTTCCTTCGACATGACCGGCCGCGAGGCGGTCGAGGCTGTTACCGAGCTCGGCCAAACCGACCGGTGCCTCGACGAACTCCACCCCCACAACGATCACCACGTCGGGCCTTGCTCCGCCGAGGGCTTCGGCGATGTCTTCAGCCAGCGATGACGACGCGACCAGTGTCATATCGGTGCCGAGGCGTTCGGCCCGCGCCAGCCGCGAGGCGAAGATGTCCACCACTACTTCGACTCGGCCCAATCCTTCGGCATGATCCGCGGCGGCTGCGTCGACGTCGCCGTCCTCGGCGCCATGCAAGTGAGCGCCCACGGGGACCTGGCCAACTGGATGATCCCAGGCAAGATGGTCAAAGGCATGGGTGGCGCGATGGACCTCGTCCACGGCGCGAAACGGGTCATCGTGATGATGGAACACTGCACGCGCAGCGGCCAACCCAAGATCGTCGAACCAGTGCAGCCTGCCCCTGACCGGAACGGGCTGTGTGCACCGGATCATCACCGACCTGGCCGTCTTCGATATTCGCCCTGCCGGGCTGGTCCTCGTAGAAACCGCCCCCGGCGTCAGCGAATCCGACGTCAGAGAAGCAACCGGCGCCGATTTCACGGTTGCCCTGGAAACAGCCGTCCGATAATGCAGGTCGCGCACTGACCATCGGAACGGTCTGGCCCACAGGTAACTTTCCAAGACAAATCGCTGGTGTTCGGCCGCTCGTGCGCGTCGGCCCGGCGCCCGGTTGTACTCAGCCAGCACCTCTGTCGAGCACGGTGCACAGCATCCGTCCCGTCGATGCCAACGGCCGTGTGGTCGACGAGTCCGTCGTTCAGGCACCGGGCTGAAGCCCCGGCGATCTGCCGCGCTCACGCAATGGGCTTCACGCCAACGACTTCGCCCGAATGCGCCCGTCCTTGGGACCTACTGGTTCTGGGGATACGTGTTGGCAAAGGCTGCAACCCGGTCGGTGCCGGTTGCTCGATCCGCCGAATCATCCTGGAGGTCGATGCCGCCGGCCAGCCACCCGCCGTCGATGGTGAACACACTGCCGGTGATGAACGAGGCACTGTCACTGGCGAGAAACGCGACCAAGTCGGCAACTTCCTCGCTACGCCCCGGCCTACGCAGTGGAAAACGGCTGCCGACGTGGAGCTCTTCGCCCATCTTTCGGGTGAGTTCGTTGCTGGCGATATATCCGGGGCAGATGGTGTTGACCCGAATACCGACGGGCCCCAGCTCGAGGGCAGCCGATTTCCCAAGACCGATCACACCGTGCTTCGAGGCCGAATACGCCGAGGACATCCGCACCCCGGTAAGCCCAGCCGCCGATGAGGTGACCACAATCGAGCCACCACCCGCATCACGCATGGCCCGGCCTGCCGACTGCAGACCGAGCAGCACACCGCGCAGGTTCACCGCCATCGTGCGGTCCCACTCCTCCAACGGGTAGTCCAGAACACCGGCCCAGTGCCCTGTCGCGGCATTGAGATGGGCGAAATGCAGGGCGCCGTACCGTGCGACCGTCTCGCCGACCATCGCTTCGTTGTCCTCCGGCGACGCCACGTCGACCCGCAAGCCGAACGCCTCACCACCCGCGGCCACGATCTGCTCGGCAGTCCGCTCGACGCGTTCGAGGGTGCGTCCGGCGCAGCACACCCGCGCTCCCCTGGCCGCCAGCGTGACCGCCGTCGCCGCGCCGATTCCTGACCCCGCGCCGGTAACGACCGCGACCTTCCCTGCCAGCGAAACGGCTCCGTGCTCGGTGATAGCCATCAATTGCTTCCCTTCTCGATCGATGGACATGCCGTCGGTTCGAGATAAGACGCCGGTGATGCGGTCCCCGTGACACCCGCGGCTGGGTGATGCGCGCCACAACCAGGTGAGCGGTACCCACTCATTGCTCCTCATGGCGACGACCGGGTCGGTCGGCAGCTTCATACGGCTCCCCACGCTGCAGCCCGCCTACTCGCCGGCACGCCGCCGAAGACCAGGTCCGTTGAGCGGCGCCCGGTTCGACACCGTGAACGCGCACATTCCTCGGATTCAGCGGGCGGGTGCCCAGGTGTCCGGGTCGTCGATGGCGGTGCCGTACCCAGGGCGGCCCGATTGGTCGATGCCGTGCTCCGCCCAGGTGTACATGTGGATCTCCAGGCCGTCCGGATCGTTGAACACCTGGATCCAGCCGACCGAGGCGTCCATGACAGGTGAGTGCGGGATGCCGAGACCGTCCAGATGCGCGGCCCACTGCTCCAGGTCGGGGCGGTCGTTCACCGCGTAGCACACCGGGTCGAACCCCTTGCAACCCGCGGCCGCTTCGGGATTTTCCCGCAGGGCGACAAAGCCCACGCCGGGGATGTCGCCGGCCGCGCCGCGGACCACGCCGTCACTACTGTCAGCGAACTGCATGGTCGGGCGGAAACCGAAGACTTCGCGATACCAGCGCACCGAACGGGGCAGGTCGGAGACCGGAATCTTGACGTGATGGATGCCAGCGAGGTCGGGCATCGGATCCACCTCCTCAATTTGACCGCAGTGCCACTGCGGTGAATATTGTTAGAATCCTCCTTGTGAGCGAAACCGTCAAGAGGCAATACCGGGCCGGCAAACGCGCCGAGACGGCGGCGGCCACCAGGGCCGCGATCCGGCGGGCGGCCGGCGAGTTGTTCGTCGAACGCGGATACGCGGCCACGCCGATGCGGGAGATCGCGCGCCGGGCCGGGATCGGGGAACGCACGCTCTACGACGCCTTCCCGAACAAACTCGCACTGTTTCGACACGTACTCGATGTGGCGACGGTGGGTGATGAGGAGCCGGTCGCCGTGGCGGAACGTCCCGAGGTCCTGGCCGCCCTGGCCGAATCCGATCCGAGGGCGGCCGTCGCCATCATCGTCGACTACAACGCCGGCCTGCTCGAGCGCGCCGGGGATCTCATCATGGTCGGCGTGGACGCCGCATCCGCCGATCCAGCCATGAAATCCTGGTCCGAAGCCGGAGCCGCCGCCACCCGCTCCTTCTGGGCGACCTTCGTGCGCAGCCTCGCCGAGCACGGCACCTTGCGGCCGGACATCGATGCCGATACCGCCGCCGACAGCTTGTTCGCCCTCGCCTCACCACACGTGTTCCGGCTGCTGCGTCGCGAGAGTGGCTGGCCGGCAACGAAATACCGTGACTGGCTGACAGATGCGGTGACAGCGCACCTGCTCACGCGGTAACCATCTCTTCGGGCGCCGCTCGGCGCACTGATGCCGGT
>NZ_BAFY01000133.1 GCF_000308555.1 Nocardia cyriacigeorgica NBRC 100375 | reverse complement strand
GACTCCAGGACGTCATCGCATTGGACGAGCGGCTGATCGAAACCGTGGTCGGCGGTCGGGGGCTGGACGGGTTCGTCGACCTCGCCCATCAGGTGCTGGCGGTGCCCGCGGCCGTGCTCGATCCGGCCGGTGGCGTGCTGGCCGCCCACCCTGGGGACTGGGTGGAGGCGATCGCCGAGCAGGCCGGTGACGCGGAGTTCGCGGGCGTGATCGCCACCGGGAAACCGCTCGAACTGCGAGGCTGCACCGTGGTGCCGGCCAAGGCCGGCGGGACCCATCTGGCGACGCTGGTCCTGGCCGGCTCGATACCCGCGGGGCACAGTGGGCTGCTCGACCGGCTGGCGATCTTCCTGACCGTGCTGCGCCTGTTCGACCAGGCCGCCCACGATTCCGCGCAGCGGCAGCAGTTCGAGGTGCTCGATGACATCCTTTCCGGGCGTGGGGTGGATCCCGAGCAGGTGCGGCGCCGCGCGGCGTGCTTCGGTCTCCGGCCCGGCGACCGGTTGACCAGCGTTGTCATCGACGTGCACGGCGCCGATCACCGGCGCATCGATGCGCACGTCCGGCGAGTGCTCGGCACCAGCCGGGCGCTGGTGGCCGAGCACGGCGGGCATCTGTGTGTGCTCGTGGCCGACGGGCAGCACACGGTCGCGGCGCTGGAACGGGAGTTCGCGGCACACGGTGTGCTCGCGACGATCGGTTACGCCGGGCCGGTGGCCGGACTCGACGCCGTCGCCGCCACCCATCGGCAGGCCGAACGGGCGCTGTCGACGCTGGTCCTGCTGGGCCGCGCGGGCCAGAGTCTCGATGGCAGCCGGCTCGGCGCGGTCGGTCTGTTGCTCGACGCGGCAGGCAAGCTCGGCGTCGACTACGAGCCACTCGGCGAGATCGCGCCGCTGATCGGCTACGACCGGGACCACGGGACCGCGCTCACCGAGACCGCCTGGACGTTTCTGGAAACCAATGCCGCACTGGCCGATACGGCCGCTCGGCTGTTCATCCACCGCAATACGGTGCGGCAGCGGCTGGCCCGCATCGCCGATCTGCTGGGCGCGGACTGGCTGGACACCACCCGCCGCCTCGACCTCCACCTGGCGCTGCGCATCTGGAAGTTGGGGTCGGCTCCCACTCAGTAGACCGATAACGGCAGTTTCTGCCATTAAAGCGTAGGCTGGGGGCATGGCACGGAAGCCACTGGAGCCAGAAGTCCTGGTCGGCATCTCCCGCACGTGCGCGGACCTGTTCGTCCGCGCGGGCGGGTCGTCGCCGACCGTCGCGGAACTGGCGGCGGCGGCCGGGCTCGCCGAACGCAGCTTCTACCGCTACTTCCCGACCAAAGAAGACAGCCTGCGGCCGATGTTCGACGACGGCAACCACGCCTTCGCCCGGGCCATCGACGCTCGGCCCGAAGCCGACAGTTTCGCCGACGTGCTCATGCACGCCTTCGAACGCACCTTCGCCGACACCGGTGACGAGCAGTCGCGCGCGATCATGGCGACCGTCTTCGCCGACCCGGCCCTGCGGCGGGTCTGGCTCGAGGCCAGCTACGAGACCGCGGCGGTCATCCGGCCGGGCATCGCCCGCCGGATCGGCGCCGAGGAAGCCGCTATCGCCACCACTGTGGCCTGCGGTCAGGCGGTGCTGTTCGTCATCGCGGGCATGACCCACATGGTGCGCGACGGACTGTCCTCGGCCGCGGCGGCCGCCGCTGTCGCCCGTGCCATGTTCGGGCGCACCGAAACTTCGAGCGGTGCCGCATCCGCACCGCGAAACGAAAGGAATCTCAATGAATCTCGCTGACAAAGTCGTCCTGGTCACCGGTGGCGCGCGTGGGCTCGGTGAAGCGTTCGCGCGCGGCGTCGTCGCCGCAGGCGGGCAGGTCATGATCGGTGACCTGCTCGACGAGGAAGGCGCCGCCGTGGCTGCCTCGCTCGGCGACAAGGCCGGCTATGTGCACCTCGATGTGACCGATCCGGCCGACTGGCAGGCCGCCGTCGACGCCACCGTCGCCGCGTTCGGCAAGCTGAACGGCGTGGTCAACAACGCGGGCATCTCCGCATCCGGCCAGACCGTCGCCGACGAGCCGCTGGACACCTTCCAGCGCATCATCCAGATCAACCTGGTGTCGGTGTACACCGGAATCCACACCGCGGTCCCCGCCATGCGCGCGGCGGGCGGCGGCTCGATCGTCAACATCTCCTCGGCGGCCGGGCTCATCGGCATGGCCTTGACCGGCGGATACGGTGCGGCGAAATGGGGAGTGCGCGGGCTCACCAAGGTGGCGGCAGTGGAGCTGGGGCGGGAGAACATTCGCGTCAACTCCGTCCACCCCGGCATGGTCTACACCCCGATGACCGCGCCCACCGGCATCAGCCCGGAACCGGGCGCCTTCCCCAACAACCCGTTCCAGCGAGTGGGCCGGGCCGAAGAGCTCGTCGGTGCCGTCACCTACCTGCTCAGCGACGCCGCCTCCTACACCACCGGCGCCGAGCTCGCCGTGGACGGTGGATGGACCGCCGGGCCGTCGGTGGAATACATCATGGGGCAGTGAGCCGTCTCGGTCGGACGTCCCGGCCAGGCGGGCGCTGTCGGCCCACAAGGGCTTGTGCCAGTTCGCCGTTGCGCGCGGACCTGTGCGGGCGTGGTCACCGCCAAATCTGAGTAGTCCGTTCCGCGAGAACCGGGCAACGGTCATCAGCGCCGATCAACCGCTATTTCGGCCGTCCTTCGGGATCGGTGGAACGCGAGTTGTGGGCGGGTGTCCCGGGCAGCAGGCTTGGCGCATGGAATATCACCGATACGCCCAGTTCCTTCCTCCCGACTACCTCGCCGAGCCGATGGCTGTCCCGGACTCGACATGGTGGTCCTGGCGCGGGCACCGGGTGCACGTCGCTCGCGGCCGGTCGGCCGAGGCACCGGTGCGAGTGCTGGCGGTGCACGGCGCCGGTGGCCACGCCGGACTGGTGTGGCCGTTGGCGGCGCTCGCCATGCGGGCCGGGGTCGACGCGATGGCGATCGACCTGCCGCTCTATGGCGACACCGTGGTGCCGGATCCGCGGTCGATGCGCTACACCGACTGGGTCGAGCTGCTGTGCGAGTTCGTCTGTGCCGAAACCGAGTCCGATCCGAGACCGCTGGTCGTGTTCGGCGCCAGCATGGGCGGGATGCTCGCCTACGAGGTCGCCGCCCGCACCGGGGCGGTCACTCAGGTGGTGGCGACCTGTCTGCTGGATCCGTCCGATCCGGCCGCGCGGCGGGCAGCGGTGCGGTGGTCGTTCACCGGTGGTGTCGCGCCGGCACTGCTGCGAACGGTGCGGCCGCTGCTGGGTCGGGTACGGGTGCCGATCCGATGGCTGGTCGACATGGGCAATATGAGCCTGGACCCCGCGCTGACGCGGCTGTGTGGATCGGACCCGAAGGGCGGCGGTGTGCGGGTGCCGCTGGGGTTCCTCGCCGACTTCCTCGACTTCGCACACACTCCGCCGGAAACGGCGACGACACCGCTGACCCTGGTTCATCCGGCGGCCGATCGCTGGACGCCACCAGAACTGAGCGTCCGGTTTCTCGACCGTATCGCCGCGCCGACGCAGCTCGTGCTCTTGGATGGCTGCGGGCATTTCCCCATCGAAGAACCCGGTCTCGGCCAGTTGGAGGATGCGTTGACGGGCGTACTGGAGGAGGTCGTGGGCCGCTAATCCGGCGGCGCGGAGATGATCCGGAGCGCCAGCGTCATCAGCGCATCGGTGTCGAGCCTGCGGCGGGTCAGCACGCGATGCACGTGTGCGTCGATGGCGTGGACCAAGGTGTGAGCGAGGTACTGCGGGTCCGCGCCACCGCGCCCGCACCGTTCGAGGTGGAAGGCGACCTCCGCCGCCAGATGATCCTCGAAGGCGTGCAGCGCCGCCGCCTCCTCGGCCGAGCGCGGCGCCACCCGATGCAGCAGCGCATGCAGCGCCGGCCGGTCCCGATGTAATTCGACCACCGCGTTCAGGATCGCCCGCAGCGTCTCCTCGAAACCCGGCCGGGTAACCCGCAATTCGGCGAACACCACATCGAGATGCGCCCGCGCCTGCACCAGATGCCGCTCGGCCAGCGCCCGCAATAACGCGTGCTTGTTCGGAAAGTACTGATACAACGTGCCGACCGACAACCCCGCCCGCTCCGCGATCCGATTGGTCGTCGCCGCGAGCCCCTCCCGGGTGAACATCTGCGCAGCCGCCTCGAGCAGCGTATCCACCGTCTCCCGGGACCGCCGCTGCCGCGGAACCTTGCGCACCTCGCCCATCGCGTTCCCACTCTAGGCGCGCAAGCAGGTCAGGGGTGGATGAGGCGACTCTCGAGGGGCCCACGTCAGGTGCTCAGCGCGCGCTGCTCCAGCCGCCGGATGAGCGCGTGCACCTTCGGGTCCGCGGCCAATCGGCTGTCGAGGGCGATGTTCACCGCGCCGCGCAGCAGTGCGTAGGGCTCCCAGCCGGAAGGGGCGATGGTGCGGGCGGCGCGGCGGGAGATGCCGTCGGCGATGGTGCGGGCGGCGTGTTCGGCGGTGATGCGGACGTTGAGGGGCCAGGGGAGCATGGCGTCGAGTTCGATGCCGAGTTCGTCGGCGTCGAGCATGTCGTGGGTCATCGCGGTCTCCACCACGCCGAAGTAGGCGATGCCCGCGCTGGCGCCGACGGCGGCGAGCTCGACCCGCAGCGCGCGGCCGAATTGCTCGACGGCCGCCTTGCTCATCATGTACGGCGATCCGCCCATCCCCGGGGCGAAGGCCGCGCACGACGACACCACGACGACATGGCCTTTCGCCGCGATCACCGCATCGAGGGCGGGATGTACGGTATTGAACACCCCGGTCAGGTTGATCCCCAGCACGCGATCGAATTCGCGCGGGTCCATCGTGCGCACGGTCGCGGGTGCGGGGGTCACTCCGGCATTGGCGACGACGATATCGAGCGCCCCGAAACGTTCGATCGCGCGATCCACCGCCGCACTCATCTGCGCCCGGTCGGCGACATCGGCGCCGACCGCGAAGGCCCGCGGGCCCAGCGCGCGGGCCGCCGCCCGCGCCGCCGCCGCATCGATATCCACCAGCACCACAGAAGCGCCACGGGCGTATAGGATCTCGGCCAGTTCCAGCCCGATGCCCTGCCCGGCGCCGGTGATCAGCGCGGTTCTTCCGGCGACGCGGTAATCGCCACAGCCGGCGAAGGGGTTGAACGGCAGGCCGATCACCGGGTCACCTCGTAGGAATGCGCGTCGAATTTGCTGGTGCGGCGGCGGTATTCGAAACTCCAATTCGGGTACAGCCCGGCGTTTCCACCCTCGGGGGTGGTGTAGTAGCTGGTGCACCCGCCCGTCAGCCAGACCGTCGAGGCGCTGCGCTCGGCCATCTCGCGCACGAACGCGTCCTGCACATGGCGGCGTACCTCGACCCGCCGGGCGCCGCTGTCGCGCATCGTCTTCAACGCGTCCACGATGTAGGTGATCTGCGATTCGATCATGTAGATCGCGGACTGGTTGCCCGCCGCTCCGAACGGCGCGAGGGTCGCGAAGAAGTTCGGGAACTCCGCGACCGCGGTGCCGAGGTAGGACTGCGGCCGCCGGTGGTACAGGTCGGCGATGGATCGGCCCTTGCGCCCGACGAACCGATCGAAGACCGAGGGAATCGGATCGAATCCGGTGCCGTAGATGATCGTGTCGACCGGGATCTCCGCCCCGGCCCACGTGATGATGGATCGCGGCCTGACCTCCGCGATCGGGTCGGTGACCACATCGACGTTCGGCTGGTCCAATGCCGGGAGATAGGCGTCGGAGAAGATGGCACGTTTGCAGCCGATCATGTAATCGGGAGTCACCTTCCTACGCAATTCCGGGTCCCTGATCTGGCGCCGCAACTGCATCCGCCCCAGCAGCTCATAGGGATGGCGGAAGCGGTTGTCCACGAACCCGACCAGGCCGAAGCCCTCGATGAGGGTGTACCAGGTGCCGCGAAGGGCCTTCTGCGCCAGCGGCACCCGGTCCAGGATCATCCGCTCCAGTGCGACCGTGCGCCGGTCCATGCGCGGCACGATCCACGGCGCCGATCGCTGAAAGACGGTCAGTCGCCCGACCTTTGGCTGGATCGCCGGAATGAACTGCACCGCGGACGCGCCGGTGCCGATGACCGCGACCCGCTCACCGGTCAGATCGTGATCATGGTCCCAGTGCAAGGAATGAAAGGCGGTGCCCTCGAAGGACTCCAGTCCGGGCAGCGACGGATACTTCGCCTCGGCGAACACTCCCGCCGCCGAGATCAGGAAATCCGCGGTGAGCGGGCCGCGCGAGGTGTCGATGTGCCATCGCGAGCGCTGCTCGTCCCAGCGGGCGGCGGTCAGCTCGGTCTCGAAGCGGATATGGCGCACCACATCGTGTTCGGTCGCCACCGAGCGCAGATACTCGAGGATCTCCCGCTGTTTGCCGTAGGTGCGCGACCAGCGCGGATTGGGCGCGAACGAATAGCTGTAGAGGTGTGAGGGCACATCGCAGGCGCAACCGGGATAGGTGTTGGCCTGCCAGGTGCCACCGAGATCGCCGGCACGCTCGAGCACGACCAGATCGTGGAAACCGGCTTCCCGGAGCTTGATGGCCAGCCCGATTCCGCCGAATCCGGCGCCGACGATCGCGATAGGGGTGTGTTCGGGGCTGGACATCGCAGTGGTCTCCTCGTCGGGGTGCGTGCAGACGCGCGTGCGTCGAGTACTCGGGAGCATGGCGTTCAGAGATCGATCACGAGTGAGTGGCCCGCCGCGCGGGAGACGCAGGTGAGCATCCGGTCCTCGCGTTCGGCGGCGGTGAGCAGCCGGTCACGGTGCTCGACCGCGCCGGCCAGCACGGCGACCTTGCAGGTCCCGCAGAAGCCCTGCCGGCAGGAATAGAGGACATCGGGCACCGCGCGCGCGATGGCGGTGAGAGTGGTTTCGGCCGCATCGACGCGCACCGTCGTCCCGGTGCGGGCGAGGGTGAGATCGAAGGGCTTGCCATCCAGGACGGGCGGAGCCGAAAAGCGTTCTGTGTGCAGCGAACCGGTGGGATTCACCTCGAAGAAGACCCGCTGCGCTTCGGCCAGGACCGGCGGCGGACCGCAGACGTACACCGCCGCGCCCGGCGCCGAGCGGGCGATCAGCTCCGCGATCCGCGGGCCGCCGTATTCATCGTCGGGCAGGACCTCGGCGGTGGCGGGCAGCTCGTCGAGAAACGGCATCGTCGTCCGCGACCGCCCCAGATAGATGAGCTGCCCGCGCGCACCCGCCGCCTGCACCATCGGCAGGATCGGGGTGATGCCGATACCCGCAGCGAGGAACAGGTACGACGGTGCGTCGACGAAGCTGAACGCGTTGCGCGGTCCGCGCACCCGGATCGGGTCACCGGTGCGCAGGGTGTCGTGGATTTCGACCGAACCACCGCCACCGTCGGCGAGGCGGCGCACCGCGATCCGGTAGGAGTACCGGTCGGCGGGATCCCCGCAGAGCGAGTACTGGCGTTGCTTGCCCGACGGCAGCACGAGGTCCAGGTGCGAGCCCGGTGTCCATGCCGGTAGCGGGCCGCCGTCGGTGGCGCGCAGCTCGAGCACGCGCACGTCCTCGGCTGCCATGGTGCTCGACGCGAGGACCATGGGCAGTTCGAAGCCGCTGCGTCGCACCGGCTTCGGTCGCGACAGCAGGGGCGCCACCGGACCGGCTACGAACAGGTGTTTGTACATGTCGACGGCCGTGGCCAGCACGCGAAGGCTCGCCGGGGCAGCGGGGCGGTCGGTCACCTTCACCACGCCACCAGGTGCTCGTCGCCGTCGGGCGCCTCCACCGCGCGGGCCGCGGGCGAATGAGCCAGGTACCGCAGCGCGTTGTCCATCGAACCCAGCTGTGAGGGGTGAAAGCTCGGCCGCAGATACCGGGGCATCTCGGTGAAGAACACCGTCCAGCTCGGAATCACCCCGCGCGCGGTCGCGCTGAGGAATTGCAGCGGCCAGAATCGGCCCTTGTCGGGCGAGGGGTCCTTGCGATACAGGTACGCCGTCGACACGATGAACAGCGGCAGCAGGGTCGCGGTGGCCAGCAGTGCGGTGCGCGCCCGCCGGGCATAGCCGCCGTCCAGGTGCATATAGGCGTCGAAGACGACACTGCGGTGTTCGACCTCCTCGGCGCCGTGCCAGCGGACCAGGTCGAGCATCGTCGGGTGCATCCCCTTCTGCTCGAGTACCTGCGCCTCCAGCAGCCATTCGCCGATCACCGCGGTGAAATGCTCCATCCCCGCGAACAATCCGAGTCGTTCGCGCAGCCAGGCGCGTTTGGCCCGCCCGTTCAGGCCGTGATCGCCGAGCACGCGATCGACCAGCCACGACACCGCGTGCACGTAGCCCTCGGCGTCCAGGCCGAGCGATTGCAGGTGTTTGCGGGCGCGTTCGTGGCTGCCCGCGTGCATCGTTTCCTGGCCGACGAAGCCCTGCACTTCCTCGCGCAGCCGTGGGTCGTCGATATGGGGCAGCGCCTCGGCCAGGGCCATCGCCATCGCGCGTTCGCCTTCGGGCAGCACCAGATGCATCACGTTGACGATGTGGGTGGCCAGGACCTCGCCGGGGATGTAGTGCATGGGCACCGACTCGAAGTCGAAGTGCACGTCCCTGGCGTGGATCGCGTGCGCTTCCTCCTGGTACGGACGCCTCGTCGCGTCGTTCTCCGCCATGCGCCGACCGTACATTGCAACAAATCACATTGCAATGTTGCAGCAACAAATCGCGGCGGAATGTTGCACAACGGTGCCGGGTTGCTACGTTGGGAGCTGTGACCACCGCGGCAACCAGCAGGGACGACCTCGATTCGATCGAATCGCGGATCCTCGAGGCCGCCCTCGTGCAGTTCGCCGACGTCGGCATCAAGAAGACGACGATCGAGGACATCGCCCGCAAGGCCGGCGTGGATCGGGTGACCGTCTACCGGCGCATCGGTTCCCGCGACGATGTCGTGCGCGCGGTAGCGTTGCGCGAAGTGAACACTGTGCTCACCGAATTGGAAGATGTCGCGGCGCGCAACGACACGCTGGCCGATCTCGTCGCCGACATCTTCGTCACCGTCGTCACCCGCTGGCGCGAGCATCCGCTGGTGCGGCGGATGCTGACGGCGGAGCCGGATCGGCTGCTGCCGCAGCTCACCACCGAAGGCGGCGCCGCGTTCACGGTGTCGACCGCCGCCGGTGTCGCGGCCCTCCGGCAGGCGGTCGAGCGTGGCCTACTGACCGACTCGCCCGACTTGAGCACCAGGGTGGAAATCGCCTGCCGGATCGTGCACTCGCTGATTCTGCAGCCCGTGGGTTCGGTTCCGCTCGACACCGACGATCAGTTGCGCGAATTCGCGCGCAAGTACTTGGTGCCCATCGTTTCCGGCTGAGCGAGGTCAGCCGGGCAAGCCGCTGCGGCGTCGCGATCGGATCGTGCCGGCCCGAGATCGGCGCGCGGTCCGGTGTTCACGCAGAGCGGGGGATGCCGCAGCAGGCGGGATTTCATAAGGCGCGGTCCAGATGTGGCCGGTGGGCGGTGTCGTCGAAGTCGAGAATCAGGTCGGCCAGCAGTTGCGGTTCGTCCAACTGCGGGCAGTGTCCGCAGGTGTCGAGTATCCGGACCGTGGCACCGGGGTATGTCGCGGCTGCGCGGTAGGCGGCGGTGAACGGAATCAGTTTGTCGCCGCGGCCGTGCACGAACAGCAGCGGCGCGGGGGTGCCCGGCGGATAGCCGGCATCGAATTCGCCGAGCAACGCGCGGCCGGCGGCGGCCAAGGCGCCGAGGGGGTCCGCCGCGGCGAACAGGTCGAGGAAGTATCGCACGTGCTCGGGGTCGCTCGCCCGGCCGCGATAGTGCAGCATCCTGCGGGTATAGCTGTGCGCCGGTCGCAGGCCGAACATGGCCCGGGGCAGGCGGATCCGCGCGAGCAGGGCCTCGGACGGGCCGTACGGGCCGAACGTGACGCGGACAAGCGGACGGTAACCGAAGCCGGGGATGTCGATCGGCACGCCCACCCGGATCGGCAGCGACGGGTCGAGCGCCGCGCGCAACGTCAGCCCGGCGCCCATCGAGTTTCCCGCGAGAACGACGCCGTCTTCGCCGGCGTGTGCGCCGACCACGGCCGCGACGAACGCGTCGAGGGCGGGCAGAATCGGCTCACCGGCCGCGCGGAGGTGGATCGGTGGCAGGTCGACGGCGACGGCGCGACGGCCGCCCCTGGCCATGCATTCCAGTACTCGGAGCCAGGTGTCGGCCCGGTCGTAGACGCCGTGCAACAAGACCACGGTGGGGCCGTCGCCGTCGCAGCTCAACTGCCGGGTCGGTATCGCGTGGTAGTCGCGAACGGTTTCCCGTATGGGGGCGCTGTCCGGTGCCAACTCGTTCCCTTTCGACTCCGCCGGGGATTGCCCGGCGAGGCCGTGCCCGCACCGGCGTGCGGCCGGTGAAACCGGCGTCGTCGAAGGTGGCGGCACTGCCTACCGGACAGGCAGAAACCTACACGCCAGTATGTATGTATGCAACGGTTCCGCTGCTTGCGAAATCGGGCGGGTGGGGGTGCCGCTATTGCGCGTCCGTGCCCTCTTCGGCATCGGCGTTGAGCGCCTTCTCCAGCTCCACTCGCAGCCTGTTCGCGGTCGAGGTGTCGCCGGCGTCTTCGGCGGTGGTGATGTCCTGGCGCAGCTGGGCGATCGTGTCCTGGGAGACCATGGATCCTCCTTCGAGGTGTCGGGTCGGTTGTCCCTGACGGGATGTCCGGTTTCGTGCCGGAGAAACCGCCGGATTGCTCCATCGGCGGGGTACGGTGCCTTTCCGGATATACAAGGTGAGACCGGTGTCACAGTCGATCGGTGAACGGTTGTTCTCCGAAAGGGTCGGCCACGTTCTCGTCGTGTGTGGCGATGCGTTTCGGGTATGGCAGCAGATGTGGTCGAAAAGCATCGGCCATCTGCATGATGACGGAGCTGTCCCGATGTCCGAAATTATGTAGTACTGTCCGTAACATTCATATGAGACGAGTGTTGACTCATTGCAGTGGGAGGTCTTCGTGTCCGGCGCGATCCACGACGTGGTGGCAGGGGGGCTGTTCGCACAGGGCTCCGAAGGTGGCGGGGCGGCGCTGGACCAGGTCGCCATCATGACCGGCTCGGCGGGCGTCATCGCCCTGGTGCTGCTGTGGGTCGGCTACCTGCATCGCACTCGCCGCATCAGCTGGCTGGGCAATCTGGCCGACCGTCTCGGCGCCCTGGTGAACCGGCCCGGCTGGGTGGCGCTGCCCGTGGTGATGTTCCTGGCCACCATCCTCACCGCGCTGCTCGGCTTCATCTGGGATGTCAGCCTGCATATCGGCAACGGCCGCGACGAAGGCCCGCTGGCCAACCCGGCGCACTACTTCATCCTCGCCGGCCTGTTCTTCCTGTTCACCGCGGGCATGCTGGCCATCGTGCTGCCGCTGGACGAGAAGCCCGGCGTGGCGGCCGTGCGCATCACCCGCACCTGGTACGCGCCCGTCGGCGGCATCTTGATCGCCGGTGCGGGACTGTACGCACTGATCGGATTTCCGCTCGATGACATCTGGCACCGGCTGTTCGGACAGGACGTCACCCTCTGGGGGCCAACGCATCTGATGCTGATCGGCGGCGCCGGGTTGTCCCTGGTGGGTGTGCTGCTGCTGGAATTCGAGGGTTCGCGCAACCGGCCCGACCCGGAACGTGCCGACAACCGGGTGAACTGGCTGCTGCGCGCGTTCGCCTTCGGCGGCCTGATCATCGGGTTGTCGGTGTTCCAGGTCGAATTCGATTTCGGCGTCGAGCAATTCCGGTTGGTGCTGCAGTCGATGCTGATCGTGGCGGCGGCAACGGTGACGCTGGTCGCGGCCCGCGTGACCCTCGGCGCGTTCAGCACGTTCGTTGTCGTGGCCTTCGCCGCGGTCGTGCGCGGAGTGATCGCCTTCCTCGTCGGCGGTCCGATCATCGATGCGCCGCGCAATGTCTTCCCGCTGTATCTCGGTGCCGCGGTCGTGGTGGAGCTGATGGCCTTGCTGCCACTGGTTCAGCGGCGGGTGTGGTGGGGTGCGCTGACCGGTTTCGCGGTGGCGACCGTCGGCATCTGGCTGGAATCGCTGTGGGTGTCGGCGATGTTCGTCGATCCGTGGCCCGCGGCCATGTGGCCGGAACTGCTGGCGATGGCGGTGCCGACGGGCGTGGCAGGCGGTGTGGTCGGCGCGCTGTTCGGGATGGTGCTGGGGGGTGAGCCGCTGCCGCGGCCGCCGGTGCGGCGAGCGCTGGTGATCGCCGCGGTCGTCATCGTCGGGGCGGCCACGGCGAACGGATTGATCATCGAGGTGCCCGAGAAGGCAACGGCCACGGTGACATTGCGCGAGGCCGAACCGGTCGACGGCGGGCGCATGGTGACCGCCGATATCCGGTTCACCCCCTCCGACCTGGTCGGCGAGGACCCCGAATGGGTACAGATCCTGGCCTGGCAGGGCGGTGTCGGCTCCGACAGCCCGGGGCGCGGACTCGTCGTCGACCATCTGCGCCGCGTGGGCGAAGGCCATTACGAGTCGACCGCACCCGTTCCGGCGTACGGCACCTGGAAGACGGTGCTGCGGGTGCAGGACGGGCGAATGCAGACCGCGCTGCCGATCTTCATGCCCGAGGACCCGGGTATCGGTGCGGCCGAGGTGGCGGCGCCGCCGGAGTTCAGCCGGGATTTCGTCGCCGAGATCACCGTGCTGCAACGGGAACGCTCCTTCGATCATCCGGCCTGGCTGTTCGGCGCCGCCTCGCTGCTGGTGCTGTTGTGCAGTCTCATCCTGATCGGTGCCCTGTCATGGGGTGCCGCGCGGATCAACGACCGCTACCTGGCGGCGGCGCCGCAGCCGAGTCCGGTGAGCGGCCGATGATCGTGGCCGTCGACCGGGTGGACGTGCTGGCCGACCACTCGGTCCTGCTGGCGGTCCCCGCCTTCGCCCCGGCGTTCGTGGTGGTCGGCATCATCGTGTTCATCGCGGTACGCGACCGGCGTGCCGAGAAGCGTGAGAACGACCCGGAAGCCGCACCGGCCCAGCACCATCCGCCCGACGATGAGGAGCCTCGATGACCCGCACCTGGCGGTACTGCGCGCTGACGCTGCTGGCAGGCGCCACCCTGCTGGCCTGTTCGACCACACAGGACCAGTCCACCAGCACGTCCGCACCACCGGCCGCTTCGGCCACCGATGCGGCCGCCGCGGACGCCCTCGTCATCGAGGTGCGCATCGCCGACGGCTCGGTCACGCCCGTCAACGCCCGCTTGGACGCCACGGTGGGCCGGCCGATCGAACTGGTCGTCGACAGTGACACCGAGGAGGAGCTGCACGTGCACGCCACCCCGGAACACACGTTCGCGGTGCAGCCGGGAACCGGGCAGCGGTTCGCGTTCACCGTCGAGGTTCCCGGCCGGGTCGAGATCGAATTGCACGGATCGCATCGCACAGTGGCGACGGTGGACGTCCGCCCGTGACCGAACTGCTCGCGCATGGGATCTCCGGTGCGACCGATCTGCCGATCCCGTTGTCGTATGCGCTGATCGGGGCGGCCTGGGCATTGACGTTCTCGTTCGCGGTGCTGGCCTTCGCGTGGCGGGAACCGCGGCTGGAGCCGGATTCTCCGGGCGTTCGGCTGCCCCGATTCCTGCGTACCGCGATGGATGCGCCGTCGACACGGACGGTGCTCGCAGCGGCAGGTGTGCTCGGTGCCGCTGTCGTGGTCGCGGCGGGGTTCGCCGGTTCTCGGGATCCGGCCGACAATCCGGTGCCCGGCATCGTCTACATCTTCGTCTGGGTGGGTGTTCCGGTGGCGTCGCTGATCTTCGGTCCGGTATGGAAGGTGGTGTCGCCGGTACGAGCGGTGCACCGGCTGCTGTGCCGGATCACCGGGCGAGCTCCCGGCACAGGGTTGATTCCGTACCCGGAGTCGTGGGGGTATCGCCCCGCGGCGGTACTGCTGTTCAGCTTCGTCTGGCTGGAATTGGCGTCACCGGAACCGGGTTCGGTACTCGCGGTGACCATCTGGTTCACCGGATACCTGCTGATCGGCTCCGCCGGGCTGATCCTTTTCGGCACTGTGTGGGCCGAGCGCGCCGATCCGCTCGAGGTCTACAGCAGCCTGCTCGCCCGGCTGAGCCCGCTGGCGCGTGGTGCCGACGCGGCGCCGGTGCTGCGGTGGCCGCTGAACAATCTGGCGGGCACTCCCGCGCTGCTCGGTTCGGTCGCCGTCGCGGCGACCCTGCTGGGATCGACGGCGTTCGACAGCTTTTCGATGTTCCCGGGCTGGCGCGATCTGCTCATCGAGGTGGGCGGCGATTCCACCCTGGTCACCACGGTGCTGCGCACGGCCGGGCTGCTGGTATTCATTCTGGTGGTCTGGGCGGTCTTCGAGCTGGCGACCCGCGCGAGCGGCGGCTTGTCCCGCGCGCAGCGGGCGAGGTTGCCGATTCGGCTCGCGCACAGCCTGACCCCGATCGTGGCCGGCTACATCATCGCCCACTACCTGACCTTCCTGGTAGAGAAAGGGCAAGCGACGCTGATCCTGTGCGCGGACCCATTCGGGCGCGGCTGGAATATCGCGGGCCTGGCCGACCTGGACGTGCATTACATCCTGTCCAGCCACCCTTCGGTGCTGGCCACTATCAAGGTGCTCGCCGTGCTCACCGGCCACATCCTCGGCGTGGCCGCCGCCCACGACCGCTGCCTGCGGTTGCTCCCGCCGCGGCACCGGCTGACCGGGCAGCTCGCGCTCATGCTGGTGATGGTCGGTTTCACCTTCACCGGGCTCTATCTGCTGTTCGAGGCCTGAACGGTCACCGGCCTTTCCAGACCGGATCGCGCTTCTCGGTGAAGGCACGCACACCTTCGGCCGCGTCTTCGGAGAACAGGGCCGGCGAGGCGATGTCGGATTGCCGGTCGAAGGCTTCGCCGGCGGTCCAGTCCGCGGCTTCGTCCACGATCCGTTTGCTGCCGAGCACGCTCAACGGCGCATTGACCGCGATGCGCTCGGCGAGGGCGAGCGCGGCGGTCAACGCGCCACCCGGTTCGGCGACCACGTTGACCAGACCGAATTCGGCCAGCTTGGTGGCAGGCATGGGGTCGCCGGTGAGCGCGAGTTCCATGGCGATATTGCGGGGCAGGCGCTCCCGCAACCGCATCACGCCGCCCGCCGCGGCGATCAGGCCCCGCTTGGGTTCGGGGATGCCGAACTGCGAGTCACTGGCCGCCACGATGAGATCCGCGGCCAACGCGAGCTCGCAGCCACCGGCCAGCGCGGGACCCTCGACCGCGGCGATGAGCGGTTTACCCGGCGGCTTACCGGTGAGTCCCAGGGGGCCGCGGCCTTCGGTCAACGGTGCTTCGCCGCCGGCCATGGCTTTCAGGTCCATGCCGGAACTGAAATAGCCGTCGGCGCCGGTCAGCACGGCGACCCGGAGGGCGGGATCGGCCTCGAACGCATCGCACGCCCGCTCCAGCGCGACGGCCATGGCGTGGTTGACCGCATTGCGGACTTCGGGCCGGTTCAGGGTGATGATCATGATCGGACCCTGCCGCTGTACCAGCACCGGAGGCGGGGGAGGGGCGGGCAGCTCGGTCGGGCGGTCGCCGTCGATGGTGATCTGCTCGCCGCGAACGGTGACGGGGAGTCCGAGGGCATCGGTGTCGGTGAGCGTATCGAGGAACCCGGATTCCTTGCTACGCAGCAGAACTCGCGCCCCCTCAGGGGTGAGTAGGCTCAGGATGGCGGCTTCGGGGCGGCCGTCCCTGTCGTAGGGCAGCGTGTAGGCCTCGACCACGGCCGGCCCTTCGTAGCTCTGACGGACCGGGCGGGCAGGTGGATGGTCGACGATCGGCCGCAGGTGCGTGTACGCCTGTCGCGGCGGCGTCGCCGAGTAGATGCCGATCGCGTGTTTGGTGACATACCAGCCGAGCGAGGTGCTCAGCCCGAATGTTTCGGGGTCCGCGCGCAGCTGCTCGATCATGGTGGCGACCGCGTGCGTGCCGTAGTTGTTGCCCGGTCCGCCGCCGAAGGTCAGCCCGCCGGTCACCGACAGCGGGCGGTCCGGATCATCGACCGGCAGACCGAGCTCGCGGGCCGCGATCTGCACGGCCACCGGGAAGCAGGAGTACAGGTCCACCGGTCCGATGTCATCGATCCCGATGCCTGCGTGTTCGAGCGCGGCGGCGCCGATGGTGCGGATCGCCGGGGACGCCGCCAGTTCGGCGCGCTCGGAGACGAACCACTCGTCGTGCGCCGACGACCCCGCATGCACGAACACCCAGCTGTCCTGCGGGATACCGGCCGCCTCGGCGGCCGCGGCGCTGCACAGGATCAGCCCCGAGGCCATATCCACCTGAAGGTTGGCGCACAGCAATTTGGTGTAGGGCGCCGACACCATCCGGTTGTCGGCCGTGGGGGTGATCAGCTCGTCGGCCGTGAATTCCTGGGGTAGCCAGGCATTCGGGTTGTGCGCGGCGACCGCCGACAGTCGCGACCACAGTTCGCCGATCGCGCGCAGATGCTGCTTGGGTTCATGGTCGAGGCGATGACGGTTGGCCGATTCCATGAGTGCGTACATGTAGATGGGCGCACCCAGTCCGGCGGCGATTTCGGCGGGATTGTTCGCTTCGCGGTCGATGCCCGCCGTTCGCGTCGGCGCCACGTCGGGGCCCTGCTCCGGCCAGGCGATCTCGGTGCCTGCGCGTTGCGCGGCGGCCAGGGTGGCGCCGGCTTCGGCGCCGGTCACCAGCACCATCTCGTAGGTGCCCTCGGAAATGGCCTGGGCGGCTTCGTTGATCAGCAACTGGCCGCCGTCTCCGCCGTATCGCGACGACTGCACGGTGTCGGCCTCGTGCGCGCCGACGGCCGCCGCCACCAGCGCACCCATATCGCGGTACTGCCAGGAGGCGCTGGCCACCGCGAACACCGCGTCCGCGGCGGCGAGCAGGCTCTCGTCCGCTGCGGCGTCGGTGGCGGCCAGGCGCAGGGCCCGTGCGGCGAGTGTGGCCGGATCGGCGGCGGTATCCGGTGTGTGCGAGACGAACTGGCCCGCACCGACCAGGACCGGCGTGTTCGGTGGGAGCGTGCGTCCGGAGGCTTTGTGTACGACGGGTTTTCGTGCCACGCGGCGAGCCGGCAGCGGTCCGGCGGCGGCCACCTGGTCCGGCACCCGGTCCAGCGACTCCCGCAGCGCCTCCGACAGGGTGCGCACCAAGGAGGCGCCCAATGGCCCTTCGACGGGCTGCCCGGACAGCCCGGCGTCGAAACAGGCGAGCGAGCCGTCGCCGTCGGGGTACACGGTCAACCAGAATCCGAGCGTCAGCCCCATCGGCCCGCGACCACGCAAGGCGATCGCGGTGGGTTCGGCCGAGGTGACCGTCCACGCGATGTCGGCGGGCAACCCCATGAACTTGACCTGCTGGCCGAACTCCAATCCGGCATATGCGCCGGTCGGGGTCTCACCGCGGAAGGCGGCGTGCATGGTGAGCCATTCGGGGAATCGGGCGGGATCGGTCAGGTAGGCCGCGACCGCTTCCGCGGGGGCATCGAGGTGCTTGGCGGCGTGTGCGCGTTTGCCGAACTCCGCCAGACCGGCGGGCGGCACGTGGTCGGTGTCGATCGATGCGGCGGCCGCAGAGTCGGCCCGGCCGAGCGCGCCGGCGGCGAGTTCCCGCAGGATGCGCGGGTTGCCGGCCACGGCCTCGGTGAGCTGACGCACCGCCCGCAGCTGGTTGCGCGCTTGCTTCAGCATCCTGGGGACACCACCCACGTCGGCCACCACCTTGTCCTCGCTGTTGATGGAACTACTGAATGGTCAATAGTTCCGTGGAACTATTAGATGTTCAGTAGTTCCACGTGTCAATATTGATGCCGTGACCAGACCGGGTGCGCCCCTGCCGAGCCTGCTCAGCCGCGCCATGACCCAGGTGCTCGGCGCGGTACCCGGCGGCGACGACACCGACGCCAAGGTCCTCGACGCCGCCCTGCGGGTGCTCGCGCGGCGCGGCACCCGCGAAGCCACGATGGACGACATCGCCGCCGAATCCGGCGTCGGCCGCACCACCCTGTTCCGTCGCTACGCCAGCAAGGATCAGCTCTTCGAACGCGCCCTGGCCCGGGATATGGGCCGCATCCTCGATGACCTCGCCGAACGTTTCACTACCGTCACCGACCCCACCGAACAGGTGGTCATCGGCTTCATCACCGGCCTGCGCCTCGGCGACCACATTCTGTTCCGGGATGCCGACCAAGTGCGCCGAGCCGAGCTGCTGCAGGCGCTCGGCCACGGCGATCCCTCGCCGATCTCGCTGGGCTACAAGGCCGTTCGCGCCAATATCGCCAAGGCGCAGGCCGAGGGAAAGATCCCGGTCCGCGACCCCGACGCCCAAGCCGACGCGCTCATCCATTTGATGATCGGCTACCTCGCGGCGCCGAGCTTCGCCGTCGACCTGACCGATCCCGTCGCGATGGAACGACTCGCGCGCGCGGCCGTCGCGCCGATCCTCACCGGAACCATCTGACAGCGGGCCCTGGGTCAGGACACGATCTGGTAATCGGCGGGATCGAATTTCGCCTGCGCCTTGTACTGGAACCCGAGCAACGGCCAGTTGGTGGTGATGCGTCCATCGGGTTGGCGATACCAGGACGAACAGCGGCTCCACACACTGCCGGACAGCTCGCCCTGGATCCGCTCGTCGAAAGCCTGCTCGACCTCGGGCCGTATGGCCAGCGGGGCTCCGACCCCGCTCATATGGCTCACATAATCGCCCAGGTACTTCGCCTGCGCCTCGAGGAAATAGATGATCGAGCCGCCGCCGGTATTGGTATTCGGGCCGTACATGATGAACAGATTCGGGAACCCCGGCACCGTCATCCCGAAGTAGGCGCGAGCGCCGTCCTTCCACTCCTCGTGCAGTTCGCGGCCCTCGCTGCCGGTGATGGTCATCGGGGCGAGGAACTCGGTGGCGGTGAAGCCGGTACCCCAGATGATCACCTCGGCCTCGTGCTCGACCCCGTCGACGGTGCGCACGCCCGAGGGGGTGATCTCGCTGATGCGGTCGGTGCACAGCTCGACATTCGGCTGGGTCAGCGCAGGCAGATAGTCGTCGGAGAACAGGATCCGCTTGCAGCCCACCGGATAGTCCGGCCACACCTTCTCGAACAGGCCCGGCTTGGCCTTGGTCTGCCTGCGCATATGCCATTTCGACACGCCCCGGATCGCGGCGGCCAGCGGTTTCGCGTACACCCATGCCACGCTGAGCCCCTCCACCACGCCGTACCAGGTCACCCGCTCGCCGAGTTCGGTCACCGGCGCCTTCTCGAAGACTTTGTGGTGCAGCGGCGAGAATTCGCGGTCCGGGCGCGGGACGATATACGGCGCGGTTCGCTGGAACACCGTCAGCCGCTCGGCCAGCGGCTGGATCTGGGGGACGAACTGGATGGCGCTGGCGCCGGTGCCGATCACCGCGACCAACTTGCCGGTGAGGTCGATATCGTGGCGCCACTGCGCGGAATGGAAGCTCTCGCCCGCGAACCGCTCCCGGCCGGCGATCTCCGGCAGCGACGGCCGCGCCAGCTGACCGACCGCGGACACCACCACATCGGCGGTGACGGATTCGCCGGTGCTCAACCGCACCGTCCACGTGCGGGTCGAGTCGTCGAACGCCGCGCCGAGCACCTCGATACCGAAGCGGATGTGGCGGCGCACGTCGTACTTGTCGGCGACCTGGCGCATATAGTCCAGAATTGCCGGCTGCCGCGAAAAGCGGTGCGGCCAGCGCGGATTCGGTTCGAAGGAGAACGAGTAGAACGGCGACGGCACATCGCAGGCCGCTCCCGGATAGGTGTTCTCCCGCCAGACCCCGCCCACATCGTCGCCCTTCTCGAACACGACGATGTCGTCGAAGCCCCGTTTCTTCAACTCGATCACCGCGGCCAGCCCCCCGAAGCCACTTCCGATGACCGCGATCGTGGGCCGCATCCCGATTCCTCTCGCCGCGCCGGCCGAACACCTCCAGTGTTCAACATTCCCGGGCCCCCTGCCCACGGGTTCGACACAAAGTCGGTGATTCGGTGTGAGCCGATCCGGGTGGTGCGCCGGCGTCCACACCGTCGCGTCCGGGCCGGGCCGAGCGCGCCGGCCGGAAGCACCGGCGTGGCGCGTCCGAGCCGGTTGGTGGGGTGGCCCTGACCTGCGTATTGCCCGCTGTCGACGGTTATCGCCGGACTCGGCGGGTCCACGGCCGGTCGGCAGGCAGACGTGGATGCAGTGGCGGGAAGACCAGGCTCAGCGCTGCCCCGAGGGTGAAGTAGCTGCGCAGCACGCGGAAGCCGAGATAGGCCGGAATGTATTTCACCGAGGCGGGCCGCCAATACAGGCACACCATGGCCGCCATGATCATCTGCATGCCGAGCACGGTGGCGACGATCGGCTGCCACCGCAGTTCGCCATAGGTGGAGCGGAACACGACCTCGACCACCACCGCGAAGACGAGCAGCGGTGCGAGCATGGCCCGCCGGGCGGCGTTGACCAGTTGGAACGGCAGCACGAAACTGCCCGTCATCGATCGGCGATCGAGCAGGATGGCGCGATTGTGCCCGGTGATGTGATAGATGCTGCGGAACCAGCGCACCCGCTGTTCGCGCAGGTGGGCGTAGGAGACGGGGGTCTCGCTGTAGTAGGTGGCCTTCGGGTCGGCGATGGTGTGGTAGCCGGCCGCGTCCATCCGCAGGCAGATATCGGTGTCTTCGCCGTTCATCCCCTCGACCATCCCGCCCACCTTCCGCAACACGCTGCGGCGGTAGATCGCGAACATGCCGGGGACGCCGAGCACGCCCTGGTAACCGACCAGCGACACCTGGAAGAAGCCGTGGCGCAAGAACACCTCCACCAGCCGGACCTTGTCGATCCAGGTCTGCTGCTGCACCGGCAGCGGTAGCCCGCCGACCGAACCCACCCGTGGATCGGCGAAATGCCGCATGGCGGTCTGCAGGCAACCGGGCGCGATCACCGTGTCGGCATCGATGCGGACGATGAACTCCTCGGTGATGCGCTCGACGCCCATGTTCAACGCGATCGCCTTACCGGGGGTTTCGCATTCGAGGACCTCGCCGGTGATCGCGGTGCACTGCCGGATCGCACGTTCGGCGACGGCGAAGGTGTCGTCGGTGGAAGCGTTGTCGACGACGTAGAGGTGGATGCGCCCGGCATAGGTTTCGGCGGCACGGTCGACGGCGGCGATGGTCGCGGCGATATCGTGTGCCTCGTCGTGGGCCGGCACCAGCACGGCGACCGGAGGCGAGAACCTGCCCCGCCGTGATCGGGTGATCGCCCGCCAACCCAGCAGCGCCGTCACGGTCGCGAAGATCTGCTGGGCGAGAAAGACTCCCGGACCCATACCACCGAGCAACGCCCAATCCCGCAGATCCAGCACCACATCGAGAAACGCCTGCTCGAACACCGCCGCGAGCGCCAGCGCGAGGGTGAACGGCACGAACAGCTTGACGTAGGCCATCGCCGGTGTGCGTGGACTGATCGTCATCCGCACCGGCTCGGGCAACCGGGCCTGCCGCAACACCGTGTGCGGGAAGATCGCCAACGCGACCAGCGCCGAAGCCACCTGTTGCCCGAACACCGAGATCCGCAGCAGACCGAGATCATCGAGTAACCACGCGAGCACATCGAAGAACACACATGAGGCCAGGAACTTGCCGAGCAGCGACACGCCGAGGAACAGCCGCCGCCACCGATTGCTGTAGGCGTAGGCCGCATAGGTCACGAAGAACACGACGATGAAGATGCGCGTCGGCATGGCCACGTTGCCGCGGTCGCCGGCCAGAATCACCAGGTCGTTGCGCTCGACCAGGTCGGTCTGATGCAGCACCGCCTGAAGGCACATCGCGATGACGGTCAGGCCGGTGAAGCTGATCAGGAAGCCGTTGCTGGCACTTGCCGGCCGGTCCACCGAATAGCCCGCCGGTGCGCTGTCCACCGAGCGGTAATAGTCGGCGATGGCGGTGGGCGCCGGGCCCGCGGATGGTGCGCTGTTCACTCAGGGATGCCCGTTCCCGCGGCGCCGGGCGGGGCGAGCGCGCCGCCGCCGTCGAGCGTGACGTTGCCGCCCGGTGTGATCACCTGGACGCATTCGCGCCCGAAGGTGGGTAGGGCGACGTCGTCGGTGTCACCGGAATAGCTGATGGCCAAGCCTTTCGCGCCCGCTACATCCGCGCACTGAACCACCAGGCCCGTGTCGAAGGCCGACACATCCAGCACTGCGGCCGAAGCGCCCGCCATCAGCCGGCCGTCCTGCAGGCGCACCAGAGTGTTCACCGCCGGACTCTCACCCACCAGGACGAAGGGGGCGCTGGGCTGCGGTTCGGTATTCCAGCGCCACTGTGGGTGGTGGGGTGCCGGCAGGAAATGCGCGAGAACCGGAACCACCGCGTTGAGCAGGTCCGTGGTGTCCTTGGAATCGGCCGCGGGCAGGTAGATCACATATCCGGGGGCGAGGTCGCGGGGTACCGCGGTGAAGCCGGCTGCGGGGTCGTCGCCCAGTTCGAGGGCCGAGGAGGTGAGCAGCTGGATCGGATAGCTGCTCACCCGCACATCACAACCGCCCAGATCGCGGTCGCGTTGCACGCTCAGCGTGAGATTGTTGTCCAGCAATTGCGCGTCCGGCGGCAGCGGTATCGACACCGGTTCGGTGGTGTGCGCGAGCGGGCGGCTGTCCAGCAGCCTGCCATTGAGCTCGACGTTGAGCAGCCAGGTCAGATCCGGGGGAGAGGCGGGCAGCTGGAAGGCGACGCGCACCGCCCTGGGTAGGCGGCCGCCGGGCAGATCCGCCAGCGCGTAACGCACTCGCCAGCGGCGGCTTTCGGTGATCTGGGCTTCGGACAGGTCCGTGCCGAGTGCGTCGAGGCCGACGGCGTCGCCGGTGAGCGTGGTGGTGGCCACCGCTCGCGGATCGGCCGCACCGCGGTCGGCGGTCACCACCGCGGGCGTGGTCAAGAACTGGGAGATCACCGTGGGATCGGCTTCCACCACCGCGAGCACCGGGCTCTTGCCGACGGTGCCGACGGCGACGCCGTCGTCGGTGCCCATGCTCTCGGCGGCTACCCAGTCGGTGGTATCGGCGAGCCGCTGCGCGGGACCGATCAGGATCGCGTTGTATGTGTCCGAATCCGGCACCTCATCGCGATAGGTGATCTCGTAACCGACGCGGCTGAGCGCGAGGCCGAGGTCGGCGGCCATCGTGCGCCATTGATCCGACAGATCGATCGGCACCAGGGTAAGCCTGCGGCCCCACGTGGCGACGATGTCGCGCACGGTGTGGACCGGTTCGTCCAGGGCCGCCTCTACCACGGTGCCGGGGTCGAGATGGATCACCATGCCGGCGGCGCGATCGGAGGTGCAAGTTTCGTGATGCAGATTGCCGCGGGTGCGCACCTGCACGCGGACCCGCCCGTCCGCCGCTGCCTGGTCCGGTATGTCGACCAGGTCGTCGAGGGCGTTCTCACCCCGGGGCAATTCGCGCTGGTAGACCTGCTGCCCGTCGAACGAGACGATCAGGAATACGGTGCTGTCCTCGGCGACCTGAGTGGTTCCCGACAGCCGAAACCGCGTCTGGCGGGGCGTGGAATCGACCGGCAGCGTCACCAGGAAACTCGTCGACGGCGCGTCGCTGGTCAGCCAGCTGCCGTCCGGGCGGCCGAGATCGGCCAGGCTCGTGGTGAAGTGCCGTTCGGCCGGGACGTCGAAGTCGGCGTCATCGCCTGAGCTGCCGAACCACACCGGCCGGACCACGGCGAACACCAGCAGTAGCGCACCCGCCAGTCCGAGCACCCACCAAGCCGAGCGCGGCACCCGGCGGCCGTGCTCGCCGGGAAAATAGTCGGGCGGCTCGGACTGCTCGGAACGCGGTGGTGGAGTGTCGTCAGCCATGCACCTGCTCCTCGGCGCCGGCTCTGCGCTCCTCGTTCCAATACGACCTGCACGGAATGCGGTTCACATCCACCCGATCGGCATACTTCTGCGCGATATCGACCGATTCGCGTAGCAGGCCCGTCGCCAACCGGGTCGGCTCCAGACCCAGCCCGAGCAACCGGTCGTTGCGGGCACTCAACTCGTTCGCCTCGGCCTCGACCCGGGGGTTGGCGACCCGGTCCACCGTGGCGCCGACGATCGTCGCGACCAGCTCGGCCAGATCGCAGATCCGGTGGGTTTCGGTGACCTGATTCATCACCCGGACCCGGCCGTCGACCTCCGCCCCGGATTCCGCCGCGAGCCGGATACACCGGACGGTGTCGCGAATATTGATGAAGGCCCGCGTCTGGCCACCGGTGCCGTGGACGGTCAGCGGGTAGCCGATCGCGGCTTCCACCAGGAACCGGTTGAGCACGGTGCCGAAATCACCGTCGTAGTCGAAGCGGTTGATCAGCCGCGGATCCAGCTCGGTCTCGTCGGTCTGGGTGCCCCAGACGATGCCCTGGTGCAGATCGGTGATCCGCACGCCGTCATTGCGGGCGTAGAACTGGAACAGCAACTGATCCAATGATTTCGTCAGGTGGTAGATGCTGCCCGGCTGGGTGGGATACAGGATGTCGCGGCTGTGCTGGATACCCTGACGGTCGGGATAGCTGACGGTCAGATACCCCTCCGGCAGATCCACCGGAACCGATTCGTACCCGTAGACACCCATGGTGCCGAGGTGGACCAGGTGCGCGTCCAACCCCACCTGCACCATCGCGGCGAGCACATTGTGGGTGGCGTTGAGATTGTTGTCGACGGTGTAGCGCTTGTGGGCCGGTGATTTCATCGAGTACGGTGCGGCGCGCTGTTCGGCGAAATGCACGATGGTGTCGGGACGTTCGGCGTCCAGGAACTCGGTCAACTGGTGGTAGTCACGCGAAATATCGAGCTGCACGGTCGCGATCTGGCGGCCGGTGGCCTCCTGCCAGGCCCGGACCCGCTCGGGCAGCGAGCGGATCGGCGTCAGCGACCGCACACCGAGCTCGTCATCGATGCGACGGCGAACCAAGCTGTCGCAGATCGTCACCTGGTGACCATGTGCCGACAGGTGCAGAGCGCTCGGCCAACCACAGAATCCGTCCCCGCCCAGTATCAGCGTCCGCATCTCGGCTCCTCTCGGAAGTGGCGGGCAGCAGGTGTCAGTTCCGGGTGCGCGGCGCCCGAGCCGGCGGCGCGGATCGGGTCAGCATCGCATCGCCCGAGACCGAGGGCCTCACCCGCGTCGGGTGAAACCAAAGGTGGCCGGCGCTGCCGTGGGCCGGTCACCCCTACCGGGTGATGTGCGCGGGCCTCGCATCGGCGACAGTCGGGGACGGATCACTCGGGAGGAGCCGGATATGACCTACGGGAGCAGCTGAGCTGTGCGGGGGTTACCGCAGCGGCTGCGGACTCTGCTGCCACGCGAACGCATGCGGAAGGCGGATGTGATCGCGGGGTTGTCCGGTGCCATCGGCAGTGTGCCGGACGGCATGGCGGCGGGGGCGCTGGCCGGGGTGAGTCCGGTGCACGGGCTGTACGGGAGTATGGCGGGGCGGCTGTTCGGCAGTTTCGGCACGAGTACCCGGTTGATGGTGGTGACCGCGACGAGCGCGTCGGCGCTGGCCGCGGGGTCGGCGCTGACCGAGGTCGCGGCCGAGGACCGGGCGGCGGCGCTGACCACGCTGACCTTGATCGCGGGCATCGTGATGATCCTGGCCGCGGTGCTGCGCCTGGGCCGGTACACGCGGTTCGTCTCGCATTCGGTGATGACCGGATTCCTGATCGGGGTGTCGGCGAACATCGTCTTCGGGCAACTCGCCCAGATGACCGGGGTGAGCGCGGACGCCGATCTCGCGGTGCTGAAGGCCGTCCAGGTCCTGACCCATCCGGGCCGGATCGACCTCGCTTCGCTGACGGTCGGGCTGACGGCCTTCGTGCTGCTGGTGGGGATCGGCCGCACCAGGTTGCGGCTGTTCGGGTCGCTGGTGGCGCTGGTGGTACCGACGCTGCTGGTCATCGTCCTCGACTGGGATTCGGTGGCGCGGGTCTCGGATGTCGGCGCGATACCGACCGGGTTTCCACTGCCGCATCTTCCCGATCTCAGCGTCTTGTCGCCCGGCCTGATCGGCGGCGCCGCGGCGGTCACGATCATCGTGCTCGTGCAGGGAGCGGGCGTCGCGCAGTCGGTGCCCAATCCCGATGGTTCGCATTCTGATTCGAACCGCGACTTCCGCGCGCAAGGTATCGGCAATATCGCCGCCGCGGTGTTCCGGGGGATGCCGGTCGGCGGCTCGGTCGGCCAGACCGCGCTCAACGCGACCGCCGGGGCGCGCACCCGGTGGGGCGCGATCTGGTCCGGCATCTGGATGCTCGCGATCCTGGTGGTGTTCGCGCCGCTCGTCGGTGCGGTGCCGATGCCGACGCTGGCCGCGGTGCTCATCATGGCGGCCTTCGGTGCGCTGGATCCGGTGCGGCTGTCGGCGATCTGGAGCAGCGGGGCGACCTCCCGGATCGCGTTGGTCACCACCTTCCTGGCCACGCTGCTGCTACCGGTGACCGCCGCGGTGGGAATCGGAGTGGCCTTGTCGCTGGTGTTGCAGCTGAACCGGGAGGCCATGGACCTGAAGGTGGTGCGGCTGCGTGCCGAGGGCGATCGCCTGGTCGAGACGCAGGCACCCAGACGCCTCGTCGACGACGAGATCGTGATTCTCGACGTGTACGGCAGCCTGTTCTACGCCGGAGCCCGCACATTGCAGGCGCGGCTGCCCGACCCGAAGGGCGCACGGTCACCGACCGTCATTTTGCGATTGCGCGGCCGCACGAGCGTGAGCGCGACCTTCCTCGCCGTCGTCGCCGACTATGTGCGCCGGCTCGACGAGGTCGGCGGAGCGCTCTACCTGAGCGGTGTCGATCCACGGGTTCGCGATTTCTGGACCGATGAACTGCTCGACAAGCAGGGGGTGCGCCTCGAGTTCTTCCCGGCGACGCCGACAGTCGGGGAGTCGACGCTGGCGGCCTACGCCGAAGCCAGGCTGCGGTCCCGCCGACCCGACTAGCGATTTCACCCGCATCGAATGACGAGCCCGCCCGCTCA
The DNA here is from genome assembly GCF_000308555.1 of Nocardia cyriacigeorgica NBRC 100375. Taxonomy (GTDB): domain Bacteria; phylum Actinomycetota; class Actinomycetes; order Mycobacteriales; family Mycobacteriaceae; genus Nocardia; species Nocardia cyriacigeorgica. The sequence continues at coordinate 1,700 of NZ_BAFY01000133.1, read as the reverse complement.
CGCTGGATAGCGTGGGATTGCGCGGTTGTTCGGCGAACAGGAGCCGGGAATGGGCGATCTGCTGATACAGCTGATTCCGGTGATGAGCGGGCTGGTGGTCACGCCAGGTGCGGTCGTCGGGTGCGTGCTGCTACTGCATTCGCGGCGCCCGATCCGCAATGCGCTGGCTTTCGGCGCCGCGTTCATCGTCGTGTACTCGTTGATCGCGATCTCGGCACTGCTCGGCGGAGCCTCCGATCCCGGGGCGACATCGAAGGACGTCTCGCACGGTGCGGGCCTGGCGGTCGGCCTGCTCTTCCTGGCCGCCGGTGTCTGGGTGTGGCTGCGCCGTCCCGCCCGGCGCACGACCGCCGACGAACCGCCGAAGTTGTTGCGGGAATTGGAATCCAGCGGACCACAGCGGGTGTTCGTGATCGGTATCGCGCTGGCCGTCATCAACCCCAATATGTTTCTGATGATGTCGGGTATGGCCACGATCTCGAGCTCACACGCGAGTGCAGGCATCGCGTTGCTCGCGACCCTCCTCTTGCTGGTGGCGGCGTCGCTGGACTTCCTGATTCCGATCGGGGTCTACCTGATCTTCGGCGAGCGTGCCAGGCGATGGCTGGATGCCTTGCAGGTCTGGATGATCCGCAATACCCGTCTGCTGTCGTTGGCGGTGCTCTTCGGATTCGGTGCGCTGTTCACCGCGCGCGGCATCGTCGAACTGGCGGGGTGACCGCGGGAATTCACCCGGGACGGGTGAGTCGCAGACCGCTGTGTCGCTCGTAGCGTTCGGATCATTCGCTTCCGGCCGACGGCGGCCGGGGTTCGACGACGATCGGGGTTCGACATGTCGGTGTGGGAAGTTCTTTGGCTGATGCTGGTGAGTTTCGCGTTCATCGCGTACCTGCTGCTGTTGTTCTTCATCATCGGCGACCTGTTCCGTGACCGCGAGACGTCCGGATGGGTGAAGGCGGTATGGATCGTCTTCCTGTTCGTGCTGCCGCTGCTGACCTCCCTGGTGTATCTCATCGTGCGCGGCAAGGGGATGGCCGAGCGGCAGGCGACGGCCGTCCGCGAAGCGCAGACGGCGCAGCAGGAGTACATCCGGGAAACAGCGGGTACCAGCCCGGCCGCGCAGATCGCCGATGCGCGCAAGCTGCTCGAGGACGGCACCATCTCGCAGGCGGAGTTCGACCAGCTGAAGACCAAGGCCCTCAGCTGAAGCTGCTGCTCGGCAAGGACGCGGGCGTGGCGTTCCAGGGTGACCAATCGGTCCGGTCCACCTCGACCGGGCAGCTCGACACGCCGGACACCCATTTCCCGATCGTCACCCTATAGCTCCACCCGGTACGGGCCCACCATCGCAGCAAGATCGATGGTGGGCCCGTCGTCGTGCGTGAACACATTCCTACGGTCAGCGGTCGATACGACATCGAGATCGTCGCGAAGCATTTTGAAAGGGAAGTGTTCCGGTAAACTGCGGCCGAAGCAGTGGTCCTGAGCTAGTGGGTATCGAACCGTCACGCATCGGAGGCCTGATGGCTGGTTCGCACGATCTCGATTCGCATCATCGTGTCCGGCCGGCCGGGCCCACCGAGATACCCGCATTGCCGTTCACACCGATTCCGCGGCCGTTACTTCTCGATGAACTGAATCAATTCGCGGTGGCCGCCAACGGCCGGGTGCTGTTGGTTTGCTCGCCCGTCGGCAGCGGC
>NZ_BAFY01000134.1 GCF_000308555.1 Nocardia cyriacigeorgica NBRC 100375 | reverse complement strand
GTCGGCGCTGGCCTGGCGCGAATGCCCGCGCACGGCGCCGGGACCCGGCCAGATCGAGGTCCGCATGCAGGTCATCGGCCTGAACTACAAGGACCCGCTCAAGATCATCGGGCTGCTCGGTGAACGCGAGCTGGCGCCGACCTACTTCGGCACCGTGCCGGGGATGGAAGGGGTCGGGACCGTGGTGCGGGTCGGCGCAGGCGTCGACGACGTCGCGGTCGGCGATCTGGTCGCGGTGGCCTCCAAGGGCATGATGCGCCGCTACGCCGTGGTGGACCGGCAGCTCGCGGTCGTCCTGCCCGCCGACACCGATCCCGCCCACTGCACCAGCACCATCGCCTTCGGTACCGCCGAATACGCGCTGCTGGACCTGGCCCGGCTGGAGCCGGGGGAGACGGTGCTGATCCACGGCGCGGCCGGCGGCGTCGGCACCGCCGCCATCCAGGTGGCCAAGGCGCGCGGTGCCCGCATCATCGGCACCGCCAGCACCGACGAACGGCGCGCCCATGTGCTGGCCCTCGGCGCCGACTACGCGGTCAATTCGCGCTCGCTCAACTTCGTCGACGATGTGCTGGCTCTGACCGACGGTGCCGGCGCCGATGTGATCGTCAGCAGTGCGCCGGGGGAGATCCTGCGGCAGAACTTCAATGCCGCCGCCGAATTCGGCCGGATCGTGGAGGTCGGCAAGGCCGACATCTACACCGGCGGCCTGCTGGAGCTGGCCAACTTCGACAAGAACCTCGCCTACTACTCGATGGACCTGGACCGGCTGGTGGCGGTGCAGCCGCAACGGCTGGCCCGACTGCTGGAGCGGGTGTTCGAGAAGGTCACCGACGGCACCTACACGCCGCTGCCGTACCAGCTCTACGAAACCGAAGAGGTCAGCAAGGCGTTCGAGGAGACGTTGCGCTCCTCGCGGCCGGCCAGGATCGCGTTGCGGATGGATTCACCGCAACCGCCGGTGCGGCCGTATCTGCCGGAGATCGAGATCAGCGATAGCGCAAGCTATCTCGTCACCGGCGGCTTCGGCGGCTTCGGGTTGGCGATCGGCCGCTGGCTTGCTCTGCGCGGTGCGCGCCGGCTGGTGCTGCTCGGTCGGCGCGGACCGGCCACCGACGAGGCGCGCCAGCAGCTGGAGGCGTGGCGCACGGTCGGCATCGAGGTGATCTCCGAACTCGCCGACGTCACCGATGCCGACGCGATCGCCGAGGTCATCGCCCGCAACCACAGCGCCGAGCACCCGCTGCGCGGGGTGTTCCACGCGGCCGGCGCGGTGGCCGACAACCGCATCTCGAAGATGGAATACGCACAGCTGGACAAGGTCTACCGGCCGAAGGTGCACGGCGCGCAGGTGGTGCATCAGGCCGTTGCCGACGCCGGCATCACCCTGGATATGTTCGTGCTGTGCTCCTCGGGCGGTTCGATGTACGGCATCTACGGCCAGTACAACTACTGCGCGGCCAATGTCGCGGTGGAATCGCTGGCGGAGAAGTGGTCGCGCGCCGGTGAGCGGGCGCTGTGCATCGGCTGGGGCCACCTCTCCGGCGCCACCGGCGGCATGGCCTCCGACGAAACCGCCGAAAAGTACCTCGACCTGGTCGGTTTCGGCCCGATCGACATGGCCGACGCCACCGCCTATATGGAGCAGACCCTGCGGCTCGGGGTGTCGCGCGCGGCGATCATCCCCACCGACTGGGCCAAACTGACCGGCACCTTCCCGCAGCTGGCCCGCACCGGGCGCACCATCGCCCTGGCCAAGGCCTCCGCCAAGGACACCTCGGAGCTGGCGCGGCTGCGCGAGGAATTGGCGGCCATGGAGGAGACCAAACGCGGCCCGTACATCGCCCGCAAGATGGCCGAGGAACTGGCCGTGGTCATGGGTGTGCCGGTGGAGTCGATCGACATGACCGTTCCGGTGCCCGAATTGGGCCTGGACTCGCTGATGGCGGTCGAATTGGGCGCTCGCGTCACCAAGACGCTCGGCATCGACCTGATGTCGTTGCAGATGGGCCGCTCGTTCAGCCTGGAACAGGCGGGTCCGAAGGTGGCGGAGCTGATTCTCGCGCACGAGGCGGGGCAGACGCAGCCGGTGCCGGAAGCGCCCGTGGTGGTCGCCGTCGCCATGAACGGCCGCAGTGACGCGGGTGCCGCGCACCCGAACGGCAACGGTGCGACGGCGAGCGAGGTCGTCGACGAAGCGTCCATGGCCGTGGCCCGGTAGGGGAGCGAGGTCACCGACATGGTCGATTTCGGTCTCATCGATGAATGGGAGCCCGCGCCGGGCCGGCTCATCACCTGGGTGGCCTCACCGCGGTCGCTCGAGCGTGCGCAACAGGCGCCGGTGCATCCGGCGCCGCCGTCGCTGCAACAGGAGCAGTATCTGCGGCTGGCCGACCGGCACGCGCACGCCGAGTTCCGGTTCTCCGGGCTGTGCCTGGTCACCGCGGAAATCCCGATCGCGGACCTGGACCGGGATGCGATGACCCGGGTCATCCACCAGTTCCTGTTGCGGCACGACACCTTCCGCACCTGGTTCGCCATCGAACCGGGTGGGGTGGTGCGTCGGCATCTGGTGCCAGAGGACGCGGTCGAATTCGTGCCGATCGATTACGGCATGATCGACGACTCGGAATCGATTCGCACCCACGTGGAGAAGACGACACCGGGTCCGTTCCAATGGGATTGCTTCACCTTCGGTGCGATCGAACACGGAGAATCGACCACGGTGTACCTCGCCGTCGACCATCTGCACACCGACGGGCTCGGGCAGTACCTGTCCGCCTCCGACTTCGCGCAGCTGTACGCGGCCCAGATGTGGGGCGATGCGGAGCCGTTGCCGCCGGCGGCGAGCTACCTGGATTACTGCGTCGCCGAGCGGGCACACAGCGATCAGCTGACCTTGTCGTCGCCGGGCGTGCGCAAGTGGCTGGAGCTGTTGCGCGGCAACGACAATCGGCTGCCGTCGTTTCCGCTCGATCTCGGCAAACGGTCCGACGGATACAACCGCAGCGCCCATCGCAGCATCCTGCTGCTGGACGAGGACGACGCGGCCGGGTTCGAGCAAGTGTGCCGGGCGCACGATGCCGAATTCGTCGGCGGCGCGTTCGCGGCCGCCGCACTGGCCGAACGCGAACTCACCGATTCCGACTACTACTTCGGTATGACGCCGATCAGCACCAGAACCTCGGCGGCCGAAGGCAACTCGGTGGGCTGGTACGTGACGCTGGTGCCGGTCGCGTTCCCGCTCGGGCCGTCCACCCCCTACACCCGTGCGCTGACCATCGCCCAGCGCGCCTATGAGAACGGGCTCCGGCTGGCGCCCACGTCGTTTCACCGCGTGCTGGAACTGTTGCCCGCCGATTCCGAGATCAAGGCCGAGCCCGGCTGGGTCACCCCGATGATCTCGTTCATCGACGCACGGGATTTCGCCGGGCACGAGTTCTTCGACGAGATCACCGCCGGCGTGTACGCCAACCGCGCCGCCTCCGAGGAGGTGCTCATCTGGATCAACCGGCTGCCGACCGGGACGTGGCTGAGCGTCATCTATCCCGGTACCGAAATCGCGCACGCCTCGGTGGATCGGTATGTCGCCGCCATGAAATCGGTGTTCGTCACGATCGCCGCGACGGCGCGACCCCACTGACCCAGGAGGATATGTGCCCACCGTGTTCCGGGATCCGTGGATTCCCGACGGCGAGAAGTCGGTGTATTCGGTCCGGCCCGCCGATCAGCCGCAAGGCTTCGAGATGACCAACCTGATCGTGCGGGAGCCCGGCGGATACCTGTCCACGGTCGAGGCGCGGATCGGCGGGGCCGGGCGCGGTGGCACCGAACTGGCGATGACCATCGAACAGCGGTTCAAACGAGCAGGTGAGCGATTGCGCGCCGAGCACTATCGCGCCGAAACCCGTTCCGGTGGCATGGTCGTCTCGCGGGAAGAGGCGACCTTCCTGCACACCACGCATCTGCAATTCGGGGCCGGTCCGGCACCGTTTCCGCTGAACATCATGCCGATCGCCGGTGGACTGACGTTGCTGCGCGGTCTGGAGTTCACCGAGGGCCATGTGGAACAGATCGACGTGTGGCTGGCCTTCTCGGTGCATTGGCCGCTGATCGCCAGGATCGAAAAGCGCACCACCGTCGAGGTCCCCGCCGGTACCGTGCCGTGCTGGCAGGTGCGGCTGCGGCCCGGATTCGCGCAGGTGAACATGCTGCTGGACAAGGTGATCGGCGGAATCCTGCCGCCGTTTATCGCCCATTTCGAGGAGGCGGCGCCGCATCGGCTGGTGCGGATGAGTTTCCCCACTCAGCTGGCGCTGTCGGGGCAGCGGGCGCTGTTGGAGCTCACCGCATGACGATGATGCCGGACCTGGCGACGCTGCGGGCGAAGGTCAGCGGCGAGCTGTCGGCTTGGCTGGCCTTCGCCGGCTGCCTGATCGCGGTGTTCATGCAGATGATCGACGTGACCATCGTCAACACCGCGCTGCCGAACCTCACCGCCGAGCTCGGGGCCTCCCGGTCGGCGCAGCTGCTGGTGATCTCCGGTTACTCGCTGGCCTTCGCCTGCACGCTGCTGACGGCTGCCCGGATCGGCGCCATGGTGGGCCGGCGGGTGATGTTCCTGGCCTCGGTGGCGGCATTCACGGCCGCGTCGCTGTGGTGCGGGCTGGCCACCGGCGCGACGGAGCTGGTGATCGCCCGCGTGATCCAAGGTGCGGCCGGTGCCGGTATGGCGGCTCAGACCATCGCCATCCTGACCGCCAGTTTCCCGCGCGAACGTCATCCGCTGGTGTTCGCGCTGTACGGGGCAGTGGCGGGCTTCGCGGGGATGCTCGGGCCCATCGTCGGCGGCGCGCTGATCACCCTCGATATCGGTGGCTGGGGCTGGCGGTCGGTGTTCCTGATCAACCTGCCGATCGGTGTGTTCGCCTTCGCGCTGGCCTGGCGATATCTGCGGCTGGGGCGCCCGGAAGGCCGTGACCGGTTGGACCTCGGCGGGGTGGCGTTGTCCACGGCCGGGCTGTTCGCGCTGATCTTCGCGCTCGCCGAGATCCAGCAGCGCGGGTGGCGACCGGAGCTGATCGCGGTGATCGCGATCGGTGTGGCGTTGACGGCGGTGTTCGTGGTCCATCAGCGCCGGCAGGCCGAGCGCGGTGCGAGTGCGCTGCTGCGGCTGGACGTGTTCGCCGACCGTGCTTTCCGCATCGGATCGGTGCTGGTCGGCGCGTTCTTCGGACTGTTCACCGCGTTCGTCTTCGCCGCCTCGATCACCATGCAGGACGTACTCGGTTATTCGCCGTGGCGCACCGGGCTGGTGATGACGCTGTTCGCTGTGGGGGCGGGCATCGGGGCGATCAGTTCGCTGATCCTGGTGCAGCGCTGGGGGATTCGCGTCCTCGCGACGGGCATCGCGCTGTTCGGCGGATGCATGGCCGCGGGTGCTGTCTACCTGCAGCTGAGCGGGGGCGAGATCAACGCGCTGTTGTGGGCCGGCCCGGTGTTCGCGTCAGGTTTCGGGGTCGGCATCTTCGGGGTGCAGGTGCAGCCGATCATGCTGTCCGGGCTGGACGCGGACCGCATGTCGGAGGCCTCCGGTGTACTGCCGACCATCGAGCAGGTGGGGAACGCGGTCGGGCTCGCTGTGCTGACGACGCTGTTCTTCGGTTCCCACACCGTCGGGGGCACGATCACCATGATGGCGGCGATCGCCGTGGTGGCGATAGGGTTGGCCGGATTGACGCTGGCGATGCCGGAGGTCGGCGAGGGTTCTCACATCGAGTAGCCGGCCGCGGTCGCACACCCCACGTGCGGCGCCCTTCAGCAGATCAGCCCGATCGCTGGGACCAAGCGAGCATCTCGGTTTTCGCTCGGCCCATCTGCGGGGCGCCCGGGCCGACCCGACGGCCACAGGCGCATGCCAAAGGCTACTGCGCCGCGGTGCTGCGCTTGGGCAGCTTCCAGCCCGGCCGGGGGAAGTGGCAGGTGTACCCGTCGGGGAAGCGCTCGAGGTAGTCCTGGTGTTCGGGCTCGGCCTCCCAGAACTCGCTCGCCGGGGTCACCTCGGTGACCACCTTGCCCGGCCACAGCCCGGAATCCTCGACGTCGGCGATCGTCTCCAGGGCGGTGCGGCGCTGGTCCTCGTCGAGGTAGAAGATGGCTGACCGGTAGCTGCTGCCGATGTCGTTGCCCTGGCGATCCTTGGTGGTGGGGTCGTGGATCTGAAAGAAGAATTCCAGCAGGGCGCGGTAGTCGGTCTGATCCGGGTCGTAGACGATCTCCACGGCCTCGGCATGCCCGGGGTGATTGCGGTAGGTCGGGTGGTCGTTGCCGCCGCCGGTGTAGCCGACGCGGGTCGACAGCACGCCGGGCTGCTTGCGGATCAGGTCCTGCATTCCCCAGAAGCATCCGCCCGCCAGAACCGCTGTCCGTGGATCGCTCATGCCGTCTCCTTCTCCTCACCGTCCCGATGCCGATGTCCGGGTTCTCCGTGGACCCGGGCTTCCGGTCGACCCGTAGAACGTGTCGGTTCACCGGATAATTCCGCACTCGGGGCAGTAGCGGCAAGGACCGGCGCGGGCGTACCCCGGCCTACGGGCAACCGTACGTGCTGCCGCTGTGGTCGGTGCCGGGCCCGCTCCGAGCGACTCCGCGGCTCTGTCGATAGCTACTCTTCGGCGAACACCCTTGTGGCACAACGGCATATCGATGACAATGAAACGGGCCGTCATTCGGCTCCTGGGGACGTATCGGCCGTCGCGCCGCACCGATAAGTGGGGATCAGATGAGAGTCAAACGTTTCACCGTCACCGCTGCACTCGCCATCGGCATGATCGGGGCGACCACCGGCGTCGTACAGGCCCACCCGGCCTCGCCCGCCACCGACACCGTCGCGGTGCAGGGCGCCGAACAGGGCATCGGCTATACTGCGGGCCCGACCGCCGACGGCAAGGCCGTCGCCGCCACCGTCGACCAGGGTGGTTTCGCCCTCGCCGCGGGCGGCACCGCCGTCACCCTCACCGATGGCACCGGCCGGGTCGTTCTCACGCTCCCGATGGCCTTCGTCGCCGACGGCCACAAGTTCGGCCTCGCACCGCAGATCACCGACGCCGGCCGAACCCTCACGCTCACCCCGGTCGGCGCGCCGGCCGCCACCACCGACCGCATCGCCTCCTTCGTCGACGACGATGCGGCCACGCTGGCCCGCAAACAGCACAACGCCGGCGTCGGGGCGCTCATCGGCGCCGGTATCGGCGCGGTCCTCGGGTTCTTCCTCGGCGGTGTCGGGGCCCTGGTCACCGTGCCGATCGGTGCGGGGATCGGAGCCCTGATCGGATTCGCCACGCCGTAGTCCCGCTGGACCGCGATGGTGCGGGTGTGGCACGAGCCACGGCGGCTCACGAGTCGCCCGGGCGGGCTCCTTCGGGTTCGGCAGATGTGACCCGTCTCGGGCGAGATCGCGGAGGACCGGTGCCGCATCGCCGTGACCGTGGTGGCCGGGTACGCCGGTTCAGCTCGTGAACGGCACGTGGGCCGCCGGGCAGCCACTAGCGGGCAGGGTCAGATCGATCAGATAGCGCTCCCGGACGGCGCGCACGCATGGGCTGGTCGGATCGTGGCCATGGCCGGGGACCACCATCAGGTGGGCGTTGCCGAGTGCCGCCTGCGCCCGCTGGGCGGCGGGCAAGGGAGTGGCGGGATCGAACCGGTTGTTGATCAGCAGCGCCGGGGTCTGCGTATGCAACGTCCACGGTCCCGTGTAGCGCTGCGGATAGCCCTGTTCGGGCACGGGCCAGGAAGCGCAGGCTTGCAGCGGATACAGCCAGTACCCGCCGAAAGTGGGTGCGGTGCGGTCGAGTTCGCGAGTGAGCGTCGGCCAGCGGTCCGGATCGCGGGGGAGTGTGTTGTCGGCACAGGTGATCGCGACGAAGGACTCGAGGAAGTCGTAACTGAACGGCGCCTGTACCAGCACCGCGCGAGCGGCGCCGGGATCGCCCAGCGCGCCGCGTTCGAGCTCGGCCAATAACTGCGCCAGTGCGGACCACCCCTGGTCGGGGTCGTAGAGCAAGGCCGCGTGGACCAACATCAAGTCGTGGTAGCTGAAGGCAAAGCATCGGTGCCCGACCCGATGACGATCGGGGCCTGCTCGAGCCGATCCAGCAGCGCGGTATGCCGCTGCCGTACGTTCTCACCGGCGAAGGCGCACTCACCGGTCCCGCCCGCCTCGCACAGCCTGAGAAATTCGGTGAGCACTTCTTCGGTGCCGGCGGCGGCGTCACCGAGCGAGGCGACGCTGTCGTTGGTATACCGCTGCGGGTCGATCATGGAACCGAGTTGCAACGCGCGCACCCGCTCGGGGAACAGCGCGCCATACACCTGGCCCAGGTAGCTGGCGTAGGAGTACCCGATGTAGTTCATCTGCGACTCGCCGACAGCGCGCCGCAGCAGATCCAGGTCGCGCGCCGCGTCGACGGTGGTCAGGTAGGGAAGCGTGGCACCGCTGTGCTCGGCGCACCCGGTGGCCAGTGCCCCAGCCGCCGCCGCGGCAGCTCTTTCCTGTTCGGCATTCACCGGTGGGATCCGCAGCGCGTCCCAGAATTGTTGCTGTGCGGCGTCATCGGCAAAGCATCTGACCTGCCCACTGCGCCCGATCCCACGCTGATCGAAGGTCACCACATCGAATCGTTGCCCGAGCTCACCCGACAGCAGATCGGTATCACGAGCCCAGTCGTACCCGGATCCACCGGGACCGCCGACCGCGCCGAACAACGTCCCGATCCGCCGACCCGGATCGGCCGCGGGCCGGCGAATCACCGCCAGCGACAACGTCTCCCCGTCCGGTTGCGCATAGTCCAGCGGAGCCTGCGCCTGCGCACACTCGTACCGCTCTAGCCCGGGCTCACCACACCGACCCCAGTCCAGTCGGGGAGTAGGCGCGGCATCAGCTTGCGCGACCAACCGGTCGAGCTGCGCTGCCGCGCCATCGGGGTCCTGCTGCCCGGAGTCCACGCACCCGGCTATCGCCGTGGCCATTACCAGCGCAAGAACAGCTCTCATCCACCGCACTCTCCGATGATCCGCCGCCCCCGACCGGCCGGCATCCTCCTTTGGATCGACATCGACCCGGAGACCGCCTCCGGGCAAACACCGTCGTGCGGGCCGGACGGTCCGCGTGCGGTCGGCACCGAGTTCCGTTGCTCCGAGCGGTGCCGGTTGACGATCGTGCTCGATGACCCGGCCGATCGCAGACTGCAGGCGATCGGACCGGCCCGGTCTGCGGCGGCCACCGGCGCACTCGCGTGCGGGGGCCACGGAGCTGGACGGCTCGTGGAGGAGGACAACGGGCAACGATGCGCACGAGATTACGTGGAATCGCACCGAAATTCGGTGCCACATAGCATAATAGGCCTTTGCTCAGGGGAAGACCGCACCTGAATCCGGGGGACAATGCTGGCCCGTAGGACGCTGCTGCATGCTGCGCTGATCGCTCCGCTGGTGGGCTGCGGTGACGGCGTGCTGGGGACGCCGGGGGCGGTGCGGATCGCGGTGGCGTGGAGTGGGTCGGAGTTGGCGGCGTTTCGCCGGGTGCTGGAAGCGCTGGGACTATCGGGCTCGGTGGATGTGATCCCGCTCGGCGACGAGATCGGCACCGCGTTGACCGGAGGACGTTCGGCGCCGGAGCTGGTCATGTTGCCGCTGGCGGGCCGCGTGCGCGAGCTGGCGGCGCACGGGGCGCTGCAGGATGTGCCCGAATCGTTGTGGGCCGACGAAGCGCAGGAACCGCGCTATCCGGCGGTATGGCGCGGGCTGCTCTACCACGACGGACGACCCTACGGAGTGCCGTTCAAGGCGGCGGACAAATCGCTGGTCTGGTTCGACCGGGAATCGGCGCGCGAATACGAGCTCGGCGATCCGTCCCGGTGGACGCTGGAGGACTGGCTCACCCGCATCGAGTTCCTCGCCGGCACGGACATGCACCTGCTCGCGTTCGCCGCGGGGGACGGCTGGGCATTGACCGACCTGTTCGAAAACCTGCTCTACGCCGAATCTCCGGACACCTACACCACGCTCGCCGCCGCAGGCGCGGACGCGGTGTGGGAACGCGACGCGGTGCGCGCGGCTCTGCATCGGCTCGGCACCTGGTCGGTGCACGGTTCGGCCTACCCCGGCGGCATCGGCACGGCCCTCACCATGCAGTTCTCCGATGCGGTGCGGGAGGTGTTCGAACGGCGCCGCGCGGTGATGGTGGTGGCACCGGATTTCGCCGAGCCGGTTGTGCGCAAGGCCGTCGCCGCCTCGGGCCGCAATCCCTACGACGTCGTCGGCGTCACAGGGTTTCCCGCCATCGAGGCCGACGGGCCCGCGCCACGGATATTCGGCGGCGACGCGCTGGTGCTGAACCGGGCCGCCGACGAACGGGCCGAGCGGGTGCTCATCGCGCTGGCCGCGCCGTCGGCGCCGTTGCAGTGGATTAATTCGTTCCACGGTTTCCTCGCCCCCAACCTGGCCACCGACGCCGCCTATTCGCCGTTCCTGCGGATGTCGGCCCAGCGCCTGCGCGGTGAGGTGGTCTTCGAGCTACCCGACCGCTTCGGCCCGGCGGGCGGGCGGCACGAATTGTGGCGGGTGCTGACCGAGTACCTGATCGCCGTCGACGCCGACCGCGCCCACGTCGCTCGCGCGGTCAACCAGGCCGTTCTCGCTCTGGCCGGGCGGTGACTCCCGGCCGATGAACACCAACCCCGGTTTCTCCAGTAACGGTGTGCGGTTCGAGCTCGCGACGCGGCGCATGCGTGGCGCGCTGATCGGCGGCAGGCACCCCTGGCGCGGCTGGGAACGCGCCCAGCTCGTGCCGGCGGCGCTGCTCCTGGTGGTGTTACTCGTCGCCTCGGCGTGGACGGTGGCGACCGCCGGGGCACGGGTGGGTGTTCCGCTGGCGGTGCTCGCGTGCGGGGTTGTCGCGGTCTTCGTGCTGCGGAAGGCGGTGCGTCCGCAGCCGAGAGCGCTCATGTGGACGGTGTATGCCGTGGTGCTGGCGCCTGGTCCGTTGCTGTTCTGCCGCATCGCGAGTGCCGTCGAGCTCGGAGTGTACGCGCGCACGTTGCTGTTCGTGGCCGCCGGTCTGGTGTTGATGGCGCTGGCACTGGCCGCGGCCTGGTTCGGACGCGGAGTCCGCTGGGTGTGGTTGCCGCTGGTGGTGCCGTTCGGCATCGCCGCGTTCGTCTCGGGCCTGGCGTTCCGGGTGATGTTCGACCAGGCGGTGCCCGTCGGCGACGTCGATACCTTCCGCACGGGGTACCGGTGGATGCCGTTGTTCGCCTTCTGGTGGACCTGGTTCGGTTTCCTCGCAGGCATCTTCTCGGCGGCGCTGCGCGCGATCGAAGCGGACTCGGTGCGCTGGGGTTACCTCACCGCGCCCACTACCTCGATGCGGCCCGCGGTGCTGATGTGGCGGCTACTGAGGCTGATGCAACCGGTGCTGTTGGTCACCGGGATCGCCGTAGTGGTCGCCGCCGCACGGGTTTTCGACGTGATCCTCATCGGCGTCCCGGCCGCCTACCAGTACCAGCGCGACAGCGCGACCGTGCGCTGGTGGCGGTTGGTGGCGGGCGAGAGCAGCACCGCCGAGGCGGCGATGTATTCGGTCCCGTTGGCGGTCCTGGTCGGCATGTGCGCGTTCGCGCTGTGGAAGGCCGGCGGCGCCAGGGAAATCCGGCTGCCGCTGCGTCCGAATCCGCATGAGCCCTATGGCGTTCCGCGGACCGGGTGGCCGACCACGGCGTTCGCGGTGCTGGTTGCCGTGGTATTCGCGACGCCGCTGCTCATGCTGCTGTGGGTGTCGACGCGTCGTCCGGGTGGTCACGGCTGGCCCGCGCTCGGCCGGGTCTGGGAGGCGGGCCTGCCGTCGACGCTGGGTCTGACGACCTTGGTCGCGACCGTCGCCACCGTGCTCGCGGTCTCGGCTGCGCTGCCGGTGGCGCGCTGGTTGTCGACCACCGCCTCGGGCACCTGGCGATTCCGCATCGCCATCACCGGGCTGGTGGTGCTGGCCGTGCTGCCCGCCCAGATGTACCTCGGGCCGATCGACCAGGTGAGCGGGGCACTGGGGTTTTCCGGGACGCAATACCCGTTGATGCTGGTGCACGCGGCGGCCGGCATCCCGGTCACCGTGCTGATCCTGCGCGGCGCGCTACGGGCGGCCGCAGAGAATCCACGCACGGCCGCGATCCATGGTCTGGCCCGGCCGGGCGCGGTGGCGCGACGGCTGTGGGCCGGGGCCGGCGGCGCGATAGTCGCCGCCGCGGTGCTGGAATTCGTTCAGGTGTGGAACGACTTCTTCGTCAGTCTCATGATCAGCGGGGCCGGGGTGAGCCCGTGGTCGCTGCTGCTGTGGGGTGAGGCCCGCCACTTCGAAGAGAACCTGCCGCAACTGGCGGCGGGATCACTGGTTTTCGCGATCGTTCCGGTCACGCTGTTGCTGGCGACGTGGCGCCGGTTCCTGGTGCCCGCGCTCACCGGAGGAGTGCTGCGGTGACCGATCAGACGCGGCAGCCGCGATCCCCGGTGGTGCGGGCGGTGCCGTCGACCGGAATCCGGCTGCGGTTCGGCGGTGGTGCGCTGGCCGGCGCCATCCTGCTCGGGCTGGTCATCAATATCGTGTCGAGCCTGTTCCTCGAACGTGGTGTCGGCCTGCTGATCTCGGTGGGGCTGCTGGTGATCGGCGTGATCGTCGTCGTGGTGCTCGTTGTCAGGTGGTTGTCGGCCGAACAGCGCAGGCTGCGCGAAAGCCCATACACCGCACGAGAACTCGAACTGCTCGCCCGATTCGACGATGCCGAGACCCCGATCGGCGTGCATACGTGCGCGCAGCACCCGGTCACCGTTCGCGACGATTGCGGTGTCGAGGCGAGCGTGCTGGGTGCGCTGCCGGTCCATGAATACACCGCCGCCGCCCTGCTCGACGTGCTGACCGCCGTACTGGACGCGCCCACCCGCATCCCCGCCGCCGGCGAGCCCGCGTATGCGAGCGCGCCGCTGCTGCTCGCCGAACTCGAGCGCCAGGGTTGCATCGAGGCCGCCGGAGTGCAGCAGTACCGGGTCGTGACGGTGCCGCCGGCCGGCGCGATGGCCGACGTGCGCGCGCACGTGCAGTGGCAGGCCGCGATCACCGCCCTGGCTCGCCATCATGCCGATCAAGCCGAACGGTGGGCGATCGGCCTCGGCACGCTGCGCTTCGCCGCCGCCGCGCGGCGCTGGTTCGAAGCGGAAGAACCGTTCCTGCGCCGGCTCGTACTCGGCTGCGCGGCGCTCGGAGCGCGGCTGCCACGCAGCGTGACGCCGGGACTGATCCGGATCAGCGACGCCCTCGACGTCTGGCACGCGCGCACCGGCGGCTACGACGTCGAACTGGCCGAGGCGATAGCCGGGCTGCCCGGGCTGGACACTTTCGGGGCGCACGCCGCCCAGGTGCAGCTGCGCGCGGGCCGCGCCGAACGCGCGCCCCGCACCGGCGAGGGCGGACGCTACGCCGACCTGGCCGCTCGCCGCGAACACGCGGCAGCCCTCGGCGAGCTTCCCGTCCCGGCGGCGGCCGACCCGCAGCTGCTGGAACAGACCCGCAAACGGCTCGAACGGGTGTGGTGGATGCTGCCGCGCGAGGACATCCCCGGCGAGGTCTGCGCGCTGGTCAACCTCGGCGTGGTCCTGCTGTGCCAGGGTCGCCTCGACGACGCACAGGATCGCCTCGAACTGGCGGAAGCGCTGACCAGCCAGGGCCGCGACCCGGGCGGTCGCGCGCACATGCACGAGATCCTCGGACATGTCTGGTGGGCGCGCGGCGAAGGCATCCGGGCGCTGCGGTGCTGGCGGCTCGCGCTCACCGCGAACCGCGCGCTGTGCGACGACCACGCCGTCGCCCGCTGCCTCCAGCATCTGGCTGCCGCGGTGATCGTCGACCCGCGCTGCGCCGACGACGTGCTCGGCCCGGACCCACAACGCCTACCGCGTATCGCGGTGAAGGAAGCGACCGGCTGGCTCGCCCACGCACTCCGGCTCGATCCCCGCGCGCTGACCGCCCGCGACTACCGCGACCTGGCGATCAGGCACTACGGCATCACACCGCGCAGCAGTATCGGCCAGTGGCCGCTGGCACTCGAAGAAAGTGTGCCGAGCGACTGATCAGTCCGGCGGTTCCTGCGCGCCTTCGGTCTCGGCCAGCTCCGGTGCCACTTCGCGAGTCGCCATCCGTCGCGGCCCTGATCGGTGGGGCCGGGGCGATCCTTCTCCTGCTCGTCGACGTCGTCGGTGTCGTTGTCGGTGTGTCGGGGCATGAGAATCCTCCTTGGTGTTGTCAGCGCAGTACCCGCTTCCGGCGGTTTCGATCACGCGCCGATGCCACGATCTCCGTGGCGAACCCACCGCGGCTTGGCTGCCCCATGCGGACAGCCGGGTCAGGCGGCCTGATGGATCCCGCGCGCGGAGTCACCGATCACGGCGGTCTCGGCCCCGGTCAGCGTGCGGATGAACGCGATCTGCGCGGCTCGTCCACGCGCGGCCGAGCGTTCGAATTGGCCGGGTACGGCCCGCGCCCAGACCGTACGGGCGAAGTTGATCGGCGCGCGAAGCATCGGATACCACGGCAACGTGTAGGCGGGAAGCCCGAGTTTCTTCATCGCGTCAGGGCCGAGCAACATGGTGGCGATCGACAGGTGCTGGGAGCGGGCGATGCGGCGGCGCGGTCCGGCGAGGTGCTCGTAATGCCAGTGCAGCGGTTCATCGCGCATCGGCAGCGCCAGCTGGGGCGAGGTCTCGTCGGGGTTCGTGATCGCCGTCATCGTGTGGTAGAGGATGCGGACGCTGTCACGGAAATCCTTGGGCAGGAAGCGTTCTTCCACCCCCATCACCCAGCCGACGTAGCGGGTGAAGTGCGCGACGGCTTCGGCGTCACGCGGGGTCACCACCCCGCCCATGCCGATGGCACCGATCATCGGAGCGATGAGCGCGCCGATGATCGTGGCCGCCATATCGGTCTGGTTGATCGGCAGGCCCCACTGCTCGCCGCGCCAATCCGGCTGAGCCGCGATATGGCGGCGGACCATCGAGTGCACCATCCGCACGTGCACGGTCGACCGGTAGCCGAGGCCCAGCGGCCGCATGCCGTTCGTCGAGGTGACGTCCATCGCCCACTGCGTCGTCTCGGCGAACCGCTTGGCCGGGCCCTTCTCCAGAGCACCTGTGCGCAGCAGGGTTTGGTTGAAACCGGAGGCCAGGTAGCCGCCGAGCAACGACATGTCGCGGGCGACGTAGAGCCCGTCGCGGCCGCCGAGACCGAAGACGAGTTCGGCCCGCCGGATCTTTTCCCAGTCGACCCACTCGGGCACGGCTTCGACGTACTCGAAGAAATCCCGCAACGGCGCCGGCGCCTCGGGCACGCCATCGATACCTTGGCGAAGCACGCGCTCGAACAGCGGACGGGTTTCGGCCATCCCCCCGCGGTACATCCAGTCCACCAGCTCGTCCATCGGCCGGTCGCCGATGGTCAGCGCCGCACCCAGCTCATCGAACTGCGCGGGCGTCGGCTTGCGCACGCCGAGGGCGCGGGCGAACGGTGCCAGCCCGAGTCCGGGAACGGTTTGCGGCGCGTCCGGATGCCTGGCCGGGATCGTCGAAGCCATGGTCACTCTCCTTTGAGTAGGCGCGCACGGCGGGTACCGCAGGGATCGGATGGTGCCCTCGTCCGCAGCTTCTGGCAAGAGTCTCTACCAGAATTACGGTTTTGGCAAGGGTTGCTACCAGAGCTCGGGTTCCCGGTCGGGAGTGCCGTGTACGTGGCAACCGCCCGACTCGGCCACGTGTAGTTCGGGCAAGAGGACGCCTGGTGACGCCGGTTCACCCCGGCACCGCCGCGGGGCTTATGCGCCGGAACGCGCGCCGCCAAGGCCAGGCAGTTCACCCCCATCGGGTGATTCGTCCAACGTCGACGGCCCCTAGCGTCGGTGTCGCGCGCGGTGAGCGGCCGCGCGGCTGTTTCGCCCGCTCGCCCGGTGATGGTCCGGCAGTCGAAAGGGGTGCCGCATGAACGGTGTCGTGGTCGCGGTCGTCGGCGTACTGCTGTGCTTCTACGGGATCCGCTCGGTTCATCTTGGGATCCTGGCGATCGGGTTCGGGCTCGGCTGGATGATCGCCGACCTGTTCAACGCCTCGTTCTGGTGGCTGCTGCTGGTCGCTCTCATCGGCGCGATCTCCTCGTGGGTGGTGACCTCGCTGATCTTCCGGTTCGCCTCGTACTTCATCGGCGGGCTCACCGGCGCCATGATCGGCACCAAGCTCGCGATGGTGCTGCAACCCGGCGACAAGAACTGGGCGCTGAGCATGATCGTCGCGCTCGCGGTCTGCGTCGCCGGCGCGTTCCTCGCGCAGAAGTTCCGTGCCCGCGCGCTGCTGTGGCTGACCTCGATCGGCGGCGCCAGCATGATCCTCAGCGGCGTCGCCCGCATGAACGACTCGCTGGAATTCCTGCGCAGCCCCGACCCCGGCTGGCAGCAGGTCACCTCCACGCTGGCCTGGATCGGGCTGTCGGTGCTCGGCTGGATCACCCAGCGCCACCTGTTCGCCGAGAAGCTCGGCATCGAGCACCTTGCGGGCGACGACGACAAAACCGACATGCGTCAACGCAACGGCGGCTGGCCGGCCGGGTGAGGGCCCCGCACCGTACCTCGGTGCGCGCCATCAGCGGATCTCACAATGCGGTATCCGGCTCCGGTGATGTCACCGGGCCTGACTAGCATTTATGCGGCGAACCTTTCGATCAAGCCCCGAGGATCTGCGTTGACGACTGAACAACTCGACCGCTGGAACAGCCAGGAAGCAGCCGCTGAGGCGATGATCCCGATCATCGGTACGTTGTATCGAGACAAGGGCGTGACGATCCTGCTGCACAGTCGATCGCTGGTGAACAAGTCGGTGATCAGCATCCTGCGGACCCATCGTTTCGCCCGCCAGATCGAAGGCGAAGAGCTGTCGGTCGGCGAGACGCTTCCCGTGCTCCAGACGCTCACCGAGCTGGACCTCGGTCCGTGCAAGATCGATCTCGGCCAGCTGATCATGGCCTACCGCGCCGACGATCGCGGCTTGTCGATCCGCGAGTTCACCGCCGCCATCCTGGCCGATGTCACCAACGGCAAGGTGCAGTCGAACGGGCCGCGAGACGTGGTCCTGTACGGCTTCGGGCGCATCGGCCGGCTGGTGGCCCGGCTGCTCATCGAGAAGGCCGGCTCCGGTAACGGACTGAACCTGCGGGCGGTGGTGGTGCGCCGCGGCGGAGCCGACGACCTGGTCAAGCGTGCCTCGCTGCTGCGCCGCGATTCGGTGCACGGCCAGTTCAACGGCACCATCAAGGTCGACGCCGACAACGACACGATCATCGCCAACGGCAACGTCATCAAGTTCATCTACAGCAACGACCCGGCGGCCGTCGACTACACCGAATACGGCATCGACAACGCCATCCTCATCGACAACACCGGCAAGTGGCGCGACCGTGAGGGCCTGTCCAAGCACCTGCGCCCCGGTATCGCGAAGGTCGTGCTCACCGCGCCCGGTAAGGGTGACGTGCCCAACATCGTGCACGGCGTCAATCATCGTGGCCTCGACCTGACGCAGCAGATCTTCTCCTGCGCCTCGTGCACCACCAACGCGATCGTGCCGCCGCTGAAGGCGATGGACGACGAATTCGGCATCCTGCGCGGCCACGTGGAGACGGTGCATTCGTTCACCAACGACCAGAACCTGCTCGACAACTACCACAACGCCGACCGCCGCGGCCGCTCCGCGCCGTTCAACCTGGTACTCACCGAGACCGGCGCCGCCTCCGCCGTCGCCAAGGCCATGCCCGACTTCAAGGCCAAGATCACCGGCAACTCGATCCGCGTCCCCACCCCGGACGTCTCGATGGCCATCCTCAACCTGCACCTCGAGCGGGAAACCAGCAAGGCCGAGGTGAACGATTACCTGCGCCGGGTCTCCCTGTCCGGCCCGCTGAGCCGCAACGTCGATTACACCGCCGCCACCGACGTCGTCTCCAGCGACTTCATCGGCTCCCGCGCCGCCTCCATCATCGACGCCAACGCCACCATCGTCGAAGGCGACACCGCCATCCTCTACGTCTGGTACGACAACGAATTCGGCTACTCCTGCCAGGTGGTGCGCACCGTCCAGTACATCTCGGGCATCGAATACCCGACCTACCCACAGCTCGAGGCGTCACAGGAAGTGGCGGCGGTCGCGGGCTGATCCGCCGTTCCGCTCGACATCACCGCGAGATCCGGGGACGCCACATGGCTCCCCGGACCCTCGTCGCTCGGCGGCACCACCTCGATTATCGCTTGTCCCGATGTTCGGGCAGCACCATCGCCAGGATCAGCACGACCAGCGGCAGGCCGGTTGCGATGACATACCCCAGCGTGATCACGGCGTCGCCTCGGTCGGTCCGAGG
>NZ_BAFY01000135.1 GCF_000308555.1 Nocardia cyriacigeorgica NBRC 100375 | reverse complement strand
AAGACCGTGCTGCTCTCCGACTGGGCCGAGCGGATGGGCCCACGGCTACCGGGCCGGCCCCGGATCGGATGGCTGACCATCGCGGAGCAGAGCTACACGGCACGCGGGATGTGGGCGGAGCTGCGCGCTCGGCTCGGTCTGCCGGTGCCCGCGTCCGCCGCGTTGCGCACGCCCGTCGCCGAAGCCGCGGAGTTGGTGGCCGATATCGGACACCGCGGCCGGCCGACGGTCGTCGTCCTCGACGACGCACACCTGCTGACCGACCCCATGGCGCTGGCGGGCCTCGAGCACTTTCTCCGCAATGCACCGGCCAACCTCGCGGTGGTGCTGTGCGCTCGTTTCGATCCGCCCATCCGGTGGCATCTGCTGGAGCTGGAATCACGGCTGATCCGTTGGGGCGCAGACGAACTCGCGCTATCCACCGAGGAGGCCGCGCGGCTGTGTCGCGAGCACGGTTGCGCACTGGATCCGGCGCAGCTGTCGACGCTGATGGACCTCACCCACGGCTGGGCCGCGCTGATCCGGATCGCCGCCATCTACCTGGCCGCCCATTCCGGCGATTACTCCACCGCGCTGGCGGTGCTGGCGCGGATGCCGAATTCGATTTCCGATCTGCTGGTCGGGGAGTTGATCGACGCGCTACCGCCTGCCCTGCGCCAGTTCCTCACCCACACCAGTGTGCCGGCCGAGTTCACCGAGCGGATGGCCGACGAGCTCGTCGGCGGTGGCGCCGCGTTCTGGTTGCATGAGCTGGAGCGGATCAGCTATCCGCTCACCGGTGTGCTGCGGGGCGGCACGATCTGGTACGCCTATCACCCGTTCCTGCGCGGGTATTTCCTGGCCGAGGCGAATCGCCTCGGCACCGGCTTCCATGACGATCTGCGGGTGCGGACCGCGTATGCGCTGATGGCAGCGGGTGAATCGCACCAGGCCTGGACCCACCTGACCGCCGTGTCGCAGCCGCGGCCGCTGCTGGATTTCCTGACCGCACACGGGTTGTCCGAGGTCATGGCCGGCGGCGGACCGGCCTTGTTCGATGCCCTCGCCGGGGCGGATTCGGTGGTGCTCGGCGACTCCTTCATGGTGCTGCTGCGGGCCATCGACGCCCTGCTCGGCGGTGACTTCGCCGCCGCCGTGGCCTTCCGCGACGTGCTGGCAGGCCGTGGCCAGGACATGTCGACCCTGGCCGAGCCGGCCCTGATCGCGGCCCTGACCAGTGCCGTCGATGCCGAAATCGCGGTGGCCACCGCGCCGTCGGCGGACCTCGTGCCGATACCGGAGATCCCGGATACGGCGTTGCGGCCGGAAGCGCAGTGCTACCTGTCCATCGCCGCGGCGACGGTGTCGATCATGGCCGGCGATATCGCCGCGGGCGAGGAGCGGATGCGGTCGGCGCTGGCGCTCGCCGAGACCGCCGGGCACCAGCGGTTGCGGCTGCGGGCCTGCACCCGGCTCGGGGCGGCGGCAGGCCGGACCGGGGCGATCACGGCCATGCGGCGACGCGCCACCCACGCCCTCGACATCGCGCGCGAGCACGGGCTGTCGCACACCAGCGATGCGGCGCATGCCGCCGCCATGGAAGCCTTCGGGGCCTATCTCCAGGGCGAGGCCGGTTCGGTCGATCTGTGCACCGGCCTGCTGGTCCGAGGCGAGGGGCTCGATGGCGGGACCACACCGGCCGGCGGGCTACCGGCCCAGCTCGTCGGTGCCCTGGTCGCGTTCGACGACGTCACGGACCGGGCCGGTGCGGCCGATCTGCTGCGTTCGGCGACGGTCGAACTGCTCGCCGTGCACCCATCGGCGGCCATCAGCGGCGGATTGATCCCGCACGTGGTGTGGGGACTGCTGCGCGTGCAGGAACCTCGTACGGCGCAGCTTCTCATCGAGCAGGCGCGCGCGCGGCTGGGCGAGATACCGGAGGTCGCCGTCGCCGGTGCCGCGGTCGGCGCGGTGACGCACCGGCCGAAGACGGTGCTGGCCCTGGTCGAACCACTGCTCACCGCCGCCGAGCCACCGCCTCCGGTGCAGCAGGTCGCGGCCTGGTTGCTGTATGCCGGTGCGCATGCCGAACTGGGTAATTCGACCAAGTCCATCGACGCTCTGAAAACCGCCGTGCACCTGGCCGCGCCGGACCGTATCGCGCGACCATTTCTCGACGTTCCCGGCGCTTTGGAGAAACTGGACGAATTCGCCGGAAGTTTCGGGCGCGATGAGGATTTCGTGACCGAGATTCGCCGGAATCCCGCGGCGATCCGGGTGCAACGGCATCCGGCCCTGACCACCACGCAGCATCGCATTCTGCGGGAATTGCCGACGGGGCGGACCACCCAGCAGATCGCGGAAGATCTCGGTGTCTCGATCAATACAGTGAAGACCCATCTGCGCGGTATCTACCACAAACTCGGGGTCAATTCCCGCACCGAGGTGCTGACCGAAGCCCGTCGCAGCGGCCTGCTCTGAGACCGGCCGGCACTTCACCCGCAGGGGATGACGCCCCCGCTCGCGTTTCACGGGGACACTCGGCCTAGTCGTCCGGGAGGACCCGAATCCGGAGGGAGGCCGCGCCCTGATGTCGATGCGCTACGAGTTCATCCTCGACGGGGAGCTGTCCGATCGCGCGCTGGCAGCGTTTCCGGAACTGACCCCCGGCCGCCATCGGCAGGGTCAGACAGTGTTGTACGGACCGCTCACGGGACCGACGGCCATGCGCACCATCCTCGCCCGCATCGACAACCTCGGGCTCACCCTGCTCGAGATGCGACAACTTCCCGATTGAACGGAGCGGCCATGAATCTGCTGATACCCAGCAGTCAGCGTCGTACGCTCGACGAACTCACCGACCGGCTCGATCTCGGGACCGGCGAGACCACCACCAAGCGGTCGGCGTTCTGGATCATGCTCACCCTGTCCGGGATCATCGCCGCCTCCGGTGTGGTCGGCGACTCGACCGCGACCGTCATCGGCGCGATGATCGTGGCGCCGCTGTCGGTGCCGATTCTCGGCGTCGGCCTCGGCATCGCGACCGGGCGCGCGCCGCTGATCGCGCGCAGCCTCGGGCTGGTGCTGGCCGGCATCGTGCTGGTCGTCTTCGTCGGGTTCGTGTTCTCGCAGTTGCTGCCGAATCCGACGAATGTGCTGTCCAATTCGCAAGTGCTCGGCCGGACCTCGCCGAAGCTGATGGACCTCACGGCGGCGCTGGCGACCGGTCTGGTCGGCGTCATCGCCATCATCCGCCGCGATGTCGGCGACGTGCTGCCCGGTGTGGCGATCGCGATCTCGCTGGTCCCGCCGCTGGCCGTGGTCGGTGTGTGTCTCGGCTCGGACGCCCCCGGACTGGCTCTGGGCGCGTTCGTGCTGTTCGCCTCGAATATGGTCGCGATGATCATCACCGCCACGGTGGTGCTCGTCGCCGTCGGATACCACCGGGAGGCGGGCGCGGGGGCGATGCGCCGCGGACGCGCGTACGCCGTACTGGCGGCGGGCCTGATCCTGGTGGCGATTCCGATGGTGGTGAATTCGCTGTCGTCGCTGTGGGCCGACCAGATCGCCGACGCGGCCCGTTCCTGGCTGGACCGGGTGCCGGGCGCGCAGGTGACCGATGTCAGCTTGCAGAACGACGCGGCGACCATTCATGTGCTGGCGCCCGAGCAGCTGCCTCCGGTCGAGGAACTCGAGCGCACGGTGCGCGATCTGGTGCCGTGGCACCCCGATGTCGTCATCGTGCACACGGTCGGCAGCCGGATAACCCAGTAGCGCCGCATTGTTGCGCGGGTTTCATCCGTTTCGGGTGACGCGACGGTCGCGGCGACTACGGCATACCTGTAGGAGGGCCGATCACCGACGAAAGGCTGGCCATGACGCACATGACAGAACCCGGACGGAATCCGGTCCGCCAGGGGGTCGCCGCGCTGACGACGATCGCAGTGGCGGTACTGCTGCTCGTGTTGGGGTTGCTCTCGCTCTTCGAGGGCATTTCCGCGGTTGTCGATGACGAATTGTTCGTTCCGGGAAGGGAATACGTCTACGAATTCGACACGACCACCTGGGGCTGGATTCACATCGTGCTCGGCGGGCTGATCGTGCTCATCGCACTCGCCCTGTTCACCGGCGCGGTGTGGGCGCGTGTCATCGCGGTGATGCTTGCGGGACTGTCGATCATCGCGAATTTCTTGTGGATCCCGTACTACCCGTGGTGGTCGGTGCTGGTCATCGCGCTCAACATCGTCGTCATCTGGGCGTTGTCCACCTGGCGCGCGGGCGGGGTGTGAGGGCCATGACTCGATCGAACGAACTCGGACCGGTGGAACTGGTCGTGCTCTCCTTCCCTGGTCCCCGCGTCGACGCGTCCGTCACCGCCGCCCTGGCCGAAGTGGTCGACGCAGGCTACGTCACGGTGCTCGATCTGATCTATCTGTCGATGGACGAGGCAGGCGAAGTACGCCAGATCGAGGTCGACGAATCACTCGGCGAGACGGGGCTGGACGGTGTCACCGTCGACCCGCGCGGTCTGGTGAGCGACGCGGATCTGGATGTGGTGCGCGACGCGATGGATCCGGGCACCTCGGCGGTGGTGATCGCCTACGAGGAGACCTGGGCGCGCAAGCTGGCAGGCACCGTACGCGGTGCCGGCGGCGAGGTCGCCCTGCACGTGCAGATTCCCCGCGACGCCGTCGACGCGGCGCTGTCGGTTCAGTAGAGGAGGACGGCAATGGTTTTCCGTGGAGGACGCGTCGGACGACCGGGACTGCTCGGCACCGTCGCCCGGACCGCGGTCATTTCGGGAACCGCGCGCGCAACGGCGAACGCGGTCGATCGGCGCGCGCAGCGGCGGGCCGCCGCGAGCGCGGCCTACGCCGCACAGCAGCAGGCACCGCCGCCACCACCTCCGCCTGCAGCAGCGGCGCCCGCACCGGCGGCCGGCGGCGCCGAGGATCTGGTGGCCAAACTTCAGCAATTGGGGCAGCTGCACGATTCCGGTGTGCTGTCCGACGAGGAATTCGCCGCAGCGAAGCGGCAATTGCTGAGCTGAGATCGCCCACGGTCCGATCTCCCATGCGCAGGAACCGAACTGCGCGAGGTCTTCGCCAACTGAACGCGTTCCCCGAGGAGGTCACCCATGGGAGCCGAGGGTTCGCCGGTCGCGGCTGGTTCGCCGGCGCCGGTCTGGTCGATCCCGCGTGGCCTGATCGTGCTGCTGGCCATGGCCGGCGCGGTGATCGCCATCGCGGGTGCGACCGTGTTCGCGGGCATCCTCGGCCCCGTCTTCCTCGCCTTGATGCTCACCATCGCGGTGCAACCGGTGCAGGGGTGGGCGCGGAAGAAGGGGTGGCCGGCGTGGCTGGGAATGCTGGTGGCGGTGGTCGCGGTGAGCGCCATCCTGTTCGGGCTGATCGGCGCTCTCGTCGTCTCGGCGGCCCAGTTGGCCACCGAGCTACCGAAGTACACCGACAATCTCGATGACCTGCTGTCCGGGGTACGCGAGTTCCTCGCCGATGCCGGAGTGGACCAGGAGCGCATCAGCACGGCGCTGAGCAGCGTCGATCTGGGCAAACTGGTGCGCTACCTCGACGATGTGCTCGCCGGCCTGCTCGGGGTGTTCTCGAATCTGTTCTTCGTCATGGCGCTGCTGTTGTTCATGGCCGTCGACGGCATGACCATCGGCAGGCGCATGCGGATCGTGCAGCGGGTGCGCCCGGACATCGCCTACGCGCTGACGTCCTTCGTGCAGGGAACCCGCAAGTACCTGATCGTTTCCACCGTTTTCGGTGTGATCGTCGCCGTCCTCGACGGCGGGGCGCTGTGGTTGCTCGGCGTACCGCTGCCGGTGCTGTGGGCGGTGCTGTCGTTCATCACCAACTACATCCCGAATATCGGCTTCGTCATCGGCCTCGTCCCGCCCGCGTTGCTGGCGCTGCTCGACAGCGGCCCGATGGCGATGGTGTGGGTGATCGTCGTCTACAGCGTCATCAACTTCGTCATCCAGTCGATCATCCAGCCGAAGTTCGTCGGCGATGCCGTCGGCTTGAGCGTGACGGTGACGTTCTTGTCCCTGGTGTTCTGGTCCTGGGTCCTCGGCGCTCTCGGCGCGCTACTGGCGATTCCGTTGACGCTGTTGGTGAAGGCGCTGCTGCTGGATATCGATCCGTCGACGCGCTGGGTGGACGCGTTGATCGGTGGTGGGAGCGGCGAGGGCGAGGGGGAGCCCGCCGAACCGGTCGCCTCGGCCGAGCGCGCGAAAGCCGATTCTCCCGCAGCGGATTCGGAGTAGGGCGGCACCGGCCCGAACAGAGCTGTCGCGGTCTGCCGACCGGCCCGCCGTCACCGGTCGAGTGCGCCGATGGCCTCATGCACCGTGGGATACACCGGCACCTGCTCGGCACCGGCGGCGCTGCGTCCGAGGGCATCCCGGAACTGTCCGACATCACGTGCCACCGCGAACTCGATGCGGCGCCGGGCCAGCGTCGTCCGCAATTCGGCGAGCATCTGCGCGGCGGTGACGTCGATGACGGGGGAGGTTTCGGCGTCGAGGACGACGAGCTTGGTGCGGTCGGTGCATTGGGCTTCGATGTGCTGTTTGACGTAATCGGCGTTGGCGAACAACAAGCCGGATTCGACGCGCACCACCAGCACATCGGGTCGGCGCTCGAGTTCCGGGCGACGTTCGGCGTCGACCCAGCGGGTGCCGTCCTTGGCCAAGGTCGCGATATGCGGCTGTGCGGTGCGATAGAGCAGCAACAGCATGGACACCCCGATGCCGATGACCAGCCCGGGGAGGGTGTCGAACAGCAGCACGCCCGCCATCGCGGCGATGGCGGCCAGGAAATCGGCGCGGGCGGCATGTCCGTAGATGCTGCCGAGCCGGGCCGTCCACACCCGGTACAGGCGGCGCAGCGCGGCGATATCCACGAGTTCGATGACCGCGGCGATGACCACACCCGCCAGCGTCGCCTCCGGCAGGTTCTCGAACAGCCCGGTCAGAAACAACAGCGTCAGGACCACGAGTACCGCGACCACGAGCCCACTGAGCTGGGTTCTGGCCCCCGCGCTGCCGTTGACGGCGGTCTTGGAGAGGCTGCCGTTGACCACCATGCCGGAGCTGAGCCCGGACCCGAGGTTGGCCGCGCCGAGACCGAACAACTCGCGGTTCGCATCCACCTCGTAGCCGGCCTTGGCCGCATAGGTTTTCGCGGCGCCGAGCCCTTCGGCGAAACCGATCAGCAAGACTCCGACCGCCGGGCCGAGCAGATCGATCAGGTCGCCGACGCCCACGCCGTCCGGCATACCGACCGAGGGCAGGCCCGCGTCGATATGGCCGACGATGGCCACGCCGTGGTCGTCGAGGTCGAACACCGTGACCGCGGCGATGCCGAGCAGCACCGCCAGCAGTGAGCCGGGCACCAGCGGCAGCCAGCGCTTGAGCCCGAGCACCACCGCGAGCGAGAGCAGGCCGATCAGCAGGGTGCGCCAGTGGGTATCGCCCAGATGCCGGATGACCCCCCACGCCTGCTCGAAGAAATTGCCCGGTTCCTTCTCGATGCCGAACAGCTTCGGTACCTGGCCGATGATGATGGTCAAAGCCAGACCGACGATGAAGCCCTTCAACACCGGCTCGGAGATGAACGCGGCGATGAAGCCCAGCCGGATGAGCCCGGCGATCAATCCGACGATGCCGGTCGCGATGGCCAGCGCCGTGGACAGGGCGACGAAGCGCGCGCCGTCACTGCCGGCCAGCGGAGTGATGATCGCCGCCGACAATGCCGCGGTCGCCGACATCGGGCCCACCACCAGATGCCGGGAACTGCCGGCCAGCGCGTACAGCACCAGCGCGGGGATCGCCGCATACAGGCCGACCACGGGCGGCACACCGGCGATGGAGGCGTAGGCCAGCGCCTCGGGGACGAGCACCGCCCAGACCGTCAGACCTGCCAGCACATCCGCGCGCAGCCAGCCGCGCTGGTAATGCTGCAATGAGAGGAATACCGGCCATGGCCTTGCCGGTGTACGCCGGCCGCCTGGGGTATCCATCACAGACCACCGATGCCCTTGCCGAGCACCACGGCGCCCATCACCAGCAGCACGATGGCCATCACGATGTGGTTGTTGCCCTGGAGCCAGGCCTTCATGGTGTCGAGTCCGCTGCGGAGTTCGTCGGCGGCGACCGCGTAGCCGATGACGGGCACCAGCACCGTGGAAGCCGCCAGGACGGTGAAGATCACGACCGCCACCACGTCACCGCCGGCCGACAGCCCGCTCGTTCCGATGATCACACCCGCGGACAGGCACAGCAGCAGGTTCTTCGGGTTCACCGCCGACAGCAGGACACCGAGCCCGGTCGCCTTGCCGAACCCGAACTCGTCGATGGCCCGCATCCACCCCGGCACCGAGGTATCCGCGCGGTCGAGCCATTGTTCGACCGCCAGTGCGATCAGCAGCACACCCAGGACGATCTTTATCCATGAGGCGGCCGCCGACGGCTGTTCGTCGCCGGAACCGCTCAGGACTCCCGACAGTGCGACGACCACGCCCGTCACCGCGACGATCCCGACCACCCAGCCGAGACCGAATCCGATGCTGGTCGTGCCCGCGTTGGCGGACAACAACATCAGGATGGCCGCGACGATCGGGATCGGCGAGATCGCCACACCGACCGCTAACGGCAGCAGATCTCCGATTACGGCGCCCATACCGTGAACCTAGAGTTCTGCTGCCGTCGCTACGTCATACCCTGCGGGTGAAATGACGATGTGTGGCTTCACACCTGTTCGGGGTTCCACGTGGTGACCGCCCAGATGACGACGATGTTGAGCGCGATGATCAGGATAGACCACAGCGGGTAGTAGGGCAGCCACAGGAAATTGGCGACGATCGACAGCGCCGCGATGGTGACCGCGGCGATACGCCCCCAGGTGGTGCCCATCATCAGGCCGATCGCGCTGGCCACTAGCACGATGCCGAGGACGATGTGGATCCAGCCCCAGGTGGTGGTATCGAATTCGTAGACATATTCGATGCCGACGACGAACAGCTGGTCCTCGGCGACCGCGGAGATGCCCTGGAGGATCGACAGCACACCAACGGTGAGCAGCAGAATCGATGCGCCGATCGAGGTGCCCGCCGCGAAGCCCTGCTTGACCGGAGAATCGGTTTCAGTGGAGTGCGACATCGTTCATCCCTTCGTGGGGTGCGGATAGTGATCCGAATGTGCCCGATTCGATGCGTATCCGCTTCACCCGTCGAGGGTGATGACCGGCCCGATCCGGTGCGCCGCACCCGGCGGTCAGGCGTCGCCGGCGCCTGACCGGCCGCCAAACGGTCGTGGTTGTCGCTGGTACCAGCGTCGCCCGGGCGTGTTTGGGTGTGGGCCCAAACCTGGGTCGAACTGTCTCGGAGCCGAGCGAGTCGGTCGTAACCTCGGCCGCACGCATGCCCCATCCGAGACGATCGTGAGGTTTCCGAGTGGAAGTCCGCACCGGCGGCCGGGGCCGCCGCACCTGCTCACGCGGCTCACACATTCTGGTGCTGACACTCGCTCTCGCCCTCGGCGGTTCGCAGGGTCAGGCTCGTGGTGCCCCCGATGTACCCGCCGATCAGCCGATTCCGGTGCGCGCGATGGACGCTGCCCGACCTGCGGGCAATGGTTCACGGCTGGTGGCCGCGGTTCAAGGTCCCGGGCGGGTTCTCGACCTGACCGTGTATTCCGCGGCGATGGGCAGGACCATCACGGTCGAAGTGCTTCCGGCCACCGACAGTTCGCGACCCGCGTCGACGCTGTATCTGCTCAACGGCGTCGACGGTGGCGACGAGAACGGCGCGTGGACCGCGAGCAAGAACTGGTTCACCAGTACCGATGCCGTCGATTTCTTCGCCGACAAGCACGTCAATGTGGTGATGCCGGTCGGCGGCAGTGCCAGCTTCTACACCGACTGGCGCGCCGACGACCCGCAGCTGGGCCGCCATCGCTGGACCACCTTCCTGACCGAGGAACTGCCACCGGTGATCGACTCCGCGCTTGCGACCACCGGCGTCAACGCGGTGGCGGGTCTGTCGATGGCCGCTGCCGCCGTCTTCCAGCTGGCGATCGACGCGCCGAAGAGGTTCCGCGCCATCGCCTCCTACAGCGGTTGTGTCCGAACCAGCGACCCGCGCGGTCAAGCGCTGGTCAACACCGTCGTACTCGGCAAGCAGGGCGATCCCGCGAACATGTGGGGGCCGCTGTCCGATCCGCTGTGGGCGGCCAACGATCCCTACCTGCGTGCCGGCGAGCTGCGTGGCACCGCCATCTATGTCGCCTCCGGCAGCGGGTGGCCCGGTCCGCTCGACACGCTCGACGGTCCCGGAATCCACGGCGACCCGGTGAAACTCGCCGATCAGATCGTGCTCGGCGGCATGCTGGACGCCGTCGCCCACGCCTGTACCCAGCAGCTGCGAGAGCGATTGCGTGAGTTGGACATTCCCGCCACCGTCGACATCCGCCCCAGCGGCACCCACTCCTGGGGCTACTGGCAGCAGGACCTGCACAACTCGTGGCCGATGATCGAGGCCGCGATCACCGGGTGAGGGCGTTCAGCGCAGTCCACCGGTGGCCGGCGCCGGGTCCGCGTCACCGGATGACGCAGCCGCGGGCGCCTGCTCGACCGCCACCACGCGCGGAACCCGGCGCATCCACCGCGGCGCCCACCAGCACGCCTCACCCAGCAGCCGCATACTCGCGGGCACCAGCAGCACTCGCACCACGGTGGCGTCGATGAGCAGCGCCGTCACCATCCCGAAGGCGATGTATTGCATCATCACCAGATCCGAGAGCGCGAACGCGCCGGTGACCACCAGCAGGATCAAGGCCGCGGCGGTGATGATCCGGCCGGTATGGGCGACGCCGGCCCGGATCGCGTCGGTGGTGGACAGGCCCGCGGCACGTGCCTCGACGATGCGGGAGAGCAGGAATATCTCGTAGTCGGTGGACAGCCCGTAGATCACCGACACGATCACCACCAGCACCAGCGCCATGATGGGCTGCGGCGTGAACCCGAGCAGATCGGCGCCGTGGCCGTCGATGAACACCCAGGTGAGCACGCCGAGGGTGGCGCCGAGGCCGAGCAGGTTCAGCGCGGCGGCCTTCACCGGAAGCGCCAGTGACCCGAAGGTCAGCGCCATCAGGACGGTGGTGGCGAGGAAGACCAGCGCGATCATGTACGGCATTCGCTCGACCAGTGCGTCGATGCTGTCCTTCTCGATCGCGGGCTGACCGCCGACGAGCAGGGTGGTGCCCGCCGGCAGCGGCATCGAGCGCAGGTAGTCGATGGTTTCCCCGGCGTCGCCGGAGGCGCCGAGCACGGTCTGCGTGGCGAACACATTCGGCTGGGCGGGCCGCTGCATCAACGCCGGAAACGGTGCCGCCAGACCCGGCGCCTGGTTGGCGCGGGCCACGACCGTCTCGCCCGCATCGGTGTCGAAGGTGACGATGACCAGGTCGATCGGGTCGATCTGGCGCAGCGGGAACAACTCGTCGAAATGCTGCTGGGCCAGCCGGGTCGGATGCTCCGGCGGCAGGAACCGCTCATTGATGGAGCCGAAGGCCAGGTTGCGCATCGGCAGGATCAACAGCAGCAACCCGAGGCAGACGACGATCCCCACCGCCAGCGGCCGTTTCATGACCCGTCCCGCGATGCGGCCCCACATATTGTCCGGCTCCTGATTCGGAGCGGTGGCGGTACGGAACCAGGCGACGCCGAAGCGGTCCACCCGGCGGCCGAGCACGGCCAGCATCGCGGGCAAGACCGTGATCGAGGTGAGGGCCGCCAGCGAGATGGTGATGATGGCGCCGTAGGCGAAGGATTTCAGGAACCCCTGCGGGAAGACCAGGATGGCGCCCGCCGCGACGACCACGATGGTGGCCGAGAACAGCACGGTGCGACCTGCGGTCCGCACCGACCGCCGCACCGCGTCGTCGACTTCGCGGCCGTCGGCCAGTTCTTCCCGGAACCGGCTCAGCACGAACAACCCGTAGTCGATGGCCAGACCGAGCCCGACCATCGAAACGACCGGGGAGACGAAGGAATTCACTTCGGTCACCGTCGTGAGCAGCCGCAGCAGACCCCACGCCCCGAGGACGGTGAGCCCGCCGACGATCAGTGGCAGTGCCGCGGCCACCGCCCCGCCGAACAGGAAGAACAGCAGCACCGCCACCGCGGGGATCGCAAACAGCTCCATGCGCCGCTGGTCATGGGCCATGGTGTCGTTCAGCGCGCCCGCCACCGCCTGCCCACCGGCCACTTCCATATCCACACCGGGCAGTGTCAGAGCGGGTGCCACCGCACGGAAGTTGCGCATCTGCGTGGTGTCGTCGGCGCCGCTGATCGCCACCGACGCGAAGGCGTGCCTGCGGTCGTCGGTGCCGAAGATATCGGGCATGGCCACGCCGGTCTCGGTCGGCCAGTAGGCGCCGTTGATGCGGTCGATCTGCGCGGGGAACCGTTGCGGTAGTTGGTTCAGCCACGCCACGATCGGGTCGGCGAACGCCGGATCATCGATGGCCGTGCCCTCGGGAGCGTGAAACAGCAGCAGCACATCGGCGCTGTGATCGATGCCGAACACCTCATCGCGTAATTGCGCGGCGCGCACCGACTCCGAGCCCGGATCATCCCAGCCGCTGGAACTGAGCTGGTCGCCGAGCCCGAGCCCGTACCAGCCGACGGCCAGCAGACCGGCCACCATCACCCCGAGGACGGTGAAACGCCGCCGCACCACCACATCGGCCCAGTGTGTCAATTCGGCGAACAATTGCCGCCTCCCATATCCATCGCACGGTTCGGCCCGGTCTGCCGCAACGCGACGCCATTCCGCCGGGCATCATCGGACAAGGCGGGACGAAATTGTTCTCAC
Organism: Nocardia cyriacigeorgica NBRC 100375; assembly: GCF_000308555.1. GTDB lineage: Bacteria > Actinomycetota > Actinomycetes > Mycobacteriales > Mycobacteriaceae > Nocardia > Nocardia cyriacigeorgica. The sequence continues at coordinate 4,721 of NZ_BAFY01000135.1, read as the reverse complement.
GAATTCACCGCCGGTAGCGATGAATAATCGCGGCTTCCGGCTGTATGCATGACGATCGAGGCGACGATACAACTCTGCCCGCGCGTTCCGTGGCGGACAGCGCCGATTTCTGCGGCGTCACAACCCGGTAGCGGAATCGGTTGTGACGCATGTGTATCGGTGCGCTGCGTGCCGTCAAGGGGCCGTGCGCCGGCGGCTCGATCCGGCCCGGAATGCGGCGATGATCTGCGAATACGTGACTCTTCCCGGTGAATGGGGATTTTCGCGTGGCACTGCGACGGCAGGCGGACTGGTGGGCGATCACAAGCGCGCCCGGTCCGTGCCAGTGGAGTTCCCCAACCTCGGTCGAATCGTTTCCATATCGTTTCGTCCGGTCATAGTTTGGGCCCCATCGGTCGACTGCGTAGGGCCGCATGAGACGAGTGTGATCGCCGAGAAAAGGTTGCGGTGATCGCCGCTACCGAGACACCGGAGGAATGTGTGTCTGATATTGCCATCGTGGGTATCGGTTGTCGGTTCGCGGGTGGAATCGACTCACCGGAGACCTTCTGGGATTTCGTGATCGACAAGCGGGACGGCGTCGTCGACATGCCCGCCGATCGCTGGGACTACCGCCGCTACTACGACCCGGAACCGCGCACACCGGGCCGCTCCTACACCAAGCGCGGCGCCTTCATGACCATCGATCCGTGGGAGTTCGACCCCGACTTCTTCGGCATCTCACCGCGCGAGGCGACGGTACTCGACCCGCAGCAGCGGCTGATGCTCGAGGTCACCTGGGAAGCGCTCGACGACGCCGGATACGCCGGACGCGCGGCAGGCTCCTCGGTCGGGGTGTACGTCGGCGGGTTCGTGGTGGACCAGTCGGTGATCGGTGTGGTCGGCCCCGCGCTGTTCCACACCGATATGCACACCCCCGCCAGCGCGTCCTACACGATGCTGTCGAACCGGATCGCCTACGCGCTCAACCTCGTCGGGCCGGCGATCACCGTCGATACCGCGTGCTCGTCCTCGCTGGTCGCGTTCCATCTGGCCTGCCAGGCGCTCGACAACGACGACTGTGAAGTGGCCCTGGCCGGTGGCGTCAATGTGATGTTGCAGCCGGAGACCTTCGTGCTGATGTGCAAGGGCGGGTTCCTCGCCGCGGACGGTCGCTGCAAATCCTTCGACGCCTCGGCCGACGGGTACGGCCGCGGCGAAGGTGCGGGCATGGTGGTGCTCAAGAAGCTCGACGCCGCCGTGCGTGACGGCGACCGCATCTACGCGGTGGTGAAGGCGACCGGATCCAATCAGGACGGGCGCACCACCGCGATCACCGTGCCCAATGTCGATTCACAAGAAGCGCTGGCCCGTTCGGTGTGCGAGCGTTCGGGCCTCGCTCCGGAATCCATCACCTACCTCGAAGCACACGGCACCGGCACGCTGGTCGGCGACCCGGTCGAATTGCGCGCGTTGGGGCAGGTATTCGGCGCGGCCACCGGGCGCACCGGAACGGTCGGCGTCGGCTCGGTGAAGGCGACCATCGGGCACACCGAGGCCGCCGCGGGCGTGGCCAGCGTCATCAAGGCGGCGTTGGCCATCCAGCATCGCACGTTGCCGCCGCAGGGGTGGCTGGAGAAACAGAACCCCGACATCCCCTTCGACGAGCTCGGCCTGCACGTGCAGACCGAGGCGCAGCCGTTGCCCGCCGACGCACCGCCGATGTCGGTGGCGGTCAACGGCTTCGGCTACGGCGGCACCAACGCCCACGCCATCCTGCAGGAATACACCGGCGAACCACCGCAACCGGACCCCGGCATGACCCACACCCACCTGGGCATCCTGCCCATCTCCGCCCGCAGCACGGCCGCTGCCCGCGCGCTGGCCGGGCGTTTCGCCGATCTGCTCAGCGCCGGCGCCGACCCCGGCCACCTCGCCGAAGCGGCTTGGACCCGGATGGCGCATCACCCGTACCGCACCGGTGTGCTGCTCGGCGATTCCACCGACGACCTGATCCACGAACTGCGCGCCTACGCCGGCGGTGAGGGCCGCGACGCCTCCAAAACCATCATTTCCCGCGCCGCCGAACCGGTGTTCGTGTTCTCCGGTATGGGCCCGCAGCACTGGAAGATGGGCCGGGAACTACTCGCGGACGGCGGCGCCTTCGCCGAGGCCGCCGCGGAAGTCGACGCCGAATTCCGGGCCGTCGCGGGCTGGTCGATCATCGAGGAGCTCAACAAGCCCGAGGACGAGTCGCGGGTGACCCGAACCGAGGTGGCGCAGCCGGCCAACTTCCTGGTCCAGGTGGGTCTCGTGCGCGAGCTGGCGCGGTACGGGATCACGCCCGCCGCGATCGTCGGCCACAGTGTCGGCGAGGTGACGGCGGCCTACATCAGTGGAATGCTGTCGCTGCGGGACGCGGTGCGGGTGGCCTATCACCGGGCCCGGCTGCAGGCGAGCACCGCGGGCACCGGGGGCATGCTCGCGGTCGGCCTGAGCAAGGAGCAGGCGCTCGAACTCATCGGCGACGATCCGCGCATCGATATCGCGGCCGTCAACAGCCCCACCGCGCTCACCCTCTCCGGTGACGTGCACAGATTGGATGAGCTGGCCGAAAAGCTCACCGAGGACGGTGTCTTCGCGCGGCGCCTGCGCGTGGAGGTGCCCTACCGCAGCAGGCTGATGGAGCCGATCGAAGCCGAACTGCGCGCGGTGCTGGCCGAGCTGAACCCGCAGGCGCCCACCGTGCCGCTGTATTCCACGGTCACCGGCGCACAGGTCAGCGAGGGCGAATGGAACGCCGAGTACTGGTGGTCGAATGTGCGGCAGCCGGTGCGGTTCTGCGACGCCATCGGCGCGCTGACCGCCGCGGGCAGCCGGGTCTTCCTCGAGGTCGGTCCGCATCCGGTGCTGTCGGGCAACATTCGCGAGGCGATGCTCGCCGCCGACGTCAACGGCACGACCGTGGCGACCCTGGACCGCGAACAGCCCGATACGGTGAGCATCCGCCGCGCCCTGATCGGTCTGCACGCCGCCGGTGTGCTCGACCGCGACCTGCTGTTCCCGCCCGACCGCCCGGCCACCCCGCATCTGCCGCTGCCGCGCTACCCGTGGCAGCGCACCCGGCTGCACTCGGCGCTGCCGCTGTTCGAACAGGCGCGTCTCGGGACCCCGAATTCCTCTCCGATGCTCGGCGATCCGGACGTCGAGGGCCGCCCCGAGTGGTTGTTGCAGGTGGGTACCGAGCTGCTGCCGTGGCTGTCGGACCACGTGGTCAACGGCATCAAGATCATGCCCGGCGCCGCCTATCTGGATGCCGCGCTCAGTGCCACCGCGTCCCGGATCGGCGCCAAACAGGTCGCCTTGGAAGGGGTTCGGTTCATCGCACCGCTGATCATGGGCGCACCGGATGTGCCGCTGGTCGCGTTGAGCGTCGAGGAGGCCAGCGGCCGGTTCCTGATCCGATCGCGCAGCGCCACCGGTACCGCGTGGACGGTGCACGCCTCCGGGCGGACGTTGACCGGCAGCCATGAGCAGACCGTGGTCCGGGTGCCGTCCATCGACGTCGGCGTGGATGTGGATCCGGCGATGTTCTACGCGGGTCTGGCCGCGGCGGGCCTGCAGTACGGTCCGTCGTTCCAGCGGGTGACCTCGGTGCGGGTCGGCCGCGACGCGGTGGTGGCCACCGTCGACGGCTCGATCGCCGCCGATTCCGGTCACCTCGCCCATCCCGCGGTCGTCGACGCGGCCATGCAGTGCGCGGCCCTGCTGTTCGCCGACGAACGTATCAACGAGGGCGTGATGGTGCCCGTCGGTGTGGCTGCCGTGCGCCTGCTGGCCGACCTGCCGGACAAGATCACCGTGGTCGCGCGCCGCGACCCGAACGCCCGGCTGCGGGCCGATGTGGATCTGCTCGACTCCGATCACCTGCTGGTCGCCCGGCTGACCGGATTGCAGATCGGTGCGCTCAAGCCCGGCGACAGCCCGATGCATCGGATGGCCGACTTCTACTACAGCGACACCATGGAAGAGCGGGACCCGATCGACCCGGCCGCGCTGGCCGAGGCCGGTTCGGCGTCCACGGTCATCGTGCAGCTGGGCGCGGGCAGCCGCGCGGGCGAACTCGCGGCGGCGCTGCCCGGTGCGCGGCTGTATGTCGCCGATCCGGCCGGAGAATCGCTGGAAGCCGACCTGGTCGCGAACCTGGCCGCGGCGAAGGCCGACGGCACCGACCGACTGCACGTCTGCATCGTCGCGGGCACGGTCGACGACGACATGGCCGGCCTGTGGACGTTGAAGCGGCTCGCGGTCGCCGTGGACGAATTCGCCAACCCACCCGTCGAGGGCGCCGACACACCGCAATCGGTCTTCGGTGACGGCGTCGCCCACTGCACCCTGGTCACCGAGGGCGCCTTCACCCTGCCCGGCAGCCAGGTCCCGCCGAACCCACGCCAGGCCGCCCTCGCCGGCGCCAGGCGCGTGCTGCTCAACGAGCAGACCCCGCTGCGGTGGCGGCTCATCGACGTCGAGCCCGGTACTCCGATCGCCGACCTGGTGGCCGAACTGGCCGTGCCCGGCGCCTTCTCGCACGACAACTGCGACGAGGTGCTGTTGCGTGACGGCAAACGCTGGGCGCCGGTGGTCACCAAGCCGCTGCCCGACCGGCTCGAGGAGCTGGATTCCACGCGCCCGCTGACCGATCCGGAGGCGAACTTCGCCCTCGACATCCCACGCAACCGGCT
>NZ_BAFY01000136.1 GCF_000308555.1 Nocardia cyriacigeorgica NBRC 100375 | reverse complement strand
ATTGTCTACCGACATGGGTGTTATTTATCTGCATAAATGCAGGTCAGCGCATTGCGGCGGGCTGGTTCAGCTCGAGTTCACCTGGATGTGTATAACGTTAAGATAAATGGCGAATCACGTTTGGATAACGTGACTACCAATGGTGTGCGGCGGTGCAAGAGCGTCGCAATTCGCACACGGATAGGAGTGGAAATGGGTTCAGTGGACCTGGGCAGCCTCGGAGACCTTCTGAGTGCATTCGGTGACATCTTCAGCGGCTTCGGCGGGCTCTCCAGCTTCTCGGCCGAGTAATACGCAGACCGCTGTGCCGACAGCCCGCCGGACATCTCCGGCGGGCTGTCGGCTTCTCTGTGTCCGGCGCAACCTCTACCTGGCGCACGCGCTCGCCGGCCGTGTGGCACCGGTTGTGCGCCTCGGCCGCAGTGAAAGCCCACGCCCACCGAGGATGCCGAGGCCGGAGCGCTCGATGGCCACGAAGCCGCCGATGCCCAGGTCGGCACGTTTTCGGGGGAGATCCGGACGGCACGGGGCAGGTGCGACCGGTGCTCCGCCGAATATACGACTTGACGTAGTAGAGGTGTCCCGCATCGGCTAGCGTTGGGCGCTATGGACGTTGTCTACAACATCGTGGTTGTCACCCATCTGCTCGGAATGGCCGCGGTCGTCGGCGGTTACGCCGCGAGTCAACCCGTGGTCTCGGAGTTGATGGTGTGGGGTGCGCGGCTGCAGTTGATCACCGGTGTGATCCTGGTCGGGCTGGCGGAGTCGATCGACTCACTCGACAAGGACCTGAACATGGTCAAGATCGGCTTCAAGCTGGCCATCTCGGTGCTCGTCGCGGCGTTCGCCGAAATGAGCCGCGCCGACGCCAAACGCGGTAAGGCCGTTCCGTGGATGACCCACGCGGCCGGTGGGCTCGCCATCCTCAACGTGCTGATCGCCGCGCTCTGGACCTGAGTTCGGCACGGTTCCCGGGCCGGGATCGCCGGCGCCGGGAACCGTGCGCTCACCGCTCGAACAGGGACTGCCCGAGATACCCGCCGGGCGCGCGGACACCCGGCGGAATGGCGAACACCGCCGAACCCACCGGGACCGTCCACACATTGAGCGCGTCGAACTCGGCCAGCCGTTGCTGCACCGGCAGGAACTGCGCCGTCACATCCCGCTGGTAGGCGGCGAACAGCAGCCCCGAGTTCGAGGTCTCGCCCGGACGCGGCGGATCGTCGTAGTTGTAACCACGACGCAGGAACCGCTCGCCGTCATGGGTGTGATGGGCGCGAGCGATATGCGACGACGGTGGGATCACCGGGATGCCGCTGGCGTCGACCGCCGCGAAATCCGGCTCGTCGAACTCGCTCGTCCCGGTCAGCGGCGCACCGTTGGACAACCGGCGCCCGACCGTCAATTCCCTGCCCTCGGGGTCGATTTCATCCCAGGTGTCCAGGGTCATCGCGATCCGGCGCAGCACCAGCGAGGTCCCGCCCGCCAGCCACGGCTGAGCGGCACCGTCATCCCATACCAGCCGATCGAAATCCGGTGTGCCTGCGGCGAGATTGACCGTGCCGTCGACCTGACCCATCAGATTCCGTGGCGTGGCGCCCGGTGCGGCGTCGCGGAACCCGCGCTGCACCCAGCGCACCGACACCAGCGACTTCACACTCTTGCAGAGCACCCGGACCGCGTGCGCGACCGTGGTCGATTCCTCGGCGCAGATCTGTAGCAACAGATCCCCGTCGCCGTAACCGGGATCGAGCCGGTCGATGGCGAACGGCGGCAAGGGTTTGAGCCAGTGCGGGCGCCGGTCGGCGAGTCCGGCTACGTCGAACACGCGTGGGCCGAAACCGACGGTGACGGTGAGCCGGGACGGGCGCCCCGCCAGTTCCGGCTCGGTGTCGCCGAGCGCCGGGCGGCCTGCGGTCAGGCGCGCCGCGTCCTCGGTCCAGATCTTCAGCACGCCGACGATGTCGTCACCGTCGGTGCCCGGTCGCAGATCCAGCGCCACGAATGCTGCGTGCGCGGGTGGTGTGGTCGCGATACCTGCCTGATGTTCGCCGTAGAACGGTTCGACCGCCGACGATGCGGGCGAGGTGTCGTCGCGGTGGGTGGTGAACGCGGCCGCACCGAGGCCGAGACCGGCGACGCCCGCGGCGGCCGCACCGCCACCGAGCAGCCGCCGCCGGTTCAGCCGGACGGAACGGGCGCGGGCCGGCTCAACCACCGTGCCCCGGCGCCGCGGCGCCGTCACCGTGCTCGCCGCCGGGCTCGTAATTCTCCTGGTTGCCGGGGAAGTCGCGAACCTGCGCGGTGAACGTGGTGGTCGAGCCGTCGTCGAAAGTGAGCGTGACCGGCGCCTCCGAACCGGTGCGCAGCGGACCGCGCAGGTCCATGAACATGATGTGGTTGCCGCCGGGCTCGAGCGCGAGCTCACCGCCCGCCGGGATGCGGAACCCACCCGCTTTCGGGCGCATGACCTTGACGCCGTCATCGCCGGTCACCACCTCGTGCAGTTCGACGGTGGCCGAGGCCGGGCTGGTCGCCGAGACGACGGTGACGTCGGTGTCGCCGGCGTTGTGCAGCTGTCCGAACGCCGCCGACATACCGCTGTCGGCGGCCTTGGCCCATTGCTCGCTGATAGTGACGGCGGCGGCGGAATCGGCCGGCGCGCCGGAATCTTCCGAGCAGCCGAGCGCGACCAGCGGCGCGGCCACCAAGGCGATGGCGGCGGCCCGGCGCAGGCCTGAGCGTGTGGGAAGGAGGTGGAACATGGGATCTCCCTGTACGGGTTGATGTTCGGGTTGGGGGAAGTCTGAGTGGTTCCCGCGGCGTGCCGACGGCCGCAACCGCTGAGTGAGCGCCGACAACACCGGCTCGCGCCGTCCTCGGGCGGGTAGCACCGCCCGGGTGGCGATCGGTAGCGAATCGCCTCGACGTGCACGTCTGAACGGCCGATGCTCGAAAGCCGTACCTGAAACGGCGGGGCCGCAGAGCTTCGGCGAGCTGCGCTGGAGCGGCTGCTCTTCTGCCGCCCCCGTGCCGTCACTGGTGCGGCGATCTGCGCTGGTGCCGGTCGGGATTCAGCGATCCGCGCCGGTGCCGGTCCGGGTTTCGGCGATCCGTCCCGGTGCCGGTCGTCCTTCGGGCGGCGCGGCGCAGGTTCGATCGG
>NZ_BAFY01000137.1 GCF_000308555.1 Nocardia cyriacigeorgica NBRC 100375 | reverse complement strand
GTGCAGCGCTGGTCGACCGACCCGCGCTCGCGCGTTCCCGGTCTGCCCTCGCTCGCCCCGGAAGACGCGCTGCCGCGCTGCCTGCGCACGGTGCACCGGGGAGTGACCATCTATGGCGGCTGAGTCCGCCGGCTTCTGCTCGCGTCCGGCTGCGCTGCTCGACCGGCATCCGGTCCTCATCCGGGCGGTGGCGGCCGTCGTCTCCGGCGTGCTGCTGTTCGGCAGCTTTCCGCCGCGACCGTGGTGGTTTCTGGCGCCCGCCGGGATCGCACTGCTGACGCTGACCGTGCGCGGCACCGGCAGGCTGCGGGGTGGTTTCGGCTACGGAGTGCTGGCCGGGCTGGGATTCTTCCTGCCGCTGCTGCCGTGGACGGGCATCTACGTCGGCCCGGTGCCGTGGCTGGCGCTGTCGGCGGCGTGCGCGGTCTATGTCGGTCTGTTCGGTCTGATGGCCCGGCTGCTCGGTACTCTGCCGGGATGGCCGGTGTGGGTCGCGCTCGCCTGGACGACAGCGGAATGGGGGCGTTCCAGTTTTCCCTTCGGCGGATTCCCTTGGGGGCGGTTGGCTTTCGGACAGGCCGACGGATGGTTTCTGACGTTGGCCGCCTATGGCGGTGCTCCGTTGGTCGGCTTCGCGGCTGCGCTGACCGGCACCGGGATCGCGGCGCTGGTCGTGGCGGTGCGCGGCGGCGGCGGTCGACCTGCGGTCCTCGCCGCGGTCGTCGTCATCGCGGTCATGCCGGTGGCCGGACTCGCCCTGCGCCCCACGCTGCCGGCTCCCGGCGACGGTGAATCGACCGTCACCGTCGCCGCCATCCAGGGCAGCGTGCCCCGGCTCGGCCTGGACTTCAACGCCCAGCGCCGCGCCGTCCTCGACAACCACGCCCGCCGCACCGAACAGCTGGCCGATGACATCGCCGCAGGCCGCGCGCCGCAGCCGGATCTGGTGATCTGGCCGGAGAACTCCTCCGATATCGACCCGCTGCGCAACGCCGACGCCGCCACTATCATCACGCGCGCCGCGCGCCGCGTGGGCGCCCCTATCCTGATCGGCGCCGTGCTGGTCAACGACGACCGCACCACGACCAACTCGATGATGGTCTGGACCGAGCAGTCCGGCCCTGCCGATCGGCACGACAAGCGCATCATCCAGCCCTTCGGTGAGTACCTGCCGATGCGCGGGTTCTTCCGATTGTTCTCCGAATACGCCGATCGCGCCGGGTATTTCGTTCCCGGCCACGGCGACGGCACGGTCGGCATCGCCGGGGTCGACCTGGGCGTGGCCACCTGTTATGAGGTGGCCTTCGACCGCGCCTTCCGTGATTCCATGGCCGCGGGCGCGCAGCTGCTGACGGTGCCGACCAACAACGCGACCTTCGGCGACAGCGAGATGACCTATCAGCAGCTGGCCATGTCCCGGGTGCGCGCGGTGGAACACGGGCGGGCGCTCGTCGTCGCGGCCACGACCGGTGTCAGCGCCATGATCACCGCCGACGGCGCGGTGAGTCAGCAGACCGAGCTGTTCGTGCCCGCGGCGTTGATCGCCGAGCTTCCACTGCGGAGTTCGACGACGGTGGCCACCCGGCTCGGTGCGGCACCGGAATGGGCGGCCATCATCCTCACCGCCGCCGCGTTGGCGGTCGCGGCAATCCGCCGGCGAACCCGGCGCCCGAATGAGCCGACCGAGCGAGCGTCTTCGCCCGAATTTCCGGCGCACCCGTCTGCGCTATAGGCGCTGGGCTAACCGAACGCCCGTTATCTGTCTGGTTCGAGCGAACGTGCGGTCTTGCGGCGCGGTGGAATTCCTGGTTCGCCCGACGATAGCCGTCGGCCGGTGGGACCGGCACGTCAGCGCGCCATTTTCCGGCGTTCCTGTCGGAAAGTTTCCGGCCGACGCCAGATAGCGAAAATGTAGCTGTCCAAAGTGGCGTTGTGCCAAGGCCGTTGGAAGTGAAACAAATCCGAACCCCCGGCAATCCGGCCGCCATGACGCTCCGAATCATCATTCGTGGACTACGTCCTACGGCTAGGCGCGTGCGCGCCGACCGTGAAGTGCTCGGGGAGTTGCGTGAACAGCGGCAGAACGGAGTGATTGATGAGTTCATTGGCCACGGATCGTGTCGACCAATGTTCATCGGGCGAATTCTCAGCACAACCGTTCGCCTTGTCGCCTGCGCAGACAGCCCTGTGGTACGCGCAGCGCATTCGCCCGGACGTGCCGCTGACCATCGCGCAGTACGTGGAGATCCACGGTGACCTCGACGCGGGCCGGCTGCTCTACTCGATCGAGCGCTTCGGCGCCGAGACCCAGGTCGGACTGCTGCGGTTGGTCGAAATCGATGGCGTACCGCACCAGGTGGTGGATCCGTTCCACCGGCCGGGCTGGGCCCGGGTGGATCTGCGCGGCGAGGCCGACCCGCACGCCGCGGCCATGCAGTGGATGAACGAGCATGCCAGCTCGCCGATCGACCTGGACAACGATCCGCTCATCACCAACGCGGTGCTGCGCTACGGCGACAACGACTACATCTGGTACGCCCGCGCGCACCACATCGTCATCGACGGTTACGGCGCCATGAACGCGCTCACCCGCACCGCCGAGATCTACACCGCGATCGAGAACCAGACCGAGCCCGCGGTCTCCCGGGCCACCCCGCTGGCCGAGATCTACGCCGACGAGTCCCGTTACCGCGATTCCGCGCGTTTCCGCAGCGACCGCGAGTACTGGATGGAGCAGTTGGACGGCGTGGGCGGCACGCTCAGCCTGTCCAACGCCAACAGTGCCGTGCCGATGCCCGATCCGGGCCGCCGCCGGGCCACCGCCGTGCTGGACGAGCGCACCGAAGCCGCCGTCACCGCGGCCAGCACGGCTTTCGGCGCCGCCAACTCGACGTTGTTCGCCGCCGCGCTGGCCTGCTATGTCCGCTCGGTCACCGGCACCGACGACGTGGTGCTGAGCCTGCCGGTCTCGGCTCGCACCACCGTCGCGCTGCGCCGCTCGGCCGGTGTGGTGTCGAATGTGGTGCCGCTGCGGGTGCGGTTCGCCGAGGAGACCACCGTGCGCGATGTGGTACGTGCGGTGGAACTGCAGATCACCGGCGCGCTGCGGCATCAGCGCTACCGCCACGACGACATCCGGCGCGACTGCGGATACTCGCGCGACGCGCGCGGGTTCTTCGGCCCGATGGTCAACATCATGTTGTTCCACAACGAGCTGAAGTTCGGCAGTCTGCTCGGCTCGCTGCATGTGCTGGCCACCGGTCCGGTCGAAGATCTGTCGATCAACCTCTACAACGGGGTCGGCGATCGCATCCACATCGATTTCGAGGCCAACCCGCAGCTCTACGGCGAGACCGAACTCGCCATGCACCACGAACGATTCCTGGATTTCCTCGCCCGTTTCCTTACCGCGGGCACCGAAACCAAGGCCCTGTCGCTGACCGCGATCACCGACGCCGAGCGTCATCGGGTGCTGCAGGCCTGGAATGCCACCGAGGTGCCCGTTGCCGCCGATACGCTGGCCGGGCTGTTCGGTGCCCGTGCCGCGGCCTGCCCCGACGCGACGGCGGTCGAGTTCGAGGACGAATCGCTCACCTACCGCGAACTGGACGAACGCTCGAGCCGGCTGGCCCGGATGCTCATCGACCGTGGCGCCGGGCCCGATCGGGTGGTCGGTGTCTACCTGCGCCGCAGCCTGGACCTGGTGGTCGGCTTGTACGCCATCGTGAAGGCGGGCGCGGCCTATCTCCCGCTCGACGTCGACTACCCGCGTGAGCGGATGGAGCGGATCGTGCAGCAGGCCGCGCCGGTCGCGGTGCTGACGGCTGCCGCGGACGCGGCCAACCTCCCCGAGCACGCGCCAGGACTGATCCTCGACACCGCCGATCTGTCCGGCTACTCGCCCGATCCGATCACCGATGCCGACCGCTCGGCCCCACTGCGTCCCGATCATCTGGCCTACGTCATCTTCACCTCCGGTTCCACCGGTAACCCCAAGGGCGTCGGCGTCAGCCATGCCGCCATCGTCAACCGGCTGCAATGGATGCAGCACGAATACCCCCTCGACGCCGGTGACGCGGTCTTGCAGAAGACCCCGGCCACCTTCGACGTCTCGGTCTGGGAGTTCTTCTGGCCGTTGCAGATCGGCGCCAGGCTGGTGGTGGCCCGGCCGGACGGGCATCGCGACCCCAGCTACCTGGCCGAGGTCATCGCGGCCAAGGGCGTCACCACAGCGCATTTCGTACCGTCGATGCTGTCGGTGTTCGTCACCGATACCGATGTGCGCGGCTGCACCGGGCTGCGCCGGGTGTTCTGCAGCGGTGAGGCCTTGCCGCCGGCCACCGTCCGCGATTTCCACGCGGCCCTGCCCGGGCCGCGGCTGCACAATCTGTACGGCCCGACCGAGGCAGCCGTCGACGTCACCTACTGGCCCTGCCCGGCCGACCCGGAGTCGGTTCCGATCGGCTCGCCGGTCTGGAACACCCAGACCTATGTGCTGGATGCGCGATTGCAGCCGGTGCCGCCCGGTGGGGTGGGGGAGCTGTACCTGGCCGGAACCCAGCTCGCTCGCGGGTACCTCGGTCAGCCGCGGCTCACCGCCGACCGGTTCGTCGCCAATCCGTTCACTCCCGGCACCCGGATGTACCGCACCGGCGATCTCGCGCGCTGGCACCTGCGTGGCCGCGGTTCGGCCGGTGGGCCCGAGCGCGGTGTCCTGGAATACCTGGGGCGCACCGATTTCCAGGTCAAGATTCGCGGACAGCGCATCGAACTCGGCGAGATCGAGGCCGCCCTGCTGGCCGACGATCGGGTCGCTCGCGCGGTCTGCATCGCCCACACCGGGCGTACCGGCGACGAACTGGTCGCCTATGTGGTCGCCGCACCCGGTGCCCGAGGCGACGACGCGGCCGAGCGGCTCGACACCGCGGCCCTGCTCACCGGCCTGCGCGAGACGCTGCCCTCCTACATGGTGCCGACGGCCCTGATGGAGCTCGACGAGCTGCCGCTCAGCGCCAACGGCAAGATCGATCGTGCCGCGCTGCCCGCGCCCGCCGCGCATGTCCGGCCCACCGGCCGCGCGAGCATAGCGCCGCGCACGGAGGTCGAGCGGGTGCTGGCCAACATCTTCGCCGAGGTACTCGAGATCGACGACATCGGCGTGGAGGACGGCTTTTTCGATCTCGGCGGCAATTCGCTGATCGCCGCGCGCGCGGTCGCCCGGATCAACGGCACCCTCGGCGCCGGGGTGACCATCCGCGATCTGTTCGAGGCAGGCACCATCGCGGCACTGGCCGAACGGTTCTCCACCCAGCACCTCGACACCTCCTCTCCGGCACTACGGCCGACCGGCCGCCCGGCGAGCATCCCGCTCTCGCCCGCGCAGCAGCGGCTGTGGATTCTCAACCGGTTCGCCGAGCACGCGGCCGCCTACAACATGCCCCTGGCCGTGCGCCTGGACGGCAAGCTCGACATCGCCGCGCTGCGGGCGGGCCTTTTCGACGTCCTCGACCGGCACGAAAGCCTGCGCACCACCTTCCCGGAAACGTCGGAAGGTCCGAGCCAGGTCATCCACGCCGCCACCGACATCCCGCTGCACCTGGACCCCATCGACGCCCGCGGGGCCGATGTCGACGCGCTGGTCGCCGAGTTCGCCGGGTACGGCTTTCGATCTGCGCAGCCAGGCGCCGATCCGGGTGGCGTTGTACGAGACCGGGACCGACCGGCAT
>NZ_BAFY01000138.1 GCF_000308555.1 Nocardia cyriacigeorgica NBRC 100375 | reverse complement strand
GTCGTTCGGTCACGAACTCGACAGCGGCTGGGGACAGTTGGACAACAGCACCGATCGCCATGGTTAGACCGTAGCGTGGCTGTCTCGGCCTCCCTGAACCGGCGGCGTCGAGTCACCGGGCGACATCGGAGCCCGTGAAGTTCGCGGTTGCAGACTGCCGGGCACCGGATGACAGGACCGGATGACAGGACCGGATGACAGGATGGGCGCATGGGATGGCGTAGCGGGCGAGAACTCGATGCGGGGACGGTGCTGGTGCTCGGTGGGCGCAGCGAGATCGGGCTCGAAGTGGCGCGGCGGATCGCGCCGAACCGGACGGTAGTGCTCGCCGCGCGCCGCAGCGTTGAGCTGGCCGAACAGGTCGCGGCCGTCGAGGCGGCGGGCGCGGCGACTGTGCACTGCGTCGAATTCGACGCCGACGACACCGCGAGCCATCCCGCGCTGCTGGAGAAGATCGCCGCCGAACACGGACCGCTCGCAGTCGTGGTGGTGGCCTTCGGCATCCTCGGCGATCAAGCCCGCGCCGAACGCGATCCGGCGCACGCGCTGGCGGTGGTGCACACCGACTTCACCGCGCAGGTCAGCGTGCTGACGGTGCTGGCCAACCTGCTGCGCGCCCAGGGCAGCGGTCAGCTCGTGGTGTTCAGCTCCATCGCGGGTGTGCGGGTACGCCGCGCGAACTATGTCTACGGTTCGGCCAAAGCCGGGCTCGACGGATTCGCCAGCGGTCTCGCCGACGCGTTGCACGGCACCGGTGTGCACGTGTTGCTGGTGCGTTCGGGATTTGTCATCGGGCGGATGACCGAGGGGATGGAGCCGGCTCCGTTCTCCAGCACCCCCGGGCAGGTGGCCGAGGCCGTGGTCAAGGGCCTGCGTCGACGGGCCGGACAGATTGCGGTCCCCGGAATCCTGCGACTGGTCTTCATCGCCTTCCGGATGTTGCCGCAGCCGATCTGGCGCAGGATGCCGCGATGAACGTCGACCTGCTCCGCAGCCCTGTCCACGACGGGCCGCGACTGCCGCTCACCGCACACGCCGGGGGTCGGAATGGTCGAGACGGGGCAGATCAGCGCTCGCGGATGCGTGTGGGCGCCCTTCCCCGAAACCTTTGCGCGCGTTGTGATGTTGGGGCACCCGGATTCGTGGGTCCAGGGCTGCGGCCCGGCGTGACAGTACGGGTGCCGCGGTTGCGGGTTCGGTCAGGTCTCGGATGAGCGGCGACGTCGACGTCGTGCGTTGGTCTGGTGCCCCGATCGCCGTGGTCGGCATCGGTGCGGACGGCTGGCGCGGCCTGGGGGCAACGGCGCGTGAGGCGATCGCGGGCTGCGACGTGCTGATGGGTTCGGCGCGCCAGCTCGCATTGGTCCCCGACGACGTCACCGCCGAGCGGATCAGCTGGCCGTCACCGCTGCTGCCCGCACTCGCCGGCCTGCTGCGCGCGCATGCCGATGCCCGGATCTGTGTACTGGCCAGTGGTGATCCGATGTTCTACGGCATCGGCGTCACGCTCGCCAAGCTCTTGGGCGCCGGCGCGCTGCGGGTGATTCCGCAACCGTCGTCGGCGTCGCTGGCCTGCGCCCGGCTGGGCTGGCCGCTCGCCGAGGTCCCCGTGGTTTCGATGGTCGGGCGCGCACCGGCGAATCTGCTGCCCGAACTCACCGATGGGCGCCGCATCCTGGTACTCAGCGCCGACGCCGGCACGCCGGCGATCATCGCGGAATTGCTCCGCCGCAACGGTTTCGGCTCCTCGAGGCTCACGGTGCTCGAGCAGCTCGGTGGCCCGGGCGAGCGCATCGTCACCGGGACAGCCGCGACCTGGGATGCTGCGCGGACCGACCCGCTCAATATCGTTGCGAT
Organism: Nocardia cyriacigeorgica NBRC 100375; assembly: GCF_000308555.1. GTDB lineage: Bacteria > Actinomycetota > Actinomycetes > Mycobacteriales > Mycobacteriaceae > Nocardia > Nocardia cyriacigeorgica. The sequence continues at coordinate 32,020 of NZ_BAFY01000138.1, read as the reverse complement.
CGACGCCGTCGCCGACGCCGACCGCCCTCGCGCGACACGACTGCCCGGCCTGCCCGACGTCCTCTACGGCGGCGACACCCAACTCACCAAATCCGAGATCCGCGCCCTCACCCTGACCGCTCTCGCGCCGGCGCCCGGCGAACTGCTCTGGGACGTCGGCGGCGGCTCCGGAAGCATCGCGATCGAGTGGTGCCGCACCCATCCGGCCTGCCGTGCGGTGAGCTTTGAACGGATCGAGCAGCGCAGGCAGCGGATCGCGGACAATGCCGTCGCGCTCGGTGCTCCCGGCGTGCAGGTGCGCGGTGAGGTCCGAGCGGAACTGGCGGCCGCCGACCTGCCCGCGCCCGATGCGATCTTCCTCGGCGGCGGTCTCACCCAAGACGGCGTTTTCGAGACATGCTGGTCACATCTGGGCCAGGGCGGGCGGCTGGTGGCCAATGCGGTGACCGCCGAATCCGAGGCGACGCTGGTGCGCCTGGCCGCCGCGCACGGCGGTGAGCTGCGCAAATTCCAGGTCTACCGGGCCGAGCCGCTCGGTGGGTTCACCGCGTGGCGCCCGCAGCTGCCGGTGGCGCAATGGTCGGTGGTGAAGGGCTCGGCCTGAGCGGCGATCCGGCCGTGCCCATGGGTGAAACAGGGCTGTTCCACGCGGTAGGGTCGGGTCCGAGTTCCGATCGTGATCGGAAACCGAATTTCCTGACCGGGGAGTTACATGAAGTACAAGAAGTTCGCCGCCACCGCGCTGCTCGCGGTCGCCGCCACCGGTGTCAGCGCAGGAACCTCCTACGCCGCTCCGTCGCCCACCCCGCCCGCCGCCCAGGACCAGAGCGCCGCCGTGCCCGCGGTCACCGGTGAAGACCAGGGCGTCGACTACACGCTCGAGCTCGCCGAAGCCGGCAAATCGCTGGTCACCACCGTGACCGGCGGCAAGTTCAGCCTCGACACCGACGACAAGACGGTGACGCTGAAGAACTCCGACGGCGCCGTCGTCACCACGATCCCGCTGACCGCCACCGCCAAGGGGCAGCCGGTCGAGATCGCTGCGACCGTCGATGCCGATGGCAGCAAGCTCACCCTGACCCCGCAGGTCACCCCGACCGCGGCCGCCCCGAGCCAGGCCGAGTTCATCTCGGCGCAGGGCTGGTTCATGGCCGAACTGCAGCGGGCCTCGCTCGGTGCGCTCGTCGGCGGCCTGATCGGTGCGGCGGTCGGCATCCTGTTCTTCGGTGTCGGCATCCTGCCCGGCGCGGTGCTCGGTGCCATCATCGGCCTCGCGGTCGCGGGTGGTCCGGAGCTGCTGAACGCGGGCCTGGCCTACTTCAGCGGCCAGCCCTGAACATCCTGATCCTTGGCGGGACCCGGCAAGCCCGGGAACTGGCCCGTAGCGCTTCCGGCGAGCGAGGATTCGAGATCGTCTCCTCGCTCGCCGGACGCGTTCGCGACCCCCTGCTACCGGCCGGCGAGGTGCGCATCGGCGGCTTCGGCGGACCTGATGGCCTGCGCGAGTTTCTGCTCGGGCAGCGCATCGACGTCGTCGTCGACGCGACCCACCCGTTCGCCGACACCATCACCGGCAATGCGGCGATCGCCTGCCGCGCCGCAGGCATCCCGTTGCTGCGGCTGAGCCGCCCCGGCTGGTCGGCGGGCCCGGGCGACAACTGGATTCGCGTGCCCGACCTGGCTGCCGCCGCCGCGCGGGTCACCGAGCTGGGGGAGCGGATATTCCTCACCATCGGACGCCAAGGCGTCGGCGCCTTCGCCGGCCACAGCGATCGGTGGTTCCTCATCCGCGCCATCGACCCGCCCGATGCGGCGCTGCCCGCGCACCATGAATTACTGCTCGCCCGAGGGCCTTTCACTGTCGAAGCAGAGTCCGAACTCCTGGCCCGGCACCGGATCGACGTGCTCGTCACCAAGGACAGCGGCGGCGCCGATACCGCGGCGAAGCTGACCGCCGCGCGTGCGGCGCGGATCCCGGTGTTGATGGTCGACCGGCCGGCGACTCCTGGGGGCATCGAGGTCGTCGGCACCGTTCCCGATGCGTTGGAGTGGCTGCGCCGTCGCGCCGCGAGTGGCCGTTGACGGGGCACTCCGGTACGTGACGGTACGCGCTCACCGTCGCCAGAAGAAGTGGTGCACCATACCGCTGGGGCTCGCAACCCGCTCCAGGTGAAAACGATCGGTCAGTTCCTCCGGGCCCGACCACAACCGTTCGCCGCGGCCGAGTTCGACGGGCGCGACCGCCACGTGCATCTGGTCGATGAGGTCGGCGTCGAGGAATGCGCGCACCGTGGCCACCCCACCGCCGATCCGGACATCCTTGCCGTCGGCGGCCTCGAATGCGCGGGCGAGGGCCTCGTGCGGTGTCGCGTCGAGAAAATGGAAGGTGGTGTCGGCCAGCGTGAAGGAAGGTCGCGGATGGTGGGTGAGCACGAAAACCGGCGTGCGGAACGGAGGTTCATCGCCCCACCAGCCCTGCCAGTCATAGTTCTCCCACGGGCCACGCTGCGGTCCGAACTTGTTGCGTCCCATGATCTCTGCGCCGATGTTGTTGGCGTAATCGCGGGTGATGTAGTCGTCGAGGCCGTAGCTTCCGCCTGGCTCGGTCCGGTTCACCCAATGCGCGGTGGCCCCCGCCCAGGACATGAAATCCGCCGGGTCGGCATGTCCGAACGGCCGCTCCAGGCTCTGCCCCACCCCCGCGCCGTATCCATCGCTGGAAATGCTGAAGTTCTGTACCCGTACGAACTGTGTCATCGGAGCCCTTTCTGATTGCAATATGCAAGCAGTTAGGAACGTACCCGCACTGATCCCATAGTGCAACCAGTCACGTCCGTGCGTTGCATGCCTGCTGTTCGGACATGATCCGCCGCGCTCTGGTCGCCGCCGGAGTGTATGTCGCACCGGCGTGCGGGATCGCCACGGCCACTGCTGCCGGACGCGTGGCTACTCGTGCGGCCGGGACCCGGTGGCTCCGTCGCCGGATGCCTGGGAAGGCGCGGACGATGCCGCGGTCGCCTCGGCAGGAGTCCGTCCGAGGAGGGTGGGGAGTCGGGCGAACCAGTCGAGGACGGCGCGTTCGTAGGCGATACCGAATTCGAGGGTGGCGCGCTGGTGTGGCCGCATTCCGGCGCAGTCCTCGCGTAGGTAGCCGTCGAGGCGGCGCTGATGCACCTCGCGGCCCGCGGCGATGATGTCGTCGAGGTGGGTGGGGTCGAGGTGCTCGCCGAACGACATCGTCAGCAGCAGCGGCACCCGGATCGTCTCGGTTCCCGGGTCGCGGGCGATCCACTCGCGAAACGCGGCGCGCCCGGCCTCGGTGATCTGATAGGGGGTGCGTTCGCGAGCGCCGGTCTCACCCTTCTCGACCAGGCCGGCGGCGTCCATGGCGGTGAGTTCGCGGTAGACCTGGCTCTGAGTGATGGTCCAGAAGTCGCCGATCCGCTCCTGGGCCAGGTTCACCAGGTCCCAACCGGACATGGGTCCTTCGTGCAGGAAGCCGAGTAGGGAGGCGGCCGTGGAGTTCAACGGCCGCCTGCTCGTGCGGTCGGCCACGCGGTGCTCCCTTCGGTCGACACTCCATAGTGGAATGTGTACGAGTCTACCGGTTCGGGCGAACGCGGCGGTCCGGCGCGCGGGCCGGCGGCTCAGACCTGGTAGCGCCGGGAGGTGTAGACGCGCGGTCCGTCCTCGGTCTCGACCACGGCTGTCGTGGAGGCGCCGATGATGAGCAGGGTCCGCATATCGACCTCGCTCGGCTCGAGATCGCCCAGCGACACCACGCGCACGGTTTCGGTGGGGCCGCCGACGTCGCGGCCGATCACCACCGGTGTCAGCGGTGTTCGATGCTCGAGCAGCAGCTCCCGCATCGCCGCGACCTGCCAGGTGCGCTGGCTCGAGGCCGGGTTGTAGATGGCGATGGCCATATCCGCGGCCGCGGCCGCGGACAGCCTGCGCGCGACCACGTCCCACGGCTTGAGCCGATCCGACAGCGAGATCATGGCGTAGTCGTGGCCCAGCGGGGCGCCCACCCGGCTCGCGACGGCATTGGCGGCGGTCACCCCGGGCAGTACCCGGACGGGCACGCCTTTCCACTGCGGGTCGGCCGATTCCTCCAAGACCGCGGCCGCCATGGCGAAAACCCCCGGATCGCCCGAGGAGACCACCGCGACGCGCGCACCGTTCTTGGCCAGGTCCAATGCCATCGCCGCGCGCTCGGATTCGACACGGTTGTCGCTGGCATGCCTGCGCTGGCCGGGCCGGACCGGCACCCGGTCGACGTAGGTGGTGTAGCCGATGAGGTCGGTCGCCTCGGCGAGGGCTCGCTCGACTTCGGGTGTGGTCCAGACCGTCGCGCCGGGGCCGAGGCCGACCACGACCACGTCACCGGTTTCGGCGGGCCGGTCCACCGGTGTGCACGGATCGAGGGGAGCGCCTTCGGCATCCGGCGTGTTCTCGGCGGGCACGGCGGTGGTGGTTGCAGCCGAACGGCTGTCGAGCGTCCCGTCGCCGGGGGCGGGCCGGATCGCGGCATCGGCCGCGCCGACTCCGACGTCGCCGGCTGGATGCCGTGCGTCCGAACGGTTTTCGGGCGATGCGCTCAGGCGCAAGGGTGTGGTGGGTTCCGGCCCGGGGACGATGGTGATGGCGAAGTAGGGAACCTCGTCATCGGCCACGTCGGCGGCGGGCAGCACCCGCTCACGGCCGGTGCTGGCTCGCTCGACGTAGTAGGCATCGCCCAGTTTGCCCGCCTCCGAGAGTGCCTGCCGCACCGCGGGATAGGTGCGGCCGAGCTTCATGACGGCAGCGGCGTCGGCGTCGCGCAGGCGTTCGGTGAGTTCGTCGACGGGCATGGTGCCGGGCAGCACGGTCAGCACCTGCTCGCCTTCGACCAGTGGGGTGCCCAGCGCCGCCGACGCCGCGCTCACCGAGGTGATGCCGGGGATGATCTCGGCCTCGAACCGGCCGGCCAGGCGGCGGTGCATATGCATGTAGGAGCTGTAGAACAGCGGATCGCCCGCGGCCAGCAGCGCGACGCTGCGGCCGGCGGCCAGGTGATCGGCCAGTCGTTCGGCGGCCTGCTCGTAGAACTCGTCGATGGCGCCCTGATAGCCGCCCGGATGATCGGTGGTCTCGGTCGTCACCGGGTAGACGAGGTGTTCTTCGAGCTGGCCCGGCCGCATGTACGGTTCGGCGATGCCGCGCGAGATGCTGCGGCCGTGCCGTGCGCTATGGAAGGCGATCACGTCGGCCGCGCCGATGATCCGTGCCGCCTTCACCGTCACCAGTTCCGGATCGCCCGGGCCGAGTCCGATTCCCCAGAGTTTGCCGGGTGCGCTCATTCCTGTTCGCTCGCAATCGCATTCAGGGCCGAGGCGGTGATGGCGCTACCGCCGCGCCTGCCACGCACGGTCAGATATTCGACGCCGCCTGCTTCGATCAACGCGTCCTTGGATTCGACGGCGCCGACGAAGCCGACCGGGATGCCGAGCACCGCCGCGGGGCGGGGCGCGCCGGCGTCCAGCATGTCCAGCAGATGGAACAGCGCCGTCGGGGCGTTGCCGATGGCGACCACCGCGCCGTCGAGCCGGTCGCGCCACAGTTCCAGTGCCGCCGCCGACCGCGTGGTGCCCATCCGCTGCGCCAGCTCCGGCACCCGCGGATCGCCCAGCAGACACAGCACCTCGTTATCGGCGGGCAGTCGCTTGCGCGTCACGCCCGAGGCGACCATGGTCGCATCGCACAGGATCGGCGCACCCGCCCGCAACGCGGTCCGCGCCGCGGCAACCACTCCCGGCGTGAACGCTACATCCTGCACCAGATCGACCTGTCCGCATCCGTGGATCATCCGCACCACGACCTGCGCGATATCCGGCGGAAACCCGCTCAGATCCGCCTCGGCCCGGATCGTGGCGAAGGACCGCCGATAGATCTCGGCCGCGTCGGTGAGATAACTGGCACGCACGTCGGACATGGCGCTCAGCCTATGACCCGGGTAATACCCGGTGTCGTCGTGGGTCGACCGGATCAGCTGCCGCTCGGTGTTCGCTCCGTCAGGCCGCGCTGGTGAACGAGATGTCCACCGTGGCATCAAGGGCAGCGGCAATCGCAGACCTCCGGGCCGATGGACGACGGATTGCCGATGGTTATCCGACGGAATACCCGTCGGGACCGGCGGTGACATCGGTGACGGGGCCGGTGGGGCGGCCGCAGTGGCGGTCGCAGCCGGACCAGTGTTGGCGGCCTGCGATGAGGAGCTGGTCGGCGGGGAGGGGGGAGTCGGTGGCGGGGGTGGCGGTGCCGGGTGGGAGGACGCGGCCGGATTCGACGGCGGCGGTGGCGTCGGCGCGGACGTCGGTGTGCGATTTGGCGCAGCCGGGGCGACCGGCGCAGGCGGTGACCTGCAACCACGGGGAGTTCGCATCGAAGATCAGGCCCATCGGAGCCAGGACGCGCACCACCTGTTCGGCGGGCCATTCGTCGAGGTCGGTGAGGACGATCGAGCGCCACGGCGTGATGAACAGCGGTCGTTCGACGGCGGCGAGGAATTCCGCGGTGCGTGCAGGCAAGGAGCCCAGGCGGATGCCCGCGCCGAGGGCGACCAGGTCGTTGTCTTGCGGGAGCCAGCCGATCGGAGGTGGCGGAGCGGTTCCGATGTCCACGCGCGGCGATACCGGCGTCAGGCCCAGCGATTCGACTATGCGGTCGGCGCCGTTGTCGATCTCGTGCAGCCGCCAATGACCGGAGCCGAGGTCGAGGAATCCGTGCGCGGCCGCCAGCAGGACGTCGGCGGTATCGGCGGCCGACACCCGCAGCCCGCTGTCGCGGCCGGCGAGCAGGATGGCGAACTCGTCGGCGCCGACGGCATGCGCGCCGATATCGGGGCCGAGCGCGCTGACGTCACCGCGTCCGTCGTCGAGCGCGAACAGCACCCGTCCGGGCAGGTCCGCGAGCCGCGCCGCCCCGCGCAACCCGGCATCGAGGGTATCGATCAGTGGATGCACATCCGCGAGCCCGCCGATCCGCCCAGACAGCGGCGAGGCGACGATATTGCGCACTCGCTCGTGGGTGTGGCTGGGTAGCAGTCCCGCCGCTTCCAGCCGTTCGGTCAGCTCCCGCGCATCACGCACCTGACGCAACTGCGCATTCCCGCGCGAGGTGAGCTCGATATTGCCATCGCCGAGTTCCTCGGCCGCCGCGGCCAGCGCCTGCACCTGGTGCGGTTCCAGCCGTCCGCCGGGCACACGGACGCGCGCCAGCGGCCCGTCGGCGGCCTCGTGCAGCCGCAGCACGCCTGGGCAGGAATCGGAATCTGTGCGCGCCATGATCGGTCCAGCTTACGGACCTTGCGGCGGGCCCGATCGGGTGTGGTCCGCCCGGCCGGCCGCTCGCGGGGCCCGTGGGCGTATGACGGCGCGACACCGCGGCCGGGCCACCCATCGGGTTGCGGTCGCCCACGAGTATTGACGCAACCAAACGGTTGCCATACTATTGCAACCGTTGAGTTGCTACTGAAAGAGAGTGCATCATGGGATTTCCTGATCGAATCGAGCGGACCGTCGAGCTGGCGCATCCGCCGGAAAAGGTGTGGACGGCGATTACCACGGCAGAGGGGCTCGGCACCTGGTTCGGCAACGAGGCGCGCATCGATCTGCGCCCCGGCGGCGAGGCCTGGCTGCGCTGGGACGAGGGCGGCTCGCAGCAGCTGCGGGTAGAGCGCGTGGAACGCCCGCGCATCTTCGGCTTCACCTGGCAGATCTACGGTCTGCCCGCCGAAGACTCGCGCCGCACCTACGTCGAGTTCACCCTCGAGCCGACGGGTGACGGCACCCGATTGACCGTAGTGGAAACCGGATTCGCGCAGCTCGACGAAGGCGAACACAAGACCGCGCATTCCGGCAACGTCGACGGCTGGGCGAACGAACTCGGCGAACTGGTGACCTATCTCGATGCCGCCTGAGAACGAAGCGATCGCCGAACAGGTCTTCATCGCGCTGGCCGATCCGAGCCGGCGCGCCATCCTGGCGGAGCTGGCCTCGGCCGGCCCCGCCACTGCCACCGACCTGGCCGCCCGCCTGCCGATCACCCGGCAGGCGATCGCGAAACACCTTGCGCTGCTGTCGGATGCGAGCTTGGTCATCGCTGAGCCGGGCGAGCGGCGTCGGGTGCGTTACCGCCTGCATTCGGCGCCCATGCGGGTGGCGCAGCAGTTCCTCGCCGCGCTCGCCCGCGACTGGGACGGGCGGCTCGATGTGTTGCGGGACCACCTCGATCGGGCGTGAGGGCGGTCGGCCCTGCGGGGGGCCGTGCCCGCTCTCGCGGCATCCGTGGCGCATCGTCAACGGCAGGACGTTGCGGGCGAAGAACTACGCGATCGCGGTCACCCGGCGCAACCGCGGCCTGATCTCAGAAGGCCTGGAGCGCGCGGTCGAGTATCAGACGGCTGAGGGCGGCGGGGTCCTCGAGCATCGCGATATGCCCGACCCCGCGAAGGTATTCCACGTCGGCGCCCGGGACCGCCTCGTACTCGCGTGCCGAAGTCGGATCCCACCGAGGGTCGGAATCTCCGAAGATCACCAGGGCCGGCTTGCCCGCGTCGATGAGGCGCTCGGGTACCGACCGCGCGGCCACGTAGTCGGTATTCGCTGCGAGGATCGCGCGGAGAGTTCGATAGGTCATCCTTCGCAGATCGGCAAGAACCTCGTCGGAGATGGTGACCGGTTTCGCCGCTGTCGCGGCGACTGCCCGGCGGATCATCGAGTCGGTCCGGATCGCCCAGACCAGCGGGCCGAAGGGTGGTGCGGAGAGCAACCGGACGATCGCCGGCTCGGGAAGAAGCGCCGAAAGACTCGGGCCCGCGCTGACCAGAATCAGTTCGCCGACGAGGTCCGGCCGCCGCTCGACCAGGGCGGTGGCGACGTACCCGCCGCTGGAATGACCGACCACCGCCGTCCGCCGCACACCGAGTTCGTCCAGCACCGCCGCCGTCCGATCCGCTTGTTGCGCAACGTCATACGTCGCCGCCGGCGCGGACCGGCCGCATCCGGGTAGGTCGATTCTGATGACTCGGCACGCGGTGGCCAACGACGGCACCGCCGGTGCCCATGTCGAGCCGGTCGCGCCGGAACCATGAATGAGCAGGACCGGCGGTGCCTCGGGGTTTCCGTCGACTAGTACACGCACGCCGTGAATCGTTGTGTCTGCCCGCGTCCGGGTGGAGATCGGTTCGTTCATGCCGACAGCATCGCGGCCGGACCACCCCGCCGTATTGAACGAATGTCACCCGATCGCGCTCCGGCTAGCCTGGCAACCATGACTGCAACGGCCGGAGTGGACTGGAGCCGGGTCGATGTCGCCGTTCCCGCGCGCCCGCCCGCACCGGGAGTTCGGATGGCGGGTTTCCGATACCGTGACGTCGCTGCCGTCGATCTGACGATGATCCCGCATCCGCTGGTCACACTCCTGATCGATCTCGGCGAGCACGGCATCGTGTACGACGTGCTCGGGCGGCCGGTCACGGGGAGTGTGATCGTGGGCCTGCACGGCGGCGCCGTGCGCATGGCCGGTGCCGGATCCGGCGATGTCCTCCAGATCCGCTTGTCGCCGGTCGTCGCGGCAGCGGTCCTCGGCGATACCGACGTCATCGGCGGTGCCGTGACACCGCTGCCGGAACTGTGGGGCGACAGTGCCGAGTTGACCGAGCGACTCCGTGCGACGCCCTCGTGGGACGACCGCTTCGCTCTCGCCCTCGTGTTCCTTCGCAACCGGGTACACCGGAAGTTCGGGCCGGCACCCGAAATCGTCTACACCTGGAACCAAGCCGTGCGCTCCAGAGGGCTGGCCCGCATCCAGGATGTCGCGGCCGAGACCGGCTGGTCCCGGCAGCGCTTGTGGTCGGGTTTCCGTGCCCATTTCGGGGTGACACCCAAGCACGCGACCGAACTCGTCCGCTTCGACCATGCCGCCCATCTCCTGGCAGCGGGGCGTCCGCCGGCGGAAGCCGCGGTCGAGGCCGGTTATGCCGATCAATCCCATCTGCACCGTCGAACCAAGGCGATCACGGCCATGACTCCGGCCGGCGTGGCGCAGGCCCCGTGGCTCGCGATCGACGACGTCGCGTGGCCGACGACGTGACCGCCGCGTCGGGCCGCGGCGACGGACCTATCGCCAGGTGGGGCGTCCACCGATGGTGGCCCGCAGCGCCTCACCACGTGAGCACCGGCTTGACGACGCGGCCGGCACGTTGATCCGCCAGCGCGCGATCGATCTCGGTGTGCGGGTAGCGGGTGATCAGCCGCTCCGCGGGCAACAGCCCGCGCGAGTGCAGGTCCAGCAGCCGCGGGATGAATTCGCCCGGTACCGCGTCGCCCTCCAGACAGCCGCGAATCGTCTTGCCGTACAACACGACATCGCTGACGTCGATCGGCGGCGTACCCGAACCCAGTCCGACGGCCACCACTGTCGCGCCTGTTGCGAGGGCGGCGACGGCATCGCCGAGGACGCTCGCGCTGCCGGTGGTGTCGAGCGCGTGGGTCGCACCGCCATCGGTCAGCTCACGGATCACCGGGGTGGTGGGGGATTCGGCCGGGTCGACGGCGTCATCGGCGCCCAGCTCGCGGGCCAGCTCGCGCCGGGCTCCGGAGGTCTCGACGACGGCGACGCGAACGTCGGGCATCGTCCGTGCGGCGAGCAGCGCGGCCATGCCGACCGCACCCGCACCGTAGATGGTCAGCCAGGAGCCCGGCTCCGGACGTAATACGTTGAGCACCGCGCCCATACCGGTTTGGAATCCGCATCCGAACGGGGCCGCTAGGGCGAGGTCGATCGCGGAATCGATGACGACGGTGTTGTCCTCGGTGGCGAGCGCGTAGCCGGCGAAGCTCGACTGGCCGAAGAATCCGTCCAGCACCGGCACGCCGTCGGCGGTCACCCGCGGCTGGTCGTGAGCACGTCGCCCGAACTGGTTCAACGCGTTCGCGCGGCGGCAGTACGCGGGACGTCCGGCGCGGCAGTTCGCGCACCCACCGCAGTGCCGGAACGTCAGCACGACATGATCGCCCGGTCGCACCGCACGCACGCCCGGCCCGACCGCCTCGACCACACCCGCACCTTCATGGCCCAGCAGCACCGGCCGGTCGACGGCACCGGCCCGCCGGCTCACCAGATCGGTATGGCAGACACCGGCCGCAGCGATGCGCACCAGGATCTCACCGGCGCGCGGTTGGTCGATATCGACTGTCTCGACCGTGAATCCCGCGCGCGGATCACGGGACAGGACAGCGCTCGTGCGCATCAGGACACCCGCTCCAGCAGGAAGTAGAAGTGCTCACCGCGCGAGAGCACCAGTTCGGTCCGCCCGTTCATGATGCCCATCAGGGTGGTGTCGTCGAGCCATTTGAAATGGTCGAACACCGCGCGGCCGTCGTAGACCATCGTCGCGGTGACCTCGCCGCGGAATTCGATATTCCACAGCGTCGCTTCGCCTTGTCCGAGTTCGACATTCGAGAACAAGGTGCCGTCCTCGGCCCGGCAGATCAGCGGTTTCGCGTCGTCGAGCGCCAGGAACGTCTTGCCGTACCAGCGGCTGGCCGGCAGCGCGCGGCACAGCGGGTGGCCGGTCTGGAACGCTGCGCCGCGCCATTCACCGAGGATGTCCTCGGCGCGCGCGGGCCGCAGCCTGCCCCACAATTCGTCCAGTTCGGCGACCGACACCCCGTCGGTCTGATCCCTGAGTTCCTGCCATCGTGCGGCCATCGCGTCCTCGTCTCGCCGAGCTTCCAGAACCGTTTGGTTCGTGAAACGACCATAGTTCCGAACCAAATGGTTCGGCAAGCTACGATTCGTGGCATGCGTGCGGCAGGTGAGGCGACCCGGGAGCGGATTCTCGCCGCGGCCAAGGCCGAGTTCGCCCAATACGGCATCGCCGGCGCCCGGATCAACCGCATCGCCACCGCGGCGCGTGCGAGCAAAGACCGCCTCTACGCCTACTTCCCCGGAAAACGCGAACTCTACGTCGCCGTCACCGAACGCTGGACGGCCGAAACCACCGCCGAAACCGCGCTGCGTGCCGACGATGTGCCCGGGTATGTGGGGCGGCTGTTCGACCATTTCGTCGCCAATCCCGACAACGCCCGCTTGCAGGCGTGGTCGGAACTCGAGCCCGCCGACAACGATGTCGCCGCCGAGGTGGTGCGCGGCACCATCGACTCGAAACTCGCCGAACTGCGTCGCGGTCAGCAGGAGGGCCTGATCACCGCCGACATCCCGGCGCCGGCACTACTGCGCATGCTCACCGATCTGGCTCGCACCAGTGCCATGCACGCGGCTTTCGTGGAGCGGCGCGTCGGCGGCGAGCGGCTGCTCGCGCAACGCGCGGCCACCGTGCTCGCCGCCCAGCGCCTCGTCGCGCCGCAGCGGCAGTGACCGCCGGCATCGGCTCATCGCAGCGGCGGCCTGGGTCCCGCCGACGCGAAACGGGCGCCGGTCAGTCGACGCCCTCGACGATGCGGAAGTCGCGTTCGAAGCCCTCGGGGAGTTCGGCCAGCGCCTCCTGGTAGGCCGCGCTCGCGCGTGTGGCGACCGCCTGGTCGAAGCTGTCGAACTCGATCAGGACGACGCGCTCGGCGATTCCGGCTTCGTGTGCCTCGACCCGGCCGCCGATGCCGGCGAGCAATCGCCCGCCGCCGGCCGCGACGGCTCGGCCGGCCAGTCTGTTGTAGGCATCAAGCCTTTCGGGGTCCTCGATTCGGGGAAGAGGTGCCCGGGGCGGGTGCCCGCGGCGAGGGTCAGGCCGCCGATGGCGCTGCCGAGGGCGTACCCGACGCTGCGGACGACGTAGTTGAAGCTCATGGCGCTCGACGTCTCGCTCGTGGGGGTGACGGCCAGGATGGCTCCGGGCATCGCGGCCGAGAAGCCGCCGACGCCGAGGCCGAGCACGCCCATGGCCGTGAACAGTTCGGCCAGGTTCGACCGGGCCGCCGCGAACAGGGCGAAGCCGCCGCCGACCACGATCGCGCTGCCGGCCAGCAGCCAGGGGTCGGCGATCCGCGTCCGGACCCGCGGGGTGAGCTTGCCTGCGACGAATCCCAGTACCGAGAACGGGAGGAGGACCAACCCGGCGACGAAGGTCGTCAGCCCGAAGCCGTAGCCGGCGCCGTCCGGCGTCTGGGCGTACCGGGTGATGAGCGTGAGTAGCAGGTACATGCCGATCCCGCCGACGAACATGGCGAGGTTCGCCCCGGCGACCGCTGGGTGCCGCGCCGCCCGCACATCGATCAGCGGGGTGGCGCTGCGCAGTTCGATGACGGCCCAGGCCCAGAGCAGCGCCGCCGCCAGGACGGCGAGGCCCGCCGCCACGACGAGGTGCCGGCTCCACAGATTCCGTTCGCCGGCGAGTAACAGCACCAGCAGCAGTGCCGCGGCCAGGACGACCGCGCCTGCCACGTCCACGCGGGCGGAGCGGCCGCCCGGGGCTTCGGGTATGGAGCGCCACGCGGTCAGCAGGGCGGCGGCCGTGACGACCAGTCCGAGGCCGTAGGCGGCCCGTACCCCGCCGAGGTCGGTGAGCAACGCGGCCAGCGGGTAGCCGACGCCGATCCCGATGATCGACACCACCGAGATCAGGGCGTCACGGCCGCGCTGCGCTCCTCGGGCAGGTGGTCCCTTGCCACGCCCATCATCAGCGCGGTCAGCCCGAGTCCGATGCCCTGGGCCGCCCGGCCGGCCAGCAGCCACGCGAACGGCAGCGGCAGCACGGTGAGCGCGCTGCCGGCGACGACAACCGCCAGCGTGGCCAGGATTGTGGCCCGCCGGTGCGGGCCGGCTCCGAGCCGGCCGAGGACCGGTGCGGCGACGGCGCCGCTGAGCAGCGTGACGGTCAGCGTCCACTGCGCGCTGCCGAGCGAGATATCGAATGTGGACGCCACGCTGGTGATGAGCGGCGCACCGAGGCTGCCGACCGCAGCCACGACCAGAGCGATGAACACGAGGGCGGGGACCAGCAATCGCGCTTCGGGGCGCCCCGCTGGTGACGCCTTCGCCGCGACCTCGCCGACCGGCTGCGCGGTCACTGCTTCGGCCCTTCGCGGTCCTGGCTTTCGAGCTCTGCCACACGCTTCAGCGCCGGAAGCGCCGCTATCAGCGCCTCGACCTCGTCGCCGGTGAGCTCGCCGATCAACCGTTCGAACGCGTGGACGCCTGCGCGCCGCCGCGTCCGGACATAGGAGGCGCCTGCCTCGGTCAGGCAGACCAGCGTGACCCGCTTGTCGGACGCATCGCCTCGCCGCTCGACCAGGCCGGACTCCTCCATCACCCGGACCAGGGCGGTCATCGCGGGCTGGGTGACGCCCTCGGACGCGGCGAGATCGGTGATGCGCCGCGGTCCGGTCCGATCCAGGGTGGCCAGAGTCGCGGCGGACGTCAGGCTCATGTCCCGAGGGCGGCGTCGCACCGCCCTGGTGGCGATGTTGTAGAGGGCTGCCCCGATCGCGGCGGGTGCGGTGTCGGGACGATCCATGCCAGAAGCATAACTTATTTATATTTATTCTCTATGGAAATTCCCGGACGAAGGGAGCGCTTCCCGTCCCGGTGACTCGTCTCGATATCGCGCCCGTCATTCCTGGCCGCGAGGAGGATGATTGGCGCGCTCACGCGGGGCGGCGGACCTGCCGTCGACGAACAGGCGCATGATCGAAGACAGCCGACCCACAGGAGGAACCGTGTCCGTCGAGACCACTCGTATCGTGCTGGCGTCCCGTCCGGTCGGTGCGCCGCAGCCGGAGAACTTTCGCACCGAGACCGTCGCATTGCCCGAGCCCGGCGACGGGCAGGCGCTGCTGGAGACGCTGTATCTGTCGCTGGATCCCTATATGCGGGGGCGAATGAGTGACGCGCCGTCGTATGCGCCGCCGGTGGCGATCGGCGCGACGATGGTCGGCGCCACGGTGTCGCGGGTGCTGGAATCACGTGACAGCGCGGTGCGGCCGGGCGATATCGTGCTCGGATACGGCGGCTGGCAGACGCATTCGCTGGAATCGGCGGCCTATCTGCGCAAGCTCGATCCGGACAAGGCGCCGGTGACCACTGCCCTCGGCGTACTCGGGATGCCTGGGTTCACCGCCTACTCGGGATTGCGCAATATCGGTAAGCCGCAGGCGGGGGAGACCGTGGTCGTGGCGGCCGCGACCGGGCCGGTGGGGTCGGCGGTCGGGCAGATCGCGAAACTGGAGGGCGCGCGCACCGTTGGCATCGCGGGCGGCCCGGAGAAGGTGCGGCTGCTGACCGAGAAGTTCGGCTTCGACGCCGCCATCGACCATCGCGCCGACGACTTCGCCGAACAGCTGGCTGCCGCCACACCGGACGGGATCGACGTCTATTTCGAAAACGTCGGCGGCGCGGTCCTGGACGCGGTGCTGCCGCGTCTCAACAGCTTCGCCCGCATCCCGGTCTGCGGGCTCGCCGCCGCCTACAACGCGACCGAGCTGCCGCCCGGCCCCGACCGGCTCGGCCTGCTGATGGGCCTCATCCTGCGCAAGAGCCTGACCGTGCGCGGCTTCATCCAGACCGAATTCGCGCCGACTCAGATGGACGACTTCCTCCACCAGGCCACCACGTGGGTCGCCGACGGTCGCCTCGCTTACCTGGAGGACATCGTGGACGGCCTCGACCAGGTGGTGCCGGCGTTCCAGGGTCTGCTGGTCGGTAAGAACATGGGGAAGCTGCTCGTGCGCGTCAGCAGATGACGGTGGGGCGGTCCATCCGCCACGACACCGGCCGCAACCGCATGGCTGATCGCCTCCAGGTAGGCGGCCGCGTCGACCGCCTACATCGGCGACCTTCCGCGCCGAATGTCGAATCCCGGAGACACCGAGTGCACCTACTCCTGACGATGGATCACCTCGGACATGGCGGCGGCTACCACTGAGTGCGCGACAGATCCCGTCGCAGCAGCGCGGCGGCCGCGCTCCGGGCGGCAATGAGGCCGCGCCGTCCGGGCCGATCGCCGCGCGGTAGCATCCGGGGGCTCGGCGGGCGATGAGGAAACCGGTGAAATTCCGGTGCGGTCGCGCCACTGTGAACAGCCAGACCCTCTCCGGCGAGCGCACACCCGCTGGGCGCGTCACCCGAGGAAGGTCTCACCTGTGATCCTGCTGCTGTCCACCTCCGACACCGATCTGCTGAGCGCGCGCGCCAGCGGCGCCGACTACCGGTGGGGCAACCCGGCGCGGCTGCTGGTGGAGGATCTGCCTGCCCTGCTCGACGGCGCCGACCTGGTCATCGTGCGGATCCTCGGCGGCAAGCGGGCCTGGGAAGAGGGACTCGACGCCGTCCGCGCCGCCGGTGTGCCGATGGTCGCCCTCGGCGGTGAGCTGGCGCCCGACGCCGAGCTGATGGAATGCTCGACCGTGCGTGCCGGTGTCGCCGCCGATGCGCACAACTACCTGGCGGCCGGCGGTGCCGAGAATCTGCGTCAGCTGCACAACTTCCTCTCCGACACCGTGCTGCTCACCGGCCACGGCTTCGAGCCGCCGGTGCAGCTGCCCAGCTGGGGTCGGCTCGAACGCGAGGCCGCCGACGTCGACGGACCGACCGTTGCGGTCATCTACTACCGGGCCCAGCACCTGGCCGGCAATACCGCCTACATCGATGCGTTGTGCACCGCGATCGAGCAGGCCGGTGCTCGCCCGCTGCCGCTGTACTGCGCCTCGCTGCGCACCGCCGAGCCGGACCTGCTCGACACCCTGCGCGCGGCGGACGCCCTGGTCGTGACGGTGCTGGCCGCCGGCGGCACCAAGCCCGCCACCGCCTCGGCCGGTGGCGACGACGAAGCCTGGGATGTCGGCGCGCTCGCCGAACTCGATGTGCCGATCCTGCAGGGCCTGTGCCTGACCACCGGCCGCGAGCAGTGGGAAGCCAACGACGACGGCCTCTCGCCACTGGACGTGGCCACTCAGGTGGCAGTGCCCGAATTCGACGGCCGCATCATCACGGTGCCGTTCTCGTTCAAAGAATTCGATGCCGACGGCCTGTCCACTTACGTGCCGGATCCCGAGCGGGCCGCGCGGGTCGCCGGGATCGCGGCCCGGCACGCGCGGCTGCGTCACATTCCCGCCGAGCAGAAGCGACTCGCGATCATGCTCTCGGCCTATCCGACGAAGCATGCCCGCATCGGCAATGCCGTCGGCCTGGACACCCCCGCCAGCGCGATCCGGCTGCTCACCGAATTGCGTGGGGCCGGTTACGATCTGGGTGATCCCAGCGAGGTGCCCGGTCTCACCGACCGTGACGGCGACGCCTTGATCCACGCGCTCATCGCCGCCGGCGGGCAGGACCCGGACTGGCTCACCGCCGAACAGTTGGCGGGCAACCCGATCCGCATCGGCGCCGCCACCTACACCACGTGGTTCGAGGGGTTGCCCGATGACTTGCGCGAGGCCGTGATCGAGGCGTGGGGCCCGCCGCCCGGCGAGCTGTATGTGGACCGCTCCGGCGACCCGTCCGGCGAAATCGTCATCGCCGCATTGCGTTTCGGCAATATCGTGCTGATGGTGCAGCCGCCGCGCGGATTCGGCGAGAACCCCGTAGCCATCTACCACGACCCCGACCTGCCGCCGAGCCACCATTACCTGGCCGCCTACCGCTGGCTGTCGGCGCCGGAGTCGGCGGGCGGATTCGGCGCCGACGCCATGGTGCACCTGGGTAAGCACGGCAACCTGGAATGGCTGCCCGGCAAGACACTCGGCATGTCGGCCTCCTGTGGCACCGACGCCGCCCTCGGTGACCTGCCGCTGATCTACCCGTTCCTGGTCAACGACCCCGGCGAAGGCACCCAGGCCAAACGCCGCGCGCACGCCACCCTCGTCGACCACCTGATTCCGCCGATGGCGCGCGCCGAAAGCTACGGCGACATCTCGCGACTCGAGCAGTTGCTCGACGAGCACGCCAATATCTCCGCCCTCGACCCGGCCAAGCTGCCCGCCATCCGCCAGCAGATCTGGACGCTCATGCGGGCGGCGAAAATGGACCACGACCTCGGCCTGGCGGAACGGCCCGACGAAGACTCCTTCGACGACATGCTGCTGCACGTCGACGGCTGGCTGTGCGAGATCAAAGACGTACAGATCCGCGACGGGCTGCACGTGCTCGGCCAGGCACCGGAAGGTGACGTCGAGCTGGACCTGGTCCTGGCCATGCTGCGCGCCCGTCAGCTGTGGGGTGGTGAGCAGAACGTGCCGGGCCTGCGAGAAGCCCTGGGGCTCAGCGAAGCAGGAGACGAGGACCGCGCGCGGGTCGATGTGGTGGAAGCCCGTGCGCGCGAGCTGCTCGCCGCGTTGCAGGCCGAGAACTGGTCGGTGGATGCGGTCGAGCCGTTGGTGAACGACTTCGCGACCGCGATCGTCGCCGGTGGTCGCGTGGAGGCGGTGAAGTCCGTGCTGCGGTTCGCCGCTACCGAAGTGGTGCCGCGCCTGCGCGAGACCGGCATCGAGATCGCCCGCGTCCTGCACGCCCTCGACGGCGGCTTCATCCCGGCGGGGCCGAGCGGATCCCCGTTGCGTGGCCTGATCAACGTGTTGCCCACCGGTCGCAACTTCTACTCCGTCGACCCGAAGGCGGTGCCGTCGCGGCTGGCCTGGGAGACCGGTCAGGCGATGGCCGATTCGCTGCTCGAGCGCTACCTGGCCGATCACGGCGAATACCCGCGCTCGGTGGGCCTGTCGGTGTGGGGCACCTCCGCGATGCGGACCTCAGGCGATGACATCGCCGAGGTGCTCGCGCTGCTCGGCGTGCGACCGGTGTGGGACGAGGCCAGTCGCCGCGTCACCACGCTGGAGGTGATCTCCGTCGAGGAGCTCGGCCGTCCGCGCATCGACGTCACCGTCCGCATCTCCGGCTTCTTCCGTGACGCGTTCCCGCACGTGCTGGCCCTGCTCGACGACGCGGTCCGTCTGGTGGCCGGCCTCGATGAACCGGCCGAGTCGAACTACGTGCGGGCACACGCCCAGGCCGACCTCGCCGACCACGGCGACGAACGCCGCGCCACCACCCGCATCTTCGGCTCCAAGCCCGGCACCTACGGCGCCGGGTTGTTGCAGCTCATCGACTCCAAGAGCTGGCGCACCGATGACGACCTCGCGCAGGTGTACACCACCTGGGGCGGTTACGCCTATGGCCGCGACCTCGACGGCGCCCCCGCCGCCGACGATATGCGCACCGCGTACCGGCGAATCACCGTGGCCGCCAAGAACACCGACACCCGCGAGCACGATATCGCCGACTCCGACGACTACTTCCAGTTCCACGGCGGCATGGTCGCCACGGTGCGCGCGCTGACCGGCAAGAACCCCGAGGCCTACATCGGCGACAGCACCCGCCCCGACGCGGTGCGCACCCGCACCCTGTCCGAGGAGACCGCCCGGGTGTTCCGGGCCCGCGTGGTGAATCCGCGCTGGCTCGAGGCCATGCGCAGGCACGGGTACAAGGGCGCGTTCGAGATGGCGGCGACCGTGGACTACCTGTTCGGCTACGACGCCACCACTGACGTGGTCGCGGACTGGATGTATGAGAAGTTGGCCGAAAGCTACGTCTTCGACGAGGTCAACCGCCGGTTCATGGAGCAGTCCAATCCGTGGGCGCTCCATGGCATCGCCGAACGTCTGCTCGAGGCGGCCGAGCGCAAGCTCTGGGACGCGCCGGAGCAGGAGACGCTGGATCGGCTGCGTCAGATCTATCTGGAGACCGAGGGCGAGCTCGAGTAGCAGCAGCGGGCGCCGGAGCCGTAGCCGGATCGCTACGTCTCCGGGCGTAGCTGCGAATCTGACTCAGGGCGGATGTATGGGTTCTTCCGCCGCCCTACCGTTGCCGGTATGACCTGGAACGAACTGGCAACCAGCAAATACGCGCTGCTCACGACGTATAAGAAGGACGGCACGCCGGTGGGAACGCCGGTCTGGCTGGCGTCCGACGGCGACCGGATCCTGGTGTGGACCAACCGGAAGTCGTGGAAGGTCAAGCGGCTGCGCCGAAATCCGCGGGTGACCGTGCAGCCCTGCGATAACCGCGGCCGCACCGATGACGGCGAGGTCCATGCCGCGACCGCGACGCTGCTCGATGCCGATGGCACCGAGCACGTCCGCGACGTGCTCGCCCACAAATACGGCCTGCTGGGCGCCCTCGCGATCCGTGGCCACAAGCTGGTGCTCGGCGCCGATGCCTCGGTGGGCATCGCACTCAGTGCGCGCGCGGACTGATCTCAGGCCGAGGCGGCGAGGCTGCCGGACAACCAGATCGCGGCCAGCTCGTCCAGCGGCAGATCCAGCACCTGACTGAGCGCCACCACCGTGCCGAACGCGGGGGAGGGCAGACGGCCGGTTTCGATCTTGCGCAGGGTTTCCGGCGAGATGCCCGCCGCGCGCGCGACGCCGGCGAGATCGCGGGCACCGCGTGCTTCCCGTAACCGGGCACCGAGCCGGCGACCGGCCTCCACTTGGGCGGGAGTCAAGGGCAGACGAACCATGCGACCACCCTACGGCTGGTATTTAAATACCGCAATCTGGTATTAAAATACCGATGATGTCGATGTGGAGGTTGTGATGGTCGAGTTGAAGTCGCCCGAGGAGATCGAGCGGATGGCGGTGACGGGACGGTTCGTCGCCGAGACCTTGGCCGAGTTGCGTGAACGCGCGGCCGTCGGAGTGAATCTGCTGGAACTCGAGGCGGTGGTGCGCGAGCGGATCCGCCGGCGTGGTGCGCAGTCGTGCTACTGGGACTACGCGCCGTCGTTCGGCCGCGGGCCGTTCCGCAACACTGTCTGCCTGTCGGTGAACGATGCTGTGCTGCACGGACTTCCATTCGACTACACGTTGCGCGACGGCGATGTGCTGACGATGGATCTCGCCGTCTCCATCGACGGCTGGGTCGCGGACGCGGCGACCACCGTGGTCGTCGGCACCGCTGCCGAGGAGGACCTGCGGCTGGTGCGGGCGACCGAGGAGGCCCTCGAAGCCGCGATCCAGGTGGCGCAGCCGGGTAACCGGATCGGCGACGTCTCCGCCGCCATCTCGGCGGTCGCCGCCGCCTACGGATATCCGGTCAACACCGAATTCGGCGGACACGGACTCGGGCGCACCATGCACGAAGACCCGCACGTCTCCAATGTCGGTCGCGCGGGCCGCGGATTTCCGCTGCGGCCCGGGCTGACCATCGCCATCGAGCCATGGTTCGCGCGGACCACCGACCGCATCGTCACCGACCCCGATGGGTGGACGATCCGATCGGCCGATGGTTCACGCACGGCGCATTCCGAGCACACCATCGCCGTCACCGAGGATGGCCCGCGAATCCTCACCGTGGCCGCGTGATCGCGTGGCGATTCACTGGCGCTCGCCGAGCCAGTCCCGCAGCGCCTCGCTCGCATTCGCATCGGCCGCGATGGCTGTGCGCTCATCCTCGGTGAGGGGTACCGCGCGCATCTCGTCGCGATAGGAGCTCGCTCGCTGCTCATCGCCCGCCGCCACGGCGATCTCGGTGAGCGCGGCCCACGCGCGGGCGAGGTCGACGGCGGGCGCGGTCGCCCGGTACCGGCCGATGCCCACTTCCAGTACCCGGGCGGCAGCCTTGTCGTCGTTTTTGAAATCGCGCAGAATCCGCGCGTTGTCGAGTACCTTCGCCAATCCGGACAGGCGCTCGGACCCGCCGTATTCGAGCTTCATCGGTTCGTCGTATTGGATATAGATGATGGAATTGCCGTCCGGGTCGACAAGGGTGAATCGGGATTGCCCCGGACGGAATCGGGTGATGCGTGGCCGGCCTTTCGCGGGCACCTTTCCCACGTGCGCACGCAGCCCGGCGGTGAATTCCTTGTGTCGCCCGGCGATATCGTCGACCATCACCAGGCAGCCCATCGATTCCGCCGGGAGATCGGTGTCGCGGGGCGTGGAGATGAAATGCAGGGCGCATCCGTTCGCTTCGATCGCGCCGTAGAGGTAGGGGCGGGTCTGTTCGTGGGTGACGGTATAGCCGAGTGCGCGATAGAACTCCATGGTCCGGGTGAGGTCGCTGGTCAGGAGTATGGGGACGGCGGTGTCGTCCATTCGGGGCCTCCGTAATCAAGTTTGACTACCCGACTGTAGGTTGCGGGGAGTTGGGAAGTCAAACTTGAGTACTGGCGCCGATGAGAGGGCCGAGGGGTCTGCCCTCGGCCCGGTACCTCAGTGTGATTCGGCCTTTTCGGGGGCCGCCTGCATGGACCTGAGATCAAGTTTGACTACCATGCGGGGAGCGGCTCGGCGGTAGAAGTCCAGCCCGCCGGAAGGAGTCCGATGTCAACGGTGCGGCTGTTGGTGCTCGGTGTCATGCGCAGGCAGCAGCCCACCCATGGGTACGCGGTGCGGCAGGAGTTGCTGTCCTGGCGGGCCGACACCTGGACCAACGTCAAACCCGGTTCGATCTACCACGCGCTCAAACAGCTGACCCAGGAAGGCAAGTTGCGGGCGCTCGGAACCGAGGGCAGTAGCCATGGGCCGGGCCGGACGATGTTCGAGCTCACCGCCTCCGGCGAGGACGAGTTCCGCACGCTCCTCGAGGAGGCCCTCGTCAGCGTGGACATGGAGGAACTCGGCGCGGCGATCGCGTTCATGGACGCATTGCCGCGTGCGGACGTGATCGCCAAGCTCCGCGAACAACGCCGGCGCAGCCGGGAGATACGCGACGACCTGCTCGCCATGGCCCCGGAATTTCCCGGCCGATACTCTGCCCCGCACGCGACCGACCTGCTGGAATTGTGGAGCGGCGTGTTCGAGAACCTGTCCGGCTGGACCTCGGGGGTGCTGGCCCGGCTGGAAGCGGGGGAGTACCGCATGGCCGACGACGAGTGAGCAGCGCGCCCATCGCCTACCCTTGCCCATATGAGCGATGCGCGCACAGCTGTCGAAAAGGCCGACTACGTCCTGTTGACCACCTTCCGCAAGGACGGCACCCCGGTGCCCACCCCGCTGTGGGCCGCCGCCGACAGGGGCAAGATCTTCGTCTGGACCGTCACCGACAGCTGGAAAGTCAAACGCCTGCGCCGCAACCCGTCGGTCACCCTCCAACCCTGCAACGCCAAAGGCACCCCCCACGGCACCCCCATCGACGGCACCGCCCGCATCCTCGACGCCGATGAGACCGAAAACGTCCGCCGGTTGCTGCGCAAAAAGTACTTCCTACTCGGCCCCCTCGTGATCCTCGGCAGTAACCTCCGCCGCGGCAAATCCGGCACCATCGGCATCGAAATCACTCCGGCAGTCTGAGCCATGATGGTGCGCTGCCGCCAGTCATCGCCGAACAAGCGATGACCGGCGGTCACCCTGTCTTGTCACGAGACGTGGAGTCCGCCCGAGCTGATGGGAGGACACGGCATCGGGGCCATCAGGTGGCCTGGCTGACCGAGGACATGTGGAAGTCGGGGATGCGGAGTGGGGGCATGGCGGTTCGGGTGAACCAGTCTTTCCATTCGCGGGGGAGGGTGAGGGTTGTCGCGCCGGCTTCGGTGGTGCGACGCAGCAGATCGAGGGGGCTTTCGTTGAAGCGGAAGTTGTTGACGGCTGCGGTGACTTCGCCGTTCTCGATCAGGTAGACGCCGTCGCGGGTGAGGCCGGTCAGCAGCAAAGTGGCCGGGTCGACCTCGCGGATGTACCACAGCGTGGTGAGCAGCAGGCCGCGTTCGGTGCGGTTGATCATGTCCTCGAGGGTGGCGTCGGAACCACCGGTCAACAGCAGGTTCTCGCCGGGGACGGTGGTGGGAGCGTCGAATTCGGCGGCGGTGGCGCGTGGGTAGACCAGCGATTCGATGACACCCTCGCGCAGCCAGTTCACCCGTTGGGCGGACAGTCCGTTGTCGAACACCGACAGTGCCTCCGAGGAGGCAGGCGTGGCGACGAACGGGCGGTATTCGAGACCGCTCGCACTCGGATCCGAATACAAGGTGAGCGGAAGCTCGGTGAGCCGCTCACCGATACGGGTGCCGCCCGGCCGTGACAAGGCGGTGTGACCCTCGTGCGCGCCGCGCCCCTCCATCGTCCACGCCAGATAGATCATGAGATCGGCCACCGCCGACGGCGGCAGCAACGTCTCGTACCGCCCGGCAGGCAGCTCCACCCGCCGCGCCGACCAATCCAATCGCCGTGACAGCTCCGTCAGCAGCCCGGGGGTGTCCACATCGGTGAAATCGCTGGTGCCGACGCCCACCCAGGCGCTGGCCAGATCAGCGCCGGTGCCGCGCTTGCCGTTGATCTCCACCGAACCGGTGGGCTGCACGTAGCGGCGACGCAGACCGGTGGAGGTCCCGAGCCAGGTGGTGTGCATCTGGTGATGGGCGAAACCGTAGAGGGTGTCGGTGCCGTCGAACCCGCGGGCGAGGTCGGCGGCCAGCCCGGTGAAGACCTCGATTCCGGTGCGGCCGGGTTCGCCCGCCCAGTCCGGCGCGTCCGAGGCCTCGTCCGGCTCCAGTAACGGCATCGCGTCGCGCGCCGGTTCGGCCGTGCGCGCGGCCTGCTCACTGGCGCGGACCACCGCCTCGATATCGGCGCCGTCCACGCTGGTGGCGCTGATGCTGCCGACGCGGGCCAGGTGGGGTCCCTCCCGGAACACCGACACCACCGCCCACTGCCGCGAGACCGACGACCCGTTGGTGGTCATCGAATTGCCCGCCCAGCGCAAGGACGCTTCGTGCGCGTCGGTGACGATGACCATCGCCTCGTCGGCCTTCGACAGCGCCAGCGCCTGCTCGACTACCGCCCCACCGGGCACCATCGCCGCGCCGGTCCCGTTCACTGCCCCGCCTCCGTCCGCGTGTTGAGAACATTGATGCCGCGCACCAGGATCGACGGGCAGCCGTGACTGACCGCCGCGACCTGACCGGGCTGTGCCTTGCCGCAGTTGAACGCGCCACCGAGCTGCCAGGTGGACGGACCGCCGACGGCCTCCATCGCACCCCAGAAATCGGTGGTGGTGGCCTGGTAGGCGACATCACGCAGCTGCCCGTCCAGTTTCCCGTCGCGGATGCGGAAGAACCGCTGACCGGTGAACTGGAAGTTGTAGCGCTGCATATCGATCGACCAGGATTTGTCGCCCACGATGTAGATGCCGTCCTCGACCCGCGAGATCAGCTCGTCGGTGCTGGTGTCGCGGTGCGGGTCCGGTTGCAGCGACACATTGGCCATCCGCTGGATCGGCACGTGGTGCGGTGAATCCGCGTAGGAACAGCCATTGGAACGCTCGAGACCGAGGCGCGGCGCGAACACCCGATCGAGCTGATACCCGACCAGGAGCCCGTCGCGCACCAGGTCCCAGCGCTGGCCCGCGACGCCTTCGTCGTCGTAGCCGACGGTGGCCAGTCCGTGCGGTTCGGTGCGGTCGCCGGTGACGTGCATGATCGGGCTGCCGTACCGCAGCATGCCCAGCAGGTCGGGTGTGGCGAACGAGGTGCCCGCGTAGGCGGATTCGTAGCCGATGGCCCGGTCGTATTCGGTCGCGTGGCCGATGGATTCGTGGATGGTGAGCCACAGATTGGTCGGATCGATGACCAGGTCGGTGGGCCCGGCGACGACGCTGGGCGCCTTCACCTTCTCGGCCAGCCACTCCGGCATCCGGGCGAGTTCGCCTGCCCAGTCCCAGATTCCGTCGGCGCCGGTGACGTACTCCCAGCCGCGACCCGCCGGCGCGGCCAGGGTGCGCATGGTCTCGAACACCCCGGCCGCCGCGTCGACGGTGATGGCTTCGAACTGCGGATGCAACCGCACCCGCTGCTGGGTGATCGAGGAGCCCGCGGTGTCGGCGTAGAAGGTTTGCTCTTTGACCTGCAAGACCGAGGCCGTGACGTGGTCGACGCCGTCGGCGGCCGACAGCCGCTGCGAATACTCCTGCAACAGCGCCACTTTGTCGGTGGTCGGCACCGTGAACGGGTCGAGATCGTAGGCCGAGACCCACTCCACCCCGTCATAGCGCGGTTCGGCGGCCAGCTCCACCCGTTCGCGGTTGAGCGCGCGCAAGGTGGTGGCCACGGTGACGGCGCGGCGCGCGACCTCGGCAGCCGAATCGGGCGTGAGCGCGGCGTGCGAGGCGAAACCCCAGGTGCCATCGACGATCACCCGTACCGCCAGCCCGAGTTCGGCGGAGTCGGCGACCGATTCCACGCGCCCGTCGCGCAACCGGATGGATTGGGTGACCAGGCGATGCACCCGCAGATCCGCGTGCGAGGCGCCGGCCGCGGTGGCGGCCGCGAGCGCGGCGTCGGCCAGCGCGGCCAATGGCAGCGAGGTGAATTCGGCGTCCACGCCGTAGTGCGGGCGGCCGGATCCGCTGCCCTCGTGGGAAGTCGGGATGCTCACCCAGCACACGGTAGCCGGTGCCACCGACAGCCGCCGCCGAATAGTTGCTGTGCGCAGTGGTATCGAACCGGGACGCGGCGCTCGCGCCTACCACGCCCGCGCGAGCAGATGTCGTACTGTGCCCGCGTGCCGCCTTCCGCCCTCCGTGATCGCAAACGAGAACGTACCCGCCGCGCCCTGCTCGAGGCCGCTGTCGAACTGTTCGAGACCAGAGGCTACGAAGAGACGACCGTGGCCGATATCGCCGCCGTCGCCGAGGTGGGCACGCGCACCTTCTTCAACTATTTCGCCAGTAAGGAAGAGTTGCTGTTCCCCGAACCCGACGATCGAGTGCGGGCTGCCGTGGTGGCGATCGCTTCGCGGCGGCCGGGGGAGCGGCCGGTGGAAGTGCTGTTACGCGCCTTACGCGCGGCCGGCGACAATCCCGGCGAACATCTCATCGACGATCTCTACGCCCGGATCGCCGCCCTGCGGGCCCAGGTCTCGCGCACCGTGCCCGCGGTGAGTGGCCGCGCGGCGCACGCGCAGCTGGTCGCCCAGCGCGAGATAGCCAGGCAACTTCATGCGGCGTTCCCGGCCGAATTCGACGAGGTCGGCGCGGCGGCACTGGTCGGTGCCGTGGTGGGCGCGGTGTCGGGTGCGTTGACGGTGCTGTTCCAGGGCCCGCAGATCGGCATCGAGGACGGCGAACGGTTGCAGCGCAAGATCCACGAGACCACCTCCGAGGTGCTGCGTCCCTGGCTCGCCCGGGTCTGAGCGTCAGCCGAACTGCTGCCAGCCCAGCCGCAGCACCATCGCGATCACGACCACCAGCAACACCACCCGGACGAATTCCGCGCCGCGGCTCAACGCCATCCGCGACCCGACCACCGCGCCCGCGATATTGCCCACCGCCATCGCCGCGCCCAGCGCCCACAGGATGTGCCCGGTCGCGCCGAAGAAGATCAGCGCGCCCACATTCGATCCGCAGTTGATCACCTTGGCCATCGCCGCGGCCCGCACGAATTCGGTGCCGAGCAGTGTGGCGAAGGTGATGATGAGAAAGGTGCCGGTGCCCGGCCCGAGTAGCCCGTCGTAGAAGCCGATCAGCCCGGCCGCCAGCCCCACCACCAGGATGAACTTGCGCCGAGTCGGCGGATGCGTGGCGAGGGTGACCCCGACCGACGGCCGTGCGGTGACGAAGACCGCCACCCCCACCAGGACTACCAGCACGATCGGTATGAACAGCTCCCGATCGATCAGCGAGACCGCGGCCGCACCGGTCGCCGCCGCCACCGCCGAGATCAGCGCCGCGGGCAGCAGCACTCGCCAACGGATCGGCACCTTCCGGGAGAAGGTCACCACCGCCGCGGTCGTGCCCGCCACCGCCGAGAGCTTGTTGGTGCCGAGCGCCGTCTGCGGCGCGATGCCTGGCGCCACCAGCAGCAGGGTCGGCAACACGATCAAACCGCCGCCGCCGACCACGGCATCCACCCAGCCCGCGGCCGTCGCCGCGGTCAACAGAACCGCCCAGTCGGTGATCTCCACGCAGCAAGCGAACCAGAAACATCCCATGACCGGTGCGCCGGGTCGGCCGGCGTGCGCGCCGTCGCCGGCCGGTCCCGCGGCCACCCATACGCTGAACGGCATGCGCAGGTTCAGTCTGTGGCTTCGCGGCAAGCCGATCGTCGCCGACTCGATGCTGGCCGGTGTGTTGCTGGTGCTCGACGTCCTCGGCGTCTCCACCGCGCACAACAAGGTCGCCTTCGTGGCGCTGTCGCTGGTGTTGCCGCTGCCGATGATTCTGCGCCGGGTCTATCCGCGGCTCATGGCGGCCGCCATGCTCGGGCTGTCGATCACCACCACCGCCGTCAGCTATCTCACCGAGGAGGAGTCCGAGCATGTCGCACTGCTCGGACTCGGCATCATGCTCTACACGCTGGTGGCCTATGTGGGTCGCCGCGAAGGGCTGCTGTTGCTGGCCGGCCTGGCTCTCGACACCGGGCTGTCCATGCTGGCGACCGGGTTCCCGGCCGGCACCGATCTGGCCTTCGTCATCGTGCTGTACGCGCTGTGCTGGACCCTGGCCGAATTCATCGGCGCCCGCCACGCCTACGACACCGAGGTCGCCGCCCGCCTCGCGGTCGCCGACTACGACCGGGAACGGCGCGCCCACGACGCTGTCTCGGCCGAACGCACCCGCATCGCCCGCGAACTACACGATGTGGTCGCCCATGCGGTCAGCGTCATCATCGTGCAGGCCGACGGCGCGAAATACGCGCTGCGCCACGATCCCGACGCCGCCGAGCAGGCCGTCACCACCATCGCCGCGACCGGCCGCGAAGCGCTGCGCGAACTGCGCCGCACCGTCGCGCTGCTGCGCACCGAGCACGCACCCGACCAGCTGCCCCAGCACGGCACCGCGGGTTTGGCGAAGGTGGTGGAGATGATGCGCGGCACCGGCCTGGCGGTGGAACTGGAGATGACCGGCGAGCTCGACGACATCGCCCCCGAGATCAGCCTCGGCGTGCACCGCATCGTGCAGGAATCGCTGACCAACACCCTGCGCCACGCCGGCGCGCACCCGAAGGCCTGGGTGCGGGTGCAGCGCCGCGACGACGATGTTCTCATCGAGGTCACCGACTCCGGTGGCGTGCCCGTCGAGGAACCGGAGAACCGCATCACCGGCAGCGGACTCGGGCTGGCCGGTATGCGCGAACGAGTCGCGGTGCTCGGGGGAAGCATGGAGGCAGGGCGCGCCCCCGACGGCTCGTGGCGGGTACGAGCGACCATCCCGTTGGTCCAGCCCGACTGATCCGGCCACCGCCCGCCGCCTACCCGCGAGCCCACTACGCTGTGGTGCGTGCCGATCACCGTTCTCGTCGTCGACGACCAGGAACTCATGCGCATGGGCCTGAAGATGGTGCTCGGCGCACACCCCGACATCGAAGTGATCGGCGAGGCCGCCAACGGCGCGCTCGCGGTGACCCAGGCCAGTGAGCTGCGACCCGATGTCGTGCTGATGGACGTGCGGATGCCGGTCGTCGACGGCGTCACCGCCACGACGCAGATCGTGGAAGCCGGGCACGGTAGCCGGGTCCTGGTGATGACCACCTTCGATCTCGATGAACACGCCCTCGGCGCCCTGCGCGCCGGCGCGAGCGGCTTCCTGCTCAAGGACACCCCACCCGAGGACCTGATCTCGGCGATCCGCAGCGTCGCCGCCGGTGACGCGGTGGTCTCACCGAAGGTCACCAAACGCCTGCTCGACCGCATGATCAGCGAGAATCCGGGCCGCACTCGCGATCCCGGCGTCCTCGACGTGCTGACCGCGCGCGAACGTGAAGTACTCGAACAGATTGCCGCCGGCCGCTCCAACGCCGAGATCGCCGCACAGCTGTTCCTGTCCGAAGCGACGGTGAAAACCCACGTCGGACGGGTGCTGACCAAACTGGGCCTGCGCGACCGGGTGCAAGCGGTGGTGCTCGCCTATGAGACCGGGCTCGTCCGCCCCGGCGGGTGAATTCGGCAACCTGACGCGCCCGCCGGGAGAAAATCCGGGCGACCGGACGTTGAGAGGGTAGATCGTCCGGAAGGAACGTCATGCCCGCAGTTGTTTTCCTCGCCTACCTCGTCGTCGAGATCGCCGCCTTCGTCGGTGTCGCGCAGTGGATCGGCGTCATGCCCGCGATCCTCGTGCTCATCGCCTGCTCCGCGGCGGGGATGCTGCTCATCGGCTCGCAGGGCAGGCGGGTGTTCGAGCAATTCCGCCGCGCCGGACGTGGGGAGATCGCGCCTGGTACCGCCGTCGCCGACGGTGCGCTGGTGGCCACCGGCAGCGTCTTGATGTTCGTGCCGGGCCTGGTCACCTCGGTGTTCGGGCTGTTGCTGCTCCTGCCGCCGACCCGGGCGCTGCTGCGGCCGCTGCTGGCGGCGGTGACCGCGCGCCGGATGCAGCGGGTGGCCGCTCGGATGCCGTATCGCGGCGTGGTGATCGACGGCGACGATGTGGTCGACGGCGTCGTCGTCACCGAGTGGTACGACGACCCGCGCCCCGGTACCCGGCGCGCCATCGGCGGTGCCTGAGACCGTCGGCGAGCGCGGCGCGGCGAGGTGATCGGCACCGCACCCGCCGGTGCCCGTGCGCGGATGCGGCACTGGCAGACTGGTCGACCGTGAGTACCCAGTTGCTGGTCGGTGGTCGTATCTACAGTTCCAGTTCCCCGGACGCGACCGCGATGGCGGTCACCGACGGCACCGTGGTGTGGCTGGGCGCCGACCGAGTGGGCCGCGCATTGCACCCCGATGCCGAGATCATCGACCTGGACGGTGCTTTCGTCGCACCGGCCTTCGTGGAACCGCACCTGCACACCACCGCCCTCGGACTGCAACTGGCCGGACTCGATCTGTCGGGCGCGCGTTCGCTCACGCACTGCATGGAACTGCTCAGCGCGTTCGCCGCCGCCCACCCCGGCGCGGTGATCATCGGCGACGGCTGGGACGAGACCGGCTGGCCCGAACAACGGCCACCCAGCGCGGCCGACATCGATGCCGCGCTCGGCGCCGACGCGGGCAGACACGTCTATCTCTCGCGCGTCGACGCCCACTCCGCGGTGGTCTCCACCGCCGTCCTGGATGCCGTACCCGGCCTGACCTCCGTCACGGGATTCAGCCGCAGCGCACCGTTGCGCGCGCAGGCCCACCATCTGGTGCGCGCGGCGGCACTGGCCGCGCTCGACCGTGACCAGCGCGATGCCGCCCGGCGCGCGGCCCTCGATCACACCGCCGCGCACGGCATCGTCGCCGTGCACGAATGCGCGGGCCCGGAGATCTCCGGCGCGGCCGATGTGCGCGAACTACTCGCGTTCGACCACGGCGTCGAGGTCCGTGTCAACTGGGGCGAGGCCGTGACCAGCGCGGAACACGCGCGTGCGCTGGTCGCCGACCTCGGCGTGCACGCGCTGGCCGGTGACCTGTTCGTCGACGGTTCGCTCGGTTCGCGCACCGCCTGGCTGCGCGAACCCTACGCCGACGGCGACGGCGCCGGATTCGGCTACCTGGACGCCGAGTCGATCGCCGCGCATGTGCGGGCCTGTACCGAAGCCGGGATCCAGGCCGGCTTCCATGTCATCGGCGATGCCGCGATGGACGCCGTGATCGCCGGTTTCGGTGCCGTGGTCGACGAACTGGGCGGACCGGCCGTGGCCGCGCGCGGACACCGGATCGAGCACGCGGAGATGATCGACGCCGACCAGATCACGAAACTGGCGGCATGGGGCGTCATCGCGAGCGTGCAGCCGGCGTTCGATGCCGCGTGGGGCGGCCCCGACGGCATGTACGCGCAACGCCTCGGCGCCGAACGCGCCGCCCGGCTGAATCCGTTCGCGGCCATGGCCTCGGCGGGTATCTCGCTGGCCATCGGCTCCGACGCTCCGGTCACCGCCCTCGATCCCTGGGCCGCCGTGCGCGCCGCCGCCGAGCATCGCACGCCCGGTCACGGGGTGTCGCCACGTGCGGCCTTCGCCGCGGCCACCAGGGGCGCCTGGCGCGCGGGCGGGGTCCGCGACGGCGTCGCCGGCACGCTCGTGCCGGGCGCCCCGGCGTCGTACGCGGTCTGGGAGGCCGGTGAGCTCGTGGTGGCCGCGGCCGCCGATTCCGTGCAGCGCTGGTCGACCGAC
>NZ_BAFY01000139.1 GCF_000308555.1 Nocardia cyriacigeorgica NBRC 100375 | reverse complement strand
CGGCGAGCGCGTGTACGCGGGAGTGGGTGACCGGGTTCCAGATGTCGCAGGTCAGGCGGTAGTGCTGTTCTGCGGCCGCGAGTTCGCCCATTGCTTCGAACGACTTCGCCGCCTGGTGCACCGTGATCGCTTTGTTCGGCGTCCACGAGGCGATCCAGCGCGGCATGTCGTCGTGGACCTCGGGGGTGATATCGGGCTCCGTGCGGTCGAGCACGGCACGGGCGGACGCGGCGTCGCCGGACTCGGCGTGACATCGGGCGAGGGCGACGGCGAACAGCGACAGTGCGTCGCGTCCGAGCGTGTCCCGGGCGCGTGCCATGGCGTTGTCTGCCAGCGCGACCGAGTAGGAACGGTCCCCGATGTCGGTGGATTGCAGCGCGAGGATCCGTAGCACCCAGGCGTCGTGGCCGGGCACTCCCGACTCTTCGGCCAGACGCAGTGCAGCGAGGTAGTAGCGCTGGGCCATACCGTCCGCCCCGGCGTCGTGAGCCTTGAAGCCTGCCAGGTAGGCGAGTTCGGCAGCGGCACTGAAGGCGGCAGCCCGCACGGTTCCGTCCGCGAAACGTGACCGCAGCAGGGTCGCGACATCAGTGGCGAGGAACTCCGCTACCGCCGTCCGCCCGACGCCGCCCCCGCGCACCTCATCGAGCCGGTGGAACGCATCGGTGACTGCTTGCACGGCCCGCACGTCGGCCACACCGACACAAGCGGATTCACGGGCGGCGGCGAGTCGCGCGATGTCGGGCAGGGCGACGAGTCCGGTGGCCGACAGCGCGGCGCTGTAGGCGGCCCCCCGGAGAAAGCTGCGCCGGTCGACATCGTTGCGACCAACCGTGGCCGCCGCGCTCACACAATCGATGACGGCACCGCACACCCGGTCGTACCAGCCGATCACTTCGGCCGAGGCGGCCCGCGTACCGGTTTCGAAATGACCGAGCGCGGCTTTGCTGTACGGCCCGCGGGCCGACATCGCGGCCAGCGACAATCCCGCGGCCTCCCGCGCGGCCCGCAGCCGCGCGCCGGTCAACGCCGCCTCGTCGGATGCACCGCGTCGGTCCACAGTGCCCAGGTTAGCGGCTGAACCCGATGTTCGGATTGCCGTAGACCCCTGTAGACGGCGGAGGTGCTACGGAACCGAAAAGTTGCGCCTAACTTGGTCTCAGAGCGCTCGCTCGATCCCGTTTCTCCAGCATCGCCCTCCATCGCGCGCTCGTCGTCGCGGCTCGGAAGTGGCGTTCTATCCACCGCCCTTGGACATGGGGGCTGAACGCAGGGGGCTTCATGATGAATCGCTCGAACGCGCTGGGGCTTGTCCGGCGCGATATCCCATGCTGTCCGGATCGGGCCAGGGACGTGCTGACCGAACTTGCCCGGCGGCACGGTTTACGGCTGGCGTTCACTGTGGAACTGGTTGCCGGGCCGTTGGTGTCGAATCTGGTGGTGGCTCAGCACATTGCCGAGCACGATGCGGCGGCGGTAATCGTTCCGTCGTTCGGGCACGCGGATGGCGTGCGGCAGGTGATCATCGGCGCGGCTGCGTTGATCACGCCGATTCGGGTGTACCCGAGCGGATATCAGTGGTCGAGGCTCGAAGCCGGGGGAGAGCTGTGACGGCGTGCGATTGCGTGTTGGTCATTCTCGTGGTGTCACTGCTGGCGGTGACCGGCGCGGCGTTGCTGTGGCCGGTACGCGGTTCGTCCGGGAGCGCGGGTGCGGGTCGGGCCGAGAACCACGAGGGTGAATCTCGCTCCGCGGACGAGAGCTGAGGGGCGCGGTATGCGGGCACGGCCGACAGCGTTGGCGTGGATCAATCCGGAGGTGAGTGTTGCGTTCGACGTGGAGGCGATACAGGTGCGGAGCCTGGCTCGGCGGTTGGGCTATGCGCTGGTGTGGCCGGACGAACGGGCGTTGCTGCCATTGCTGGAGCAGGTACGTGGCGCCGATATCGATGCGGTCATCACTCCAGCGCCTGTCCATTTCGACCCGCTGACGTTGCATAACCTGATGACGGTCGTTGATGTCGAAACAGTCTGGCCGCGAATATCTTTCGCACGGTGGTGTGTGTTTTGATCACGAGTTGTCACTGTGGAAGCGCCAGGCCGCAACGGGCTCACCCCCTGCTCTACGAGCGCCCCGCGCCGACGAACGCGCGCTGCCACCGGCCCGCGCAGCGAATCGCAGATGCCGTTCGTTCCCGGACGGGCGTCGCCATTGTCCCACTTGTCTCAGCGGTCAGCGCGGACCGTGTCGGCGGTGCACCCAAAGGACCGACGCGCCGAATCCGGCATCGGTGCCTGGTGTGCGACAGGCCCGCCTTCTCACCGAGCGTCCCAGGTCATCGTGTGCGCCGGTTGGGTCGAGCGCCCGGTTTCGGAGCGGTAGCGGTGCGAACCGCGACGACGCCGTCGGCTGCCGTGGCGTCGCGCCGGTCCGATTCCCGGTCGATGTGCCGATACACAATGCGCTGCTGGGCGAAGGTCCAGGCATTGTTGGTGACGAAGTACAGCAGCACAGCGATCGGCAACAGTGCGCCGCCGATCAGGGCGCCTGCCGGGAATACCCACAGCGACAAGGTGCGCATGAAGGGCAGGCCCGGGGATTCCTGGCGGGACAGGGCGGTGCGGGCGGTGAAATGAGTGGCGGCGGCAGCGATCACCACGAGAACGCTGGCGACCACGGCGGTGGCCGGGCTCGGCTGCCCGGTCAACGTGGCCGACAGCGGTGCGCCGAAGACGTCGGCGTCCAGGAACGACCGCACGTCGGCGGCGTCGAAGACGTAGTTCGCGGTCGCCGCGTTCTGTTCGGCCGTCATCGGCGCGGGTGTGGCGGTGAACGGGAGATGGGACGCGGCGGTGGTGCGGTCGAAGGAACGCAGCACATGGAACAGGCCGAGGAACACGAAGGCCTGGCCGAGCAGCGGCAGGCAGCCGGCGAAGGGGTTCACGCCGTGTTCGCGGTAGAGCTTCTGGGTTTCGGTGGCCTGCCGCTGCCGATCGTCCGGGTATTTCTTCTGGATCGCCTCGAGCTGAGGTTTCAGACGGCGGATGGCGGCCTGGCTGCGGGCTTGTTTGAGGAAGACCGGACACAACACCGCGCGCAACGTCATCACGAGCAAGACGACGGCGGCGATCCAGGCGAGCGAACCGGAACCGACGACCGCGGTGTGCCACAACGACAGTGCGGCCGAGACGGGATAGTAGATGAAATCGAGCATGCCGGAGGCACCCCTGACTGAGTGGTGCGCGCATCGGGCGCGCGAGCGGATCGGGTCAGCGTGAGACGCCGACGTCGGTCCGCACGCGGATCGACGTCAGCCCTGCCCGTATCCGGGAGCTCGGGGTCGCGGACGCCCGGCGGCATCCGGATTGCTCTGGCGCAGATAGGAACCACGGCGCCTGCGCTGCGCGGCCTGCGGCGGGCCGGCGGTGCCGACCGGCACCGGGACCAGGCGCATCGACGGTGCCGACACCAACGCGACCGCCAGCACGAGCGCCGCCGCGCCGAAGATCGCGGCCGGTTCACCGGCGGGTGCGGTGAGCAACACGAGTGCGGGCAGCAGCGCGGTCAGCACCGCACCCACTGTCAGCTGCGCCCTCGTGAACATGCCTCGACCATACCGGAGCCGGTGAGCGCTCCGGGTGGGCACGACAGCGCTGCGCTCTCGCCACAGTCGGGGTGGGCACTTGCTTCGACCAAGGCACCGACGTTCCAGGCGCAGCCGTCTAGTGCAGGGCCGGCTCCATCGGGCGAGTCGCCTCGCCGAGGATGGCGGCGAGCCGGTCCAGGAACCGTGGCAGCAGCTGTCGCGCGGTCGGGGTGCCCGGATACCGGATACGCAGTCCGAGCCCGTCGTCGGTGCGGGTGAACCACATCTGCACGTCGTCGAGGGGGAGGGCGCGGCTGATCTGCGCCGGATTGCGGGGACCGGCGTGGGGAAGGTCGCTGCGGGAGCCACCGGGTAGGTACCGGTAATCGGTATAGGAGACGCTGAACAGGTCGTGGCGGGTCCGGCGCAGCCGCTCACCGAGTTCATCGAGAACGTGAATCGCCGGCACCCGCGCCAGCCGCCGACCGGCCTGGATCGCCGCGTCGGCCGCGAGGGCCGTCGAGGTGAAATCGGCGCGGACCGGGATGCGCGCGGGTGCGTTGGACACCAGCCAGCCGACGGTGCTGTGGTGGCGCGGTTCGTGCCGGGTATGCATCGGGAAGACCAGATCCGTCGCCTCCGGCCCGCCCAGCTCGGCCACGGCGTGCGCCAGCGCGGCCAGCAACGCGGCGAACAGCGAATACCCCTCGCCGCGTGCCCGGCGGTGCAGGCGGTCGGTTTCGATCGGATCGAGGATGGTGCGTACCTCACCCTGAAACGGCGCGCGGGCGCCGGCGGTGAGTCCGAGGTCCAGCGGGAAATGCGGCAGATCATGTCCCGATGCCGCGAGGAATTCCTGCCACGCTGCCACCAGCGGCCGCACACTGGCCCGGGCGAGCGCGGATTCGCGGGTGGCGTAGGTCAGGAAGCTGCCCGGCTGCGGGAGGTCCCGCGCGACGGTATCGAGATCGCCCTCCTGCGCTGCCCGGTACAGGACGTCCAGTTCGACCACGGCAATCGCGATCGACCAGGCATCGCATACCGCGTGATCGAATCCGACCATGACCGTCGAGATATCGTCGCGACTGATCGAGCCCAGGAAATACGGTGCGAAACCGAACGGATCACAGGCCTCATCGAGTCGCGACGCCAGCAACTCACGCAGCTCGGCGGTGGAATCGGCGGCCACCGGCGGGCGCGGCGTGAGCCGGATATCGTTGTCCGGCACCAGCCGGGTCGCGACCGGCCTCGCACCATCGGCGCGGTCGAAATAGCAATGCAGCGCATCGTGGCGCGGCAGCCATCGCGCGAACGCCGCTTCCAGGGCCTCGCCATCGATACGGCCCGGGACCTCGAACGTTCCGGCCAGCCAGCTGGTCGGTCCCGAGCCGGACAGGTGAATCGTTTGATTCGACGTCGCTGGGATGTGCTCGGCAACGGCCGCGCCCGCGTCGGCCACCCACTCCAGCAGGGTGCCCGGCGCCGCGGGGAATTGATCGAGAAACAACAAGCGCATCAGCGACTCCCGGGCGGTGGCGCGGGGAACTCACCGGTGTCCGCGATCGCGCGCAGAACGGCACGCAACCGATCGAGATAGCGCTGCGCCGACGCCGAGGCGGCGGCGGTATCCGGGAACATCGCCGTGACGTGCAGCCGGTCGTGTTCGCGGCTGAACCAGATCGGGCCTGGCCGATCCAGTTTGCTCCGCGAGCCGAGCCCGTGGATATCGCTCACCCCGGGCAGCGCGGCTGTCAGCGCCGCACCGGAAATCGAGCGCACATCCATGTACGACACCCACGGCCAGTCGGTGGTCGCGGGCATCGGGGCGCCGGTACGTTCCGCGGCGCGCTCGATGGCGGCGTGAATCGGTATGTTCGCCAACGTTTTCACCGAATCCTGGGCCGCCTTCGCCCGGGTGACTGCCGTACCGAAATCGGTATCGGCATCGACCTCGAACGCGATCGGAAGCAGGTTGATGAACCAGCCCTGCGCGAACTGGAGCGCCGGATCGTGCCGGGTGCCGACTACATTGAGCCCGAGATAGCCGGCGCGCCCGGCGATATCGAATTCGGTCCGGGCGACGGCGGCGAACAGCCCGGCCGAGAACGACCCGCCTGCGGCGGCGCACACCGCGGCGAAGCGCTCGCATCCGGCCGCGTCGAGCAGGTCGGTCTTCGTACCGCGACTGTCGGCGACATCGCCCGGTTCGAGCCCGAGATCCCACGGCAACGGCCGCACACGCGGTGCGTACCGGGTCACCAGCTCGGTGAGGCGATCCAACTCCGGCGGCTCGGCGGCGACCGTCTCGCGTTCGGTGACGGCGAACTCCACGTAGCTGCCGACCGGCACCGCCGGAGGTTCGACGCCGTCTCGATAGGACGAGTAGAGCAAATGCAATTCGAAGATCGCGGTGACCAGCGACAGTCCATCGCTGAAGGCGTGATCGGTGCTGTAGACGAGTGTGAACCCGTCGGCGCCGTGATCGACGGCGCCGCAGACGAGCGCGGGCCAGGTGGTGGGGTCGGCGTGGTCACGGAATCGTCGCACCAGCTCATCGCGCAAGAGTTCACCGGAATCGAAGGATCCCGAATCGACGATTTCGAGCTCGACATCCTCCGGCGTCAGCAGATGCCGGGTCAGGGTGAACCCGTCCGCGCCTGTGTCGAGATCGAACCAGGAGCGCAGGGTGTCGTGGCGGCGGATGAAGGTGGTGAACGCGCGTCGCAGCGCGTCGCGATCGAGCGGCGCGGCCACGGTGAACACCAGCGACAACTCCGAAGCCTGCGGGTTCGGGCCGTCGCGGCGTTCGGCCCAGCGGCGGATGTGCGACTGCTGCAGATACGTCGCGGGAGCCGGTGCGGTCCCCGTCCTGGCGACCGCGTCCAGGGTGGCGGCGGTGGGGGAGAATCGCAGCAGCTTACCGGGTTTCGGTAGCCAATCCTCGGTCAGGGTCATCTCCACGACAGCGGCGCTCCTTCGGTCGGCCGGATGGGGGCGTCCCCGTATCGGGCGCACTCCGCCAGCAGTTCGCGCAGGCGCAGCACGTGGCGGTGGATATCGCGCGTCGCTCGGGCGGTGGCCGGATAGCGCGTGTTGAGCGTGACGCCCGTCGGGGTGCGCATGAACCAGAAGAAGAATTCCTCGTTCGAGACGCAACGGCTGCGCAGCCAGCGGGTATCCGATTCGGCCCAGTCCGCCGCGCCCGGCGCGGACCGGATGTCCATGTAGGAGATCATCGAGGAGATCCGTGGACGAACGCCCGTCACTTCGCAGACCCGTCCGAACGGGATCGTCGCGGCCACCTTCACCCGGCGCAGTTCGGTCCCGGCGCGTGTCGCCAGTTCGCCGATCGTCCGGGTTCCGGTGCAGTCCAGGCGGAAAGGCGCCAAGCCGACGAACCAGCCGAGCGAGTCGGCCCAGTGCGGCGCGTCGCGGGTGTGCAGCGGTACGACTGTGCGGAATTCCGGTCCCGCGCCCAGCTGGGATCCGGTCACCGCGAAGGCGGCCAGCAGCACGGCGAACAGGCTGTGGCCGCGGTCGCGCGCCGATGCGGCCGCGGCGTCGGCGGCCTCGGCGTCGAGGACCTCGAGAGCGAGGGTGCGCTGCGCGGCCTCACCGAAGGGTGTCCGGGTGCCGGTCGTTGCCGGATCGAGGTCTCGGACGGGTGCGGTGATCGCGCCGGCGAAACTGTTCTCCGGCGCGTCCACCTGGCCGGAGGTGAAGAACTCCGACCAGGTGCGCACGGCGGGATGATCCGGTGTCGCCGATTCCGCCCGCGCGCGTTCCTGCGCACAGAAGTCCACGTAGCTGGCCGGAGAGGTCGCCGGCGCCTCCGTGCCGGTGCGGATCGCGGTGTAGAGCGCGCGCAGTTCACCGCCCAGGGCGATCGTGGAATAGCCGTCCATGATCGAGTGGTCGGCGGCGAGGACGACGGTGCAGCCGTCGCGGCCGGCGATGGTGAGGCAGGTGTAGGCCGGCCACCGCAGCGGTGAGGTGCCCGCGTCGAGGAGGCCGTGGATGAGGCGATAGGCCGCCATGGTGGACGCCGGGGTGCCGGCGTCCGTCGGACGCACCCGGATCTCGCCCGGCGCCGCGGTGTACCGCGCGGGTACGCCGCCTTCGATGGTGACATGCGTGCGCAGACCCTCGTGCCGGTCGATCCAGGCATCGAGCGTCGCGCGCCACGCCGTGTGATCGAGCGGCCCGTCCAATCGGAAGGCATGGCCGAGCCAGCTCTGCCTGGCATCGCGAATCCGGCTGTGCTCGAGCGCCTCTCGCAAATGATGCTCGTGATTGCAGGAGGCCGCACGATGATCACGCGGCCAATTCGACCAGTACGCGGTCGCGGTCGGCTGCCATTCGATCACCCGACCACGCGGTAGCGGGTAGTCG
This sequence comes from Nocardia cyriacigeorgica NBRC 100375, assembly GCF_000308555.1. Classification (GTDB taxonomy): domain Bacteria; phylum Actinomycetota; class Actinomycetes; order Mycobacteriales; family Mycobacteriaceae; genus Nocardia; species Nocardia cyriacigeorgica. The sequence continues at coordinate 19,490 of NZ_BAFY01000139.1, read as the reverse complement.
GCCAGTTCGATGAATTCCATTGCGCACCCTCGGCTTGCCGGCGAAATATCCGCAATCGCCCGGAGAATGCGGCGATGCGAATGATGAACAGATCGGCTCAGGAATCTTTGGTGAGGTTTGTCCGAATTTCTTCCGTGACGTCATCGTCGGGCGGAACGGCAGAAACTCTAGAAGAAAACCGGACGAGGCAGATGGTGAGGTCGATCACCGAAAACGGGCCGTAACCGGAGGTACGGTCACCGCTTCAGCTGCGGAAATATGTTGGTAACGCCGCTGCCTGCGGTGATGTGAAATATGGCGACTTCACGTCTGGGGTGGGGGAGTGTGGCGCGCTGCCGGGTGCTACAGGAAATTCACGATCGGTTCGCCGAACCTTTACAGCCCTCGCGCAGATCTGTGGCGGATTTGTCCGAATGCGAATATCAAAGGGCGGGGCGGACAGCGGAATCCGGGTGGGTTACCGAATTTCCGGCGAATCCTCCGCTGCCGGGCGTGGCGACGATCGTGCCGTCAGCGCAGACGATCCACTGCCCGCACACGCAGCGCAGGTAGCGGACGGCGCCGTGGGTCGAAACCGCGGCAGGGCTGGGCCAGGAGCAGGAAGGGCAGGTAGCGAGCATGCGCCCAGCCTGATGTAATGGTCTAGTGCATTTCAACCCTTACGGTGGCGCGGCCGCTCAACTCGCCGTCCGGTTGGTCAACGCGGCACCGGAGCGGAGTCTGTTCGACCTGCTCGACGAAGCCGACTACAAGCCGCTGACTCCGCTCAGCGATGAGCAGACCGCCGAACTGCGCCGCTGGATCGCCCGGCTCGACGAGGTCTTCACCGCGCCGTCAGTGGACTTGCTCAACGACCTGCTCGCCGAAACGACCGGCCAGCCCTACATCTCCACCCACGACGGCCGCGCCCCGCACCTGCACTACTCCCGCATCGACGCCCCGGTGCACGAGCGAGTCAAGGCCTACACGGCGGCGGGGCTCGCGGAACTGTTCTGTGCGGATCCCGGCCGGATCGGACGCTGCGCCCGACCCGGCTGCGGCACGGTCTACGTGGACACCTCGCGCAATGGGCGGCGCAGGTTCTGTTCGACTCGTTGCTCGAACCGCGTGCACGTCGCCGACCATCGCAGCCGCCGCTCGGCCTGAACCGCGCGCTACCCGCCCGCCAGTCGCCGATAGGTTGAGTTCCACAGCCATTCGACCGGCCCGCGATCGAATCGGCGCAGCCACAGGTGTGCGAAGCCGACGATGATGAGCGCGACCACCAGGTACACCGCCACCGTGAACGGCACCCTGGCGTCGGGGGACACGCGGGCGGCCAGACCGAAGCCCCAGCCGTAGCAGATGATCGAGGCGACCAGGTTCTGCAGGATGTAGCAGCTCAACGCGGTGCGGCCGACCTCGGACAGCCGCGCGCCGACGAACCCGGTGCGCGGGCGATTCAGGTAGAAATGCGCGACGAGCGCGAGGATGCCGAGCGATACCAACGGCGCGATCCCGTAGCGGGTGATCAGCACGACGTCGCCGCCGACGAACACCCCGAGCAGCAGATCGGCGGGCGCGGCGACGCCGAACCCGAGGATCATCAGTCGCTTACGCAGCCGCGCACCCTCCGGTGCGAACACTCCGGCCCGATACAGCCACGCGCCGAGCAGGAACAGCGCGATCGACATCGGGAAGATGAAGATCGCCTCCAATCGGAACGTGAGCGCGTTGTCCAGCCGGAACAGCACCAGATCCCAGAACGACCCGTCGGCATAGGGGTTCGGATCCAGCGGCTCGGGGTCGGAAGCGGACACCGAGCCGCCACCGTCGGCGGTCATCGCGACCGCCAGCAACGTCAGCATGGTGACGTGGATGCTCGCCTGCACGATCAACCAGCGCCGCTGCGCCCGCTCGGAGGTGGCCAGAAGGTAGGCGACGACCAGGCCGGTGAGCGCATACCCCATCAGCACATCGAATTCGGCGATGAGCAGGAAGTTCAGCAGTCCGTCCAGCAACAGCAGGCCGGCCCGGATCGGATATTTGCCCGGCCAGCGCCTGCCCGCCCGTTGCGCGGACGCCTGTTGAATGGCCAGCCCGATCCCGAACATGATCGTCAGCAGCCCGAGGTACTTGCCCTGTGCGAACTGCTGCAAGGCCCGCTCGGCCCAGCCCCACCCGTCCTCGACCGGCGCACCGAGGTGGTTGATGTAGCCGATGATCCCCTCGGGATCGGTGAGGATCCAGATGTTGGTGCCGAGGGTGCCGAGGATCGCGATTCCGCGCAGCACGTCGAGCGCGACCAGCCGCGACGGCCGGGCGGCCGGCGCCGCGGAGGTGGTCGTGGTCAGCGATTCGGTCATGATCCGACTATCGCGCGGACGGGCGCGTCCGCGGGTCCTCCGGAAGTACCACGACCGGTATGACATCCGCGTCGCCGGTCGCGTCGCCTACGCTCGTGCACATGCAGCGCATCATCGGAATCGAGGTCGAATACGGCATCTCGACCCCCACGGAGCCGACGGCCAACCCGATCCTCACCTCCACCCAGGCGGTGCTGGCCTACGCCGCCGCCGAAGGCGTGCCGCGGGCCAAACGCACCCGATGGGACTACGAGGTGGAGTCCCCGCTGCGGGACGCGCGTGGATTCGACCTGAGCCGGATGAACGGCCCCGCCCCGGTGATCGACGCCGACGAGGTCGGCGCGGCGAACATGATCCTCACCAATGGCGCGCGCCTCTACGTCGACCACGCCCACCCCGAATACTCCGCCCCCGAGGTCACCGACCCGCTGGACGCGGTGATCTGGGACAAGGCCGGCGAGCGGGTCATGGAGGCCGCCGCGCGGCATGCCTCCAGCGTGCCCGGCGCACCGCGGCTGCAGCTGTACAAGAACAACGTCGACGGCAAGGGCGCCTCCTACGGCACCCATGAGAACTACCTGATGAACCGGGACACTCCGTTCAACTCGATCATCGTCGGGCTGACCCCGTTCTTCGTCTCCCGGCAGGTGATCTGCGGTTCCGGCCGCGTCGGCATCGGCCAGTCCGGCGATCACGCCGGGTTCCAGCTGTCGCAGCGCTCGGACTACATCGAGGTCGAGGTCGGCCTGGAGACCACGCTCAAGCGCGGCATCATCAACACCCGCGACGAACCGCACGCCGACGCCGACAAATACCGCAGGCTGCACGTGATCATCGGCGACGCCAACCTCGCCGAGATGTCGACCTATCTCAAGGTCGGCACGACCGCGCTGGTGCTGGACCTGATCGAATCCGGCGAAGATCTGTCGGATCTGCAATTGGCGCGTCCGGTCACCGCGGTACACACCATCAGCCACGACCCCACCCTGCGCGCCACCGTCGCCCTCGCCGACGGCCGCGAACTCACCGGCCTGGCGTTGCAGCGGCTCTACCACGAGCGGGTCGCCAAGTTCGTGCACCGCGAAGGCAACGACGATCCGCGCGTCGCTGACATCCTCGACAACTGGGCGATGGTGCTCGACCTGCTCGAACGCGACCCCATGGAATGCGCCAACCTGCTCGACTGGCCGGCCAAACTGCGCCTGCTCGAGGGCATGCGCAGCCGTGAGGGCCTGAACTGGGGTGCGCCGAAACTGCATCTGATGGACCTGCAGTACTCCGATGTGCGCCTGGACAAGGGTCTGTACAACCGCCTGGTGGCGCGCGGGTCGATGAAGCGTCTGGTCAGCGAACAGCAGGTGCTCGACGCGATGACCAACCCGCCCACCGACACCCGCGCCTATTTCCGCGGTGAATGCCTGCGCCGCTTCGGCGCCGATATCGCGGCCGCGAGCTGGGATTCGGTGATCTTCGACCTCGGCGGCGACTCGCTGGTGCGTATCCCGACGCTGGAACCGCGCCGCGGCACCAAGGCCCACGTCGGCAAGCTGCTCGACGGCGTCGACACCGCCGCCGAACTGGTCGAACAGCTCACCACATAAGGCTGTGACCGGCCCGCCGCACCTCATCGTCGGGCCGGTGAGAGGTCACGACACTCACCGAATCCGCCATCGTGTCGGTGCGGCTGGGTAGTGTTGAAGAACGAGCACGCACATTGCGCACGACCGGGCCGGTGCTCACCCAGGGTCCGGGCGTGGTGAAACAACAGGAGGTCGGCTGCCATGGCACAAGAGCAGACCAAACGCGCCGGGGGCGGCGACGAGGACGAGGGCCCGGAGGGCGTCGACGCCGCCGGTCAGGAGCGGCGCGAGAAGCTGGCGGAGGACACCGACGACCTGCTCGACGAGATCGATGATGTGCTCGAGGAGAACGCCGAGGACTTCGTCCGCGCCTACGTGCAGAAAGGCGGCCAGTGACCTCAGGCGACCCGCTGCGTCTCCACCCGGGGCACGCCCTCTCGTCCTTCTCCGAACATCTGCGAATGCACGCACCCGATCTGTTGCCGGGCAACGGGTTCGGTGCGGTGAACGCCGCCGGTAGTCCCGGCGGCGGTGCACGCGATATCGCCCCGCACGGCACCACCATCGTCGCGGTCAGCTACCGCGGCGGTGTGCTCATCGCGGGCGATCGGCGCGCCACCCAGGGCAACCTGCTGGCCAGCCGCGATATGGAGAAGGTCTACATCACCGACACCTACTCGGCGGCCGGCATCGCGGGTACCGCGGGCATGGCCGTGGAGATGGTGCGGTTGTTCGCGGTGGAACTCGAGCACTACGAGAAGATCGAAGGTGTCCCGCTGACCTTCGACGGCAAGGCGAACAAGCTGTCGAAGATGGTGCGCGACAACCTGCCCGCGGCCCTACAGGGTCTGGCGGTGGTGCCGGTGCTGGTCGGTTACGACCTGGAGGCCACCGATCCCGACAAGGTCGGCCGGATCATCTCCTACGACGTCGTGGGCGGACAGAGCGAGGAGCGATTCGGTTACGCCGCAGTCGGTTCCGGTTCCAATTTCGCCAAGTCGTCGCTGAAGAAGCTGTACGCCAAGGGCATCGATGAGGACCGGGCGTTGCGCATCGCGGTGGAGTCGTTGTTCGACGCCGCCGACGACGACACCGCCACCGGCGGGCCCGATCTGCTGCGCGGCATCTATCCCACCGCCATCGTCATCAACGACGACGGTGCGGTCGAGGTGACCGAGGACCGGCTCGCCGAGATCGCGCGCGGCATCGTCGCCGACCGAGAGGCAGCGCAGGAGGCCCGATGAGCGACCTCCCGCACGACACAGCAAGGAGTGCCAGCGAATGACGCTGCCGTACTACGCGTCGGCCGAGCAGATCATGCGCGACAAGACCGAGCTCGCGCGCAAGGGCATCGCCCGCGGTCGCAGTGTCGTCGTGCTCGTCTACGACAAGGGCGTGGTGTTCGTCGCCGAGAATCCCTCGGCGACGCTGCACAAGGTGAGCGAGCTCTACGACCGGATCGGCTTCGCCGCTGTCGGTAAGTACAACGAGTTCGAGAACCTGCGGCGCGGCGGGATCCTGCAGGCCGATCTGCGCGGCTATCAATACGGCCGCCGCGACGTCACCGGCCGGGCCCTGGCCAACGCCTACGCCCAGGCGCTCGGGTCCATCTTCACCGACCAGCTCAAGCCCTACGAGGTCGAGATCTGCGTCGCCGAGGTGGCCTACCAGGAGCAGGACAACAACGCGGTGCTGTACCGGATCACCTTCGACGGCTCGATCGTGGACGAGCGCGAATACGTGGTCATGGGCGGCACCACCGAGCCCATCGTCACCGCCTTGAAGGCCTCGTATCGGCCGGGACTCGACTTGGCGAGCGCGATCGGCATCGCGGTCAAGGCGTTGCAGGCCGGGACACCCGAGGGTGACAAGGACAAGCGCGTCCTCGGTGTCTCCTCGCTCGAGGTCGCCACGCTCGAGCAGGCACGTCCTCGCCGGGCGTTCCGGCGGATCGGGCCCGCGGTGCTGGAGCGGCTGCTGGACACCTCGGCCGCCGGTGCGGGCACCGAAGCCGAAGCCGAGGCCCAAGCGGAGGCCGCGGGCGAGGGCGACGGCGCAGAGAAGTAGCCAGCTGATTCGGGTCGTCTGCGGCGCGCGCATCGTGTCGCAGACGACCCGAAGTCGGCTTCAGGGCACGCCCTCGAGCACGCGGTGCGGCACCGCGCGCAGCCGCGCCACCGCGGGACGGGTGACGCGGGTCGGGTCGCTGCGTGGCTCTCGTGCGGCCGTGTGCCGAAAATCTGCGTCCACGGCGCCTGATGGACGAACGATTACCGTCCGAATCGTTGCCAACCCGTATACATACGGGTTCTCCGATCCCCGCGCGGGGGCTGTTCCTAGCTGTAATGTCGATAGTGTGCAGCGACGAATCATGGGGATCGAGACCGAATTCGGTGTGACGTGCACCTTCCACGGACATCGCAGGCTCAGCCCCGACGAGGTGGCCCGGTATCTGTTCCGCCGGGTGGTGTCCTGGGGTCGCAGTTCCAACGTATTCCTCCGCAACGGCGCCCGGTTGTACCTCGACGTCGGCTCGCATCCGGAATACGCCACCGCCGAATGCGACAACCTGGCCCAGCTGGTCACCCACGACCGGGCCGGTGAGCGGGTGCTCGAGGAACTGCTCATCGATGCCGAACAGCGACTCGCCGAAGAAGGTATCGGCGGGGATATCTACCTGTTCAAGAACAACACCGACTCGGCGGGCAACTCCTACGGCTGCCATGAGAATTTCCTCGTGGTCCGCGCGGGCGAGTTCTCCCGGATCTCGGACGTGCTGCTGCCGTTCCTGGTGACCAGGCAGCTGATCTGCGGTGCGGGCAAGGTCTTGCAGACGCCGAAGGCGGCCACCTTCTGTCTGTCGCAGCGCGCCGAGCACATCTGGGAGGGCGTGTCCTCGGCGACCACCCGCTCGCGCCCGATCATCAACACCCGCGACGAACCGCACGCCGACGCCGAGAAATACCGGCGGTTGCATGTGATCGTGGGCGACTCGAACATGTCCGAGACCACCACCATGCTCAAGGTCGGCACGGCCTCGCTGGTGCTCGAGATGATCGAGGCGGGTGTGTCCTTCCGTGATTTCGCGCTGGACAATCCGATCCGCGCCATCCGCGAGGTCAGCCACGACCTCACCGGCCGGCGTCCGGTGCGGCTGGCCGGCGGTCGCCAGGCCAGTGCGCTCGAGATCCAGCGCGAGTACTACGCCCGCGCCGTCGAGCATCTGCGCAACCGGGACCGGGATCCCCAGGTGGATCAGGTGGTCGATCTGTGGGGCCGCACCCTCGACGCGGTCGAGGCGCAGGACTTCGCGAAGGTCGACACCGAGATCGACTGGGTGATCAAGCGCAAGCTGTTCCAGCGGTACCAGGACCGCTACAACATGGAGCTGTCCGACCCGAAGATCGCCCAGCTGGACCTGGCCTACCACGACATCAAACGTGGTCGCGGCGTCTTCGACCTGCTGCAGCGCAAGGGTCTGGCCAAGCGGGTCACCGAGGACGAAGCGGTCGACGCGGCCGTGGAAACCCCGCCGCAGACCACCAGGGCCAAGCTGCGCGGCGACTTCATCACCGCCGCCCAGGAGGCCGGCCGCGATTTCACCGTCGACTGGGTGCACCTGAAGCTCAACGATCAGGCCCAGCGCACGGTGCTGTGCAAGGATCCGTTCCGCTCGGTCGACGAACGCGTCGACCGGCTCATCGCCTCGATGTAGCGCGCTCGCCGGCGGCGTTCAGTCGCCGGCGAGATGGCGTTCGATCGTCTCGACCTTCGAGGTCATCGCATCGGTGACGCCCGGCCGGATATCGGCCTTCACCACCAGGCTGCAGCGTGGCGCGACATCGAGAACGACGTCGGTGGCCTGCTTGACCACCGCCATCACTTCATCCCATTCGCCCTCGATGGTGGTGAACATGGCGTCGGTGCGGTTGGGCAGCCCGCTCGCACGCACCACGCGTACGGCCTCGGCGACGGCCCGCCCCACATCCACGCCGTCGCCGAGCGGGGTGACAGAGAACGCAACGATCACGGCTGACTCCTCGGGGAGAGTTCTTCGGCTGAGCCCACCCTGCCAAATCCGTTACCCGTGCGCCGCCGCAACACCACAGCGCCGGGCGCATTACCCTGTTCGAGTGGCGATATCCAAGGTCGAGCGGTTGATGAATCTGGTCATCGCCCTGCTGTCGACCCGGCAGTTCCTCACCGCCGAGCGGATCCGGGACAGCGTCGCGGGATATGAGGACTCGGTCAGCGACGAAGCCTTCAGCCGGATGTTCGAACGCGACAAGAACGAACTGCGCGATCTGGGCATTCCGCTGGAAGTGGGTCCGGTCAGCCGGTTCTCCTCGGTGGAGGGCTACCGGATCAACCGGGACGCCTACGAACTGCCCGATATCGACCTGACCAGCGCCGAAGCCGCGGCCGTCGCCGTCGCCGTGCAGATGTGGGAATCGCCCGAACTCGCCGCCGCCGCCGAAGGAGCGCTGCTCAAGTTGCGGGCCGCCGGCATCCACGTGGAAACAGAGGCGGGTTTGGCCTCGGTCCCGGCGGTCCCGGCGCGCACCCGCGGATCCGAACCGGTGCTCGGCAAACTCCTGGCGGCCATCGACGCCGGTCAGGCAGTGCGGTTCGAGCATCGGGGTGCCATCAACGCGCCGTACCTGATGCGCGATGTGGAGCCGTGGGGTGTGGTGACCCACCATGGCCGCTGGTATCTGGTGGGCCACGATCGGGAACGCAATGCCACCCGGACCTTCCGGCTCTCCCGCATCGGCGACGAGATCACCGCGTACGGTCCGCGCAACGCGGTCCGCAAGCCCGACGACGTCGACCTGCGCGAGATCGTCACCCGGGTCACCGGCAGCATCCCGGTCAGCGGCTCGGCCACGGTGTGGGTGGCCGAGGGGCGCGGCCGTGAACTGCGCCGACTCGGCGTCGAAGGCGGCACCCGCACCATCGGTGGCCGCACCGGCACCGTCATCGAGGTTCCGGTCCGCTCGCGTGACTGGATCGCGCGCCTGATCACCGGGCTTGGCCCCGACGCCGTCGTGCTCGCGCCCGCCGACCTGCGCGAGGATGTGGTGGCGCGGTTGCGGTCGGTCTTCGATCACACGGAGGTGCGGGCATGAGCGGTCGACGCCCGGAGGAGGCAGTATGAGCAGCCGGTTGTCGGTGCGGCTGTCGCGGCTGCTGAATATGGTGCCGTACCTGATGGCGCACCCGGGGATCAGTGCCGCCGAAGCCGCCGCCGATCTCGGCGTCACCACCAAGCAGCTGATGAGCGATCTGAATCAGCTGTGGATGTGCGGGCTGCCCGGTTACGGACCCGGTGATCTGATCGACCTGTCGTTCTCCGAGGAGAGCATCGACGTCACCTTCTCCGCGGGCATCGACCGGCCGCTGCGCCTGACCTCGACCGAGGCCACGGCACTGCTGGTGGCGCTGCGTTCGATCGTGGACACACCGGGCATGGTCGATCCGAGCGCCGCCCACTCGGCGATCGCCAAGATCGAGGCCGCCATTTCCGGCGCCGCCCCCGAGACGGCGGGCGGACCGCAGCCGGTGGAGGCGCCGGCCGTGGCAACGGTGCGCGCGGCGCTGGCGGCCCGGCACGCGCTGCGGCTGGTGTACTACTCGGCCAGCCGCGATGTGGTCTCCGAACGCATCGTCGACCCGGTGCGGATCGTGCTGGTCGACAACAACAGTTACCTGCAGGCCTGGTGTCGTCAGGCCGAAGGGGTGCGGCTGTTCCGGTTCGACCGGATCGAGGACGCCACCGAGCTCGACGAACCGGCTCGCCCGCCCAGCGCGGCCGCCGACACCGACGCCGCTCTCGACCTGTTCCAGGACGATCCGGCGCTGCCGCTGGCCAGGCTGCGGATCCGCGGCGACTACGGCTGGGTGATGGATCAGTACCCGATCCAGCGGCTGGCCGTGCACCCGGACGGAAGCATCGAGGCGACCATGCGGTTCGCGACGCTGGACTGGATGGCGCGGCTGCTGCTCGGCTTCGGTTCCGGGGTCACCGTGCTGGGGCCGCCGGAACTGGTCGCCGCCGTCCGGGAACGGTCGAACGCGGCCCTGGCGGCCTACGAGGAAGTGGCCGAGGAACAGGCGGGCCCGGCGTGACGAATCGGGTCATGGTGCTCGGCGCCGGCAGTATCGGAACCTTCGTCGGCGGGAAGCTGGCAGCGGCGGGCGCCGAGGTGACCTTCGTCGGCAGGCGCCCGATCCTGGACCAGATCAGCAGCTCGGGCCTGCGCCTGACCGATCTCGACGGCGGTTCCGAGGTGGTGCCCGCCGACCGGTTCACCGTCGCGACCGAACCCGAGGCCGCCGAATCGGCCGATCTGGTGCTCATCACCGTGAAGTCCGGCGCCACCGCGAGCGCCGCGCACAGCCTGTCGGGGCGGCTGCGGCCGGGCACCGTGGTGCTGAGTTTGCAGAACGGCATCGGCAACGACGGCACGATCCGCACGGTGCTGCCCGGCAGCGTGGTGCTGGCGGGCATGGTGATGTTCAACGTGGTCCAGCACGGTGGGGGCCATTTCCATCGCGGGACCGACGGTGTGATCGCGGTGCACGACGACCCGGCGCTCGACCGGTTCGCCGGCGATTTCCGCCGGGCGGGACTGCCGCTGGACCGGCACGAGGACCTGCTGCCGGTGCAGTGGGCCAAACTGCTGCTGAACCTGAACAACCCGGTCAACGCCCTGTCCGGCCTGCCGTTGCGTGACGAACTGGCCCAGCGCGATTACCGCCGCTGCCTCGCCCTGGCCCAGCGTGAGGCGCTCGCGGTGATGAACAGTGCGCGAATTCGACCGGCCCGGCTGACCGCGCTGCCACCCGCGCTGATGGCCAGGTTGCTCACCGTGCCGGATGTGGTCTTCGAACGGGTTGCCGGGCGGGTGCTGGCCGTCGATCCGATGGCGCGCTCGTCGATGGCCGACGACCTCGCGGCCGGGCGGCGCACCGAAATCTCCTGGTTGTGCGGTGAAATCGTGAGCCTCGGTGCGCTGGTCGGCCGGCCGACGCCGGTGAACCAGCGGCTCATCGAACTCGTCCTGGCCGCCGAACAGGGTGACCAGCGTCGGTGGAGCGGACCGGAGCTGCTCGGCCACTTGCGCGAAGCCGCCGCTCAGCGCGTCCGATGAGGAGCTCGGCCCCGGGTTGAACGCCCGGCGAACTCCGACCCTCGGGCCGGTTCGGCCGCGCAGGGGTCCGGTAGCATCGGGGTATCACAGTCTTTGGAGGTAGAACATGGGCAGTCTGAGCATCTGGCACTGGCTGATCATCGCGGTCGTCTTCGTGATGTTCTTCGGCGCGAAGCGGATGCCCGACGCGGCCCGCAGCCTCGGACGATCGCTGCGGATCTTCAAGAGCGAGGTCAGCCAGATGCAGAACGAGGGCGGCAACACCGGCTCCGCCTCGTCCACTGCGCCTGCGGCCCCCGCTCAGCAGTTGCCGTCCGGCCAGGCCGCGAACCCGGCGCCCGCCGATCAGCCGCGCACCGAGTCGAAAACGCTCTGACCCACGCGTCGACCGGAGCGAGTTCGAACTCGCTCCGGCTATTGTGCTGTTGGCGTCCGGCCATCGCTCGGCGTCGGCGGTGAGCGGTCCAGGCACGCGAGCACAAGGGCAACCACACACACCATGCGAATTCCGTTCGACCCCCGGCGCAGCAGGCGCAGGACCAATCCCGACGGCACCATGTCGTTGGTCGAACACCTCCAGGAACTGCGTACCCGGCTGCTGATCTCGATCGCCGCGGTCATGGTCACCACGGTCCTCGGGTTCCTCTGGTACGCCCATTCCTTCCTCGGCATCGAAAGCCTCGGCGAGATCTTGCGCGGGCCCTACTGCGCGCTGCCGTCCGAAGCCCGCGCCTCGCTGACCCCGGACGGCGAATGCCGCCTGCTGGCCACCGGGCCGTTCGAGCAGTTCATGCTGCGCTTGAAAGTGGGCATGACCGCGGGCGTCGTGCTCGCCTGCCCGATCTGGCTCTACCAGCTGTGGGCGTTCATCACCCCCGGTCTGTACGCCAAGGAACGCAAATACGCGATCGGCTTCGTGGCCTCCGGTTCGGTGCTGTTCGTCACCGGTGCGGTCCTGGCCTACGTGGTGATCGCGCACGCGTTGAGCTTCCTGCTCTCCATCGGCGACAACGTCCAGATCACCGCGTTGAGCGGTTCGGAGTACTTCAGCTTCATCATCAACCTGCTGGTGATCTTCGGCGTCAGCTTCGAGACGCCGCTGCTGATCATCGGGCTCAACCTGATCGGCGTGCTCACCTACGCCCGGCTCAAGGCCTGGCGGCGCGGCATCATCTTCGGGCTGTTCGTCTTCGCTGCCATCGTCACCCCGCAGGACCCGTTCTCGATGCTGGCGCTGGCGCTGGCGCTGACGCTGCTGTTCGAGGTCGCGGTGCAGTTCGCGCGGATCAACGACGCCCGCCGCGCCCGCCGCGAGCGCACCGAAGGCTGGGGCGAGCTCGACGACGAGCAGGCCTCGACATTGGCCGGCCCCGAACCGGTCGGAACCGCCGATCCCATTACCCCAGCCGAGCCGGTGGCCGCCCCCGAGAAAACCAGCCGTCCCGTGTCGGACTACTCCGATACGCTCTGACGGGTGACACAGAACCGGTCGCTGACGGGCGAGCTGGACAGCTTCGCCGCCGATCTGACCTTCCGGCTGGACCCCTTCCAGCAGCAGGCCTGCCGTGCCCTCGAAGAGGGACACAGCGTGCTGGTGTGCGCGCCCACCGGTGCGGGCAAAACCGTCGTCGGTGAGTTCGCGGTCCACCTGGCGCTGGCCACCGGCGGCAAATGCTTCTACACCACGCCCATCAAGGCGCTGTCGAACCAGAAGTACGCCGACCTCACCGCCCGCTACGGCCGGGCCAAGGTCGGGCTGCTGACCGGCGACCAGTCGATCAACTCCAACGCACCCATCGTGGTCATGACGACCGAAGTGCTGCGCAACATGCTCTACGCGTCCTCCGACGCGTTGCACGCGCTGTCGTATGTGGTGATGGACGAAGTGCACTATTTGGCCGACCGCTTCCGCGGCGCGGTGTGGGAAGAGGTCATCCTGCACCTGTCGCCGGAAGTGCGGCTGGTCAGCCTCTCGGCCACAGTGTCGAACGCCGAAGAATTCGGCGCCTGGATGGAGACTGTGCGCGGTGATACCGCCGTGGTGGTGGACGAGACGCGTCCGGTGCCGCTGTGGCAACACGTCATGGTCGGACGGCGCATGTTCGACCTGTTCGACAGCAACTCCTCCGAGCAGAAGGTGCTCGTCGACGAAGACCTGGTCCGCTACATCCGGCATCGGGAGAGCGCGGACCGGATGAACTCCTGGGGCGGCCCGCGCGGCCGCGGTGGCGGCCGCCGCGACTTCCGTCCGCTCCCGCGTCCGGAGGTACTGGCCAAGCTGGACGAGGAAGGGCTGCTGCCCGCCATCACGTTCATCTTCAGCCGCGCCGGATGCGACGGCGCCCTGGCCCAGTGCCTGCGCTCGGGCTTGGATCTGGGTCGTGGGCAGGACCAGGAACAGGTCGACGCGATCATCGAGAAGCACACCGGTGAGCTGCCCAAGGCCGATCTCGAGGTGCTCGGCTACTGGGAGTGGCGGGAGGCGCTGCATCGCGGCCTGGCCGCACACCACGCCGGCATGCTCCCGGCCTTCCGGCACACCGTGGAAGAGTTGTTCGTCAACGGGCTGGTGCGCGCGGTCTTCGCGACCGAGACCCTCGCCCTCGGCATCAACATGCCCGCCCGCACCGTGGTGCTGGAGCGGCTGGTCAAGTTCAACGGCGAATCGCACGCCGAGCTCACCCCCGGTGAATACACCCAGCTCACCGGCCGCGCCGGACGTCGCGGTATCGACGTCGAGGGGCATGCGGTGGTGCTGTGGCAGCCCGAGGTGGACACCAGCGCGGTGGCCGGCCTCGCCTCCACCCGCACCTACCCGCTGCGCAGCTCGTTCCGTCCCGGCTACAACATGTCGATCAACCTGATCGACCGGATGGGCGCCGCCGACGCGCGGGCTCTGCTGGAACGCTCGTTCGCGCAGTTCCAGGCCGACCGCTCGGTGGTCGGGTTGGTGCGCGGGATCGAGCGCAACGAGAATCAGCTGCGCAAGCTGGCCACTCAACTGGGTGGGGTCGAGGGCGACTTCTTCGAGTACTTCTCGTTGCGGGAGCGGATCAAGCAGCGCGAGCGTCAGCTGGAACAGCAGGGCAGGGCCGATCGGCGCGGGGCTTCGGTCGCGGCGCTCACCTCGCTGCGGCGCGGTGACGTCGTCGCGATTCCGTCCGGGCGTCGTGCCGGGCTCGCGGTGATCCTCGAACCCGATGCCACGCCGGGGGATCCGCGGCCGCTGGTACTCACCGAGGACAAGTGGGCCGGGCGGATCTCGGTCGCCGACTTCCCGGTGCCGGCCCAGGCTCTCGGGCACATGCGGCTGCCGCGCCGGGTCGATCACCGCACCGCCCGGACCCGCCGTGATCTGGCCTCGGCCCTGCGCAGCACCGGCATCGCCGCGCCGGGACGGCAGCGACGCAGCCAGCGCGCCCGCGCGGGCGAGGATCGCGAACTGGCCACCCTGCGGCGCAGCCTGCGCGCCCACCCCGCGCACCACCGGCCCGACCGGGAGCAGCTCAGCCGGATCGGCGAACGGTATGCGCGGCTGTCGCGGGAAACCGACACCATGCGCCAGAAGGTTGCCGCCACCACCAACTCGCTGGCCCGCACCTTCGACCGGATCCTCGGTCTGCTGGAGGAACGCGGATTCGTACACGAGGGTGAGGTCACTCAGGACGGGCGCAGGCTCGCCCGGATCTACGCCGAAAGCGATCTGCTGGTCGCCGAATGCTTGCGCCAGGGGCTGTGGCGCGGGCTCGGCCCCGCCGAACTGGCGGCCGTGGTATCGATCCTGGTCTACGAATCGCGCCAGGAGGGCGGCTATCTCGGTGCCTCCGGTCCCACCGAACCGGTGCGCCGTGCGGTCGGGGCCACCGTCGGCGTGTGGTCGCAGCTGCGCACCGACGAGGCCAGGCACAAGCTCGCGCCCACCAGGGAACCCGATCTCGGATTCGTCACCGGTATCCACACCTGGGCTCGCGGCGACGGGTTGGCCGAGTCGTTGCTCGCCAGCGGCGACCAGGGTGCGCCGCTGTCGGCAGGCGATTTCGTGCGCTGGTGTCGTCAGGTGATCGACCTGCTCGACCAGATCCACAACACCGCCGATGACGTGGAGGTCGCGGCCACCGCGGCCAAAGCGGTGCGGGCGATTCGGCGGGGTGTCGTCGCGGTGGACGCCGCGTGAGAAAAGCGTTTGTGATTTGATTTCTTTCGCACGCGGGGGGCTACCGTGTGTGTACCGATGCGAGTGGAGGCAACCAGATGAGCGGCCCGTACGGACCGAACGACGCCCCTGGTCCCGGGGAGGGACGCAACGATCCCACCCAGCACTGGGGTGGACAGCAGGCGCCCGGCGGGGCCGGCCCGACCCAGCAGTGGGGCGGCCAGCAGCCGGCCGCGGCGCAGCCCACCCAGCAGTGGGGCGGCGGTGAGCAGGGCTCGCAGCAGCAGTGGGGGCAGCCCAACCAGCCCCAGCAGCCCGGTCAGCCGCAGTGGGGTCAGCCCCAGCAGCCACAGCAGCCCAGCCAGCCGCAGAGCCAGCCGTGGGCCCAGCCGCAGCAGCAACCCCAGCAGCAGTGGGGCCAGCCGCAACAGCAGCCGCAGCAGCAGTGGGGTCAACCCCAGCAGCCGCAGCAGGATTGGGGCCAGCAGGGCCAGCAGTGGAACCCGAACCAGCCGCAGCAGCCCCTCCAGCAGAGCGGCGGCAGCGGCGGCGGAAAGAGCAAAGGCCTGATCATCGGCCTCGCGGTGCTCGGTGTGGCGATCGTCGGCGGCATCGTCGCCCTCATCCTGCTGCTCACCGCCAAGGACGAACTCGACCAGGCGGCCGTGCAGTCCGGTGTGCAGAAGGTGCTCTCGGAGTCCTACGGCATCGAAGACGTCAGCGATGTCTCCTGCCCCGCAGGCCAAGAAGTCAAGGTCGACGCCACCTTCACCTGCGACCTGAAGGTCAGCGGTGAGGCCAAGAAGGTCAGCGTCAAGATCACCAAGGACGACGGCACCTACGAGGTCGGCCGCCCGAGCTGATCCGCGACCGGGCAGCCTCGTTCCGGGGTGTTGCCCGGCAGGTCCGGCGGACGGACGTGGTCGCCTGCGCCTCAGAGCCCGGGGCCCGCGACGACCACCGCACCGCTGGCACCGAACTCCAATCGGTAGATCGCCGGCATCGGCATGGCCCGCACGAACGGCCACCCGATGCCGGCGATTCCATATCCGGCGAGTGCGGCGGCGATGAACGTCCCGTGGCTGCCGACCACCAGTGGCCCGCACGCTCCATCCGACCATAGGCTCAGCGCCGTTACCGCCCTGGACGACAGTTGCCGCAGGCTTTCGCCACCGGGCCGAGCCATGCCCGGTTGTGCCCAACTCCGCGCGTACCAGCGCGCATAGTCCGGTACCGGTGGGATGCCCGAATCCCATTCCCGCAGCGCTGGATCCGTGCGCACGGCCAGGCCTGCCGCCTGCGCGCTGGGCGCAACGGTCTGCACCGCACGCAGGTACGGGCTCGACACCACCGCGGTCGGGCCGAGCGCGAGCAGCTGCGGGACGAGGCGCCGGGCCGAGTCTCGGCCGGAGGGGGTCAGTGCGCGGTGGTGGTCGTCCGGTCCGTCGGCGTGGGGTGTTCCGGCGTCGGCGTGCCGGACGAGCAGGACTGTTGGTCGCATGCGTCGATTGTGCGGCTTCGCAGGAGATCCACTGCGGCCGAAGGGCTTCCGATCGACGTACTCACCGGGCGCCCGTCGCGCTGATCAGCCGCGCGGCGCGCCCATAGCGGTGATGAGACGGGTGATGGGGCTGTCGGCGTTGTAGGTGACGGCCAGCTCGCGCAGGCGGTCGGGGTCGACCGGGGCGGTGGGGAGGACGTCGGAGCGGGAGAGGGTGACGTCGGCGTCGCGGACCACCCGGACCACGGGGGCGGCGGCGGTCAAATAGGCCTCGGCGGCACGGAGTTTGGTGCGCACGCTCTGGGAGAGGTCGGCGGCCGGGTCGTCGACGGCAGCGCGCAACGCCTCCAAGGAACCGAAGCGGCTGATGAGTGTCGACGCCGACTTCTCGCCGATACCAGGGACTCCGGGCAGGCCGTCGGAAGCATCGCCGCGCAGCGTCGCCATATCGGCATAGGCGGGGCCCGCGTTCTGCAGTGGCACACCGTATTTCGCGGACACTTCGGCCGGGCCGAACAGCTCGGCCTTGGCCAGGCCACGGCCGACGTAGAGCACCCGCACCGGAGGCTGTGGCGTATCACGAACCAGTTGCAGCAGATCGCGGTCGCCGCTCACCACGATCACCTCATCGGTCGGCTCACGGGTCGCGAGCGTACCGAGCACATCGTCGGCTTCGAGACCTTCGGCGCCGCCGGTGGCGATCCCGGCCGCCGCCAGCACCTCGAGGATCATCGCCACCTGCGGGGTGAGCCGGTCGGGCACCTCCTCGGCGCCGGGCGCGGCCGCGGCGGAGGTGTCGAGGCGATGGGTCTTGTACGTCGGTACCAGATCGACCCGGAACTGTGGCCGCCAATCGAGGTCCAGGCCCACCACCAGCCGGCTGGGCGAGTGACGGGTGATCAGGGCCGCGACCATGTCGGTGAAGCCGCGCAGCGCGTTCACCGAGCGGCCGTCGGGGGCGGTGATCTTCTCCGGGATGGCGTGGAAGGCGCGGAACCAGAGACTGGCACCGTCGAGCAGCAGCAGGGGACCGGTGGCGGGAGCGGCTGACGTCACGGGCCGAGGTTACCCGCCTGGTCCGACATGGCCGCGGCACACACCCGGAGGCCGGCCGGTCTGCGACTTTCCAGCAACACCGAACGGCCGGAGTCGATCCGAGCGGCCCGTCCTACGGGTAACGTCGGGCGGTATGAGCTCGCACACGGATTCACGATTCGCGGCGGACGTCTACGCCGACCGGCTCGAGCGCGCGGTGCAGCTGATGCGCAAGGCCCACCTCGACGCCCTGCTCATCACCCCGGGCCCGGACCTGCGCTATCTGATCGGCTCGGCCGCCGACTCGGTCGAGCGGCTGACCTGCCTGGTGATCCCCGCCGACAAGGGCACGCCGTCGGTGGTGATCCCGAAGCTGGAGCTGGCCTCGCTGGAGGGCTCTGCGGCGTCGGAGCTGGGTTTGCAGGTCCACGATTGGGTCGACGGAGTCGATCCGTACCAGATCGTGAAGTCGGCATTGCATGTCGGATCCCGTGTCGCTGTCACCGATTCGATGCCCGCCCTGCATCTGATTCCGCTCGCCGAATCCTTCAGCGGCCTGCCGGCCTCGGCCACGCCGGTGCTGCGGGAGCTGCGCATGATCAAAGATGCCGCCGAGATCGAGGCGTTGCGGGAAGCCGGTGCCGCGATCGACCGCGTGCACGCCCGGATGGGTGAATGGCTGCTGCCGGGACGTACGGAGGCCGAGGTCGCCGCGGATATCGAGAAGGCGATCATCGCCGAGGGGCATGCCGAAGCCGAGTTCATCATCGTCGGCAGTGGTCCGCACGGCGCGGACCCGCACCACATGAAGTCCGAGCGGCGGCTGCACCAGGGCGATGTGGTCGTCATCGACATCGGCGGCCCGGTCGCTACCGGCTACAACTCCGATTGCACGCGCACCTATGTTCTCGGCGAACCCAGCGCCGAGGTGGCCGCCCGCTTCGCCGAACTCGAAGAGGCCCAGGCGGCGGCGGTGGCCGCGGTGCGCCCCGGCGTCACCGCCGAATCGGTCGACGCCGCCGCCCGGGAACCGCTGGAGGCGGCCGGTCTCGGCGAGGCGTTCGTGCACCGCACCGGCCACGGCATCGGCCTGTCGGTGCACGAAGAGCCCTACATCGTCGCCGGCAACACGCTCGAGTTGCGGCCCGGCATGGCATTCAGCGTGGAACCCGGCATCTACTTCCGGGGCGAGTGGGGCGCGCGGATCGAGGACATCGTGGTGGTCACCGAGGACGGTGCCGAACCGATGAATCAGCGCCCGCACGGGCTCACCGTGCTCTGAGCTCGCGGACCCGCATGCCGGTCGCCGACCTGCGCGCCCGCCCGGGCGGCTCCGGCCGTTCCAGCCGCTGGCCGCCCACGAGAACGTGCGCGCTCACTCGCCACGCAGTGTGCTGCTCGACAGCACTCGCTGCACCTGAATCGCGATGACCACGCGCGTCGGATTCTCGCGCGGCACCCGGTAGCGCCCCGCATACCGCTGCACCGCTTCACCGACGCTGACCGGATCGTCGAGCACGGTCGCCGGGCCCTCGAGCGTCAGCCAGCGGATCCCGTCGACCTGGCTGACCGCCGCATATCCGGACCTGCGGACATTGCGCACCTTCACCGACCCGTCATTGGTGATGATGCGCGCGATCCCGGCCTCGGCATCCCAGGTGAACCCGACGGCCACCACATGCGGTGTGCCGTCGGCGCGCAGCGTGGTGAGGGTGGCCAGAT
>NZ_BAFY01000140.1 GCF_000308555.1 Nocardia cyriacigeorgica NBRC 100375 | reverse complement strand
GTACCCGGTTCATCGAGTGGTGCACCCCGCTGCTGACCGCCGACGAACTCGCGGCCACCGAGGCCGCCGTCGCCGATCTGCTGCGTCCCGACGGCCCGGGCCGGACCCTGGATGCCGCGCTGCGCGATTACGACGCCACCCCCGGCGTCGGCAGCTGGCTCGACGAATTCTGGCCGTCGCGGTATCTGGGCCGGCGCGACCGGATCGCGCTCAACGCCAACTTCTTCTTCCTGTTCCGCGACGACACCACGCTGGCGACGTCGACCGGGCCCGGCCAGGTGGAACGGGCGGCGGGCATCGTCAGCGCCGCCGTCGACTACAAGCTGGCGCTGGACCGGGAGGAGATCCCGCCGGTTACCCAGCGCGGGCAACGACTGTCGATGTGGCAGAACAAATACCTGTTCTCCGAGACCCGCATACCTGGCGAGGAACAGGACACCGTGCGCGTGCCCTACAGCGACGCATGGCCAGGGCCCTCGGACGCGCGCCACATTCTGGTCTTCCACCGCGGCAGCATGTTCCGGATGGAGGTCATCGGGGCCGACGGCGCACCGCACAGCTTCGAGGATCTGTCCGACGGGTTGCGCGCGGTGCTCAAGGCCGGATCCAAGTACGCCGCCACCGACACCGCGGTCGGGCACCTGACCACGCTGCCGCGCGCGGACTGGGCTCGCAGCCGCGCGGGCCTACTGGCCGAACCGGTCAACGCCGCCGCGCTCGACACCATCGAGACGGCGTTGTTCTGCGTCTGCCTCGAGGATTTCGCGCCGCGCGATGAAACCCACGCCTGCGACATCCTGCTGCACGGCGACAGCGCCAATCGCTGGTTCGACAAGTCGGTGTCGTTCATCGTCTTCGCCGACGGGCAGGCGGGCATCAACGTCGAGCACTGCGGGCTCGACGGCACCACCATCCTGTCGTTCGTGGACACCCTGCTCGAATCGACCGTCGCCGAACACGCCGAACGTTCCGGGGCCCGGCCGCAGGGGCTGCCGGTGGTGGAGCCGATCGAGTTCCGGCTCAGCGCCGCTCAACGGGCCGAGATCGCCGCCGCGGGTGCGGCCTTCGCCCGGTACGCCGCCGAGAACGCCACCACCACGGTGTCGTTCGACGATTTCGGCACCGCCAGGGCCAAGCAGCTCGGCATCTCCCCGGACGCCTTCGCGCAGCTGAGCTATCAGCTGGCCCACCGCCGCAGCAAGGGCCTCACCGGCGCCACCTACGAGTCCATCGCCACCCGTCAGTACCGCAACGGCCGCACCGAGGCCATGCGAGTGATCACCCCGGAGATGGTGGCCTTCGTCGACGCCATGGAAGACGCCTCCGCCGACACCGCGACCAAGCGTGCCGCCGCCGAGGCCGCCGCGGCCGCCCACGTGGCTCGGGCCAAGCAGTGCCAGTCCGGACAGGCGCCCGAGCAGCACCTGTGGGAACTGGAGTGGATCCAGCGCCGTCGCGGCGCCGACCTCGGCGTCACCGAGCCCATCCCGCTCTACACCAGCCCCGGCTGGACGATCATGCGCGACGACTACCTGAGCACCAGCTCGGCCCCGTCGGTCAATATCCGGTACTTCGGTTTCGGCTCCACCAGCTCCCGCTGCATCGGCGTCGCCTACGTGCTGCTGCCCGATCGCTGGAACCTCTACCTGGCCACACCCGCGCCCGTCGCCGACCAGATGCACGCCTTCGCCGAGCATCTGCGCACGGCGGTCGCCGATCTGGAAGCCCTGCTCGCCGGGCGATGACGTTCGGGTCGAGTGGCGTCCGGCGGCTGTCGGCCATGCGGACGCCACTCGACCGGAAACGGTTTGCGGGGGTCTGAAACAATAACCTCCCGTGAAGACTTTCGAGGCCCTGTTCGCCGAGCTCCAGGATCGTGCCGTCACCCGACCCGAGGGGTCGGGGACGGTGGCCGCGCTGGACGCCGGCGTGCATACCCAGGGCAAGAAGGTGCTCGAAGAGGCCGGTGAGGTGTGGCTGGCCGCCGAACACGAGAGCGACGAATCGCTCGCCGAGGAGATCTCGCAGCTGCTGTACTGGGTGCAGGTGCTGATGGTGGGCCGTGGACTGCGGCTCGAGGACGTCTACCGACATCTGTGACGTCCGCCCCGACTCCACCGTCATCCCTCCCGAAAGGACTCCTCCCATGCTGCGCGTCGCAGTCCCCAACAAAGGCGCACTCTCCGAATCGGCCGTGTCGATCCTGTCCGAAGCCGGTTACCGCAAACGCACCGATTCCCGTGATCTGACCGTCCTGGACCTGGCCAATCAGGTGGAGTTCTTCTTCCTGCGGCCCAAGGACATCGCCATCTACGTCGGCTCCGGTGAACTCGATCTCGGCATCACCGGCCGCGATCTCGCCCTCGACTCGGCCGCGCCGGTGACCGAGCGGCTCGCCCTCGGTTTCGGCGGCTCCACCTTCCGCTACGCCGCACCGGCCGGTCGCGACTGGACCGTCGAGGACCTCGCGGGCAAGCGGATCGCCACCTCCTACCCGAACCTGGTGCTGTCGGACCTGGCCAAGCGCGGCATCGAAGCCGAGGTCATCCGGCTCGACGGCGCGGTGGAGATCTCCATCCAGCTCGGCGTCGCCGACGCCATCGCCGACGTCGTCGGCTCCGGACGCACCCTGCGTCAGCACAACCTGGTCGCCTTCGGCGCCTCGCTGTGCGATTCGGAGGGCGTGCTGATCGAGCGCGAGGGCTCCGACCGCGACGACAAGGCCCGCAACCAGCTCATCGACCGGGTCAAGGGTGTGGTCTTCGCCCAGCAGTACCTCATGCTGGACTACGACTGCCCCAAGAGCCTGCTCGACCAGGCCGCCCAGATCACCCCCGGCCTGGAATCGCCGACTGTCTCCCCGCTCACCGACCCCGACTGGGTCGCCGTGCGCGCGCTGGTGCCGCGCAAATTGGGCAACTCGGTGATGGACCAGCTCGCCGACCTCGGCGCGAAGGCAATCCTGGCCACCGACATCCGGTCCTGCCGGGCCTTCTGAGGACTCGGCCGACCCCGGCGCCGTCGCCGGGGTTGGCCTCACCCTGAATTCAACCCGTGTGCCGGGTATCCCGGCGTTGCTACCGTGCGGCCCTCGATGAGGAACGCAAGGAGTGACGCCCGTGTCGCACACACCACCCGACAGCGGCTCGAATCGCCGTATCCACTGGAATGAGGACTGGTCGGCCACCGTGGCCGGGCTGGTGTTGCTCGTTCTGGTCCTGAGTGGTCTGATCCCGGATTGGCTGGTGCCGTGATGGCGGGTCCGGAACACACCCCGAAGCCCACCGTCACCGCCGGTGCCGCGACAGCCGCGCAGCCCGTGCGATCGGAGACCGAGGCGCTACGCCCGTCCGCGGTCGCCGCACCGGCCGCTGTCGTGGGCGGTGTGCTCGTCGTGCTGCTGCTCGGGGCATTGACGCGGTACGTCGAGACCCAGGTGCCGAACTGGACAGCCGACACCCCGCTACGCCGTGTCGCCAAGGCGATCGAATACCCCGTGTATGCGATCGCCTTCGGCCTCATCGGCAATGCGTTGCTGGCGAGACTCGGCCTGCGCGAACGCCTTTCGGCCGGGTTCCGCACCGAATTCTTCATCAAGACCGGTGTCGTGCTGCTCGGCGCCTCGATCAACCTGAAGGTGCTGGTGACAGCGGCCGGACCGGCGATACTGCAGGCATTGCTACTGATCACCGCGGTCTTCGGATTCGCCTGGTGGCTGGGCGGGCGCGTGGGCCTGGACGACAAACTGCGGGCACTACTGGCCTCGGCGGTGTCGATCTGCGGGGTCAGCGCCGCCATCGCCGCTGCCGGAGCAGTGCAGGCCAAGCGGGAACAGATCGCCTACGCGGCCTCGCTGGTGATCATCTTCGCGCTTCCGTCGATCTTCCTGTTGCCCTGGCTGGCCGGACTGCTCGGGCTCTCGGACGCGGTCGCCGGTGCCTGGATCGGCGGCAATATCGACACCACCGCGGCGGTGGCCGCGTCGGGTGCGATCGCCGGTGAACAGGCGCTGCAGATCGCCGCGATCGTCAAGACGACCCAGAACGCGCTCATCGGCATCGTGGCCATCGCCTTGACGGCCTACTTCACGCTGCGGGTGGAGCGTGCGGCCGGAGCGGGACGGCCGTCGGCGCGCGAATTCTGGGACCGCTTCCCGAAATTCGTGCTCGGCTTCCTCGCGGCTTCGATCATCGGGACGCTGTACGTGCAAGTCGTGGACTCCGGAACCGGTGCCGGGCATATCGCGACCGTCAACGACCTGCGGACCTGGTTTCTGATCCTGGCGTTCGTCTCGATCGGGCTGGAGTTCTCCCTGCATGGTCTGCGCGCGGCGGGCGCGCGTCCGGTGATCGTCTTCGGCGCCGCGGCCGCGGTGAACATCGTCGTCGGTTTGGGCCTGTCGGTGCTGCTGTTCCGTAACTTCCAGCCGTAGGCGGCCATTGGCCCGGTCGTGTTCCGGAGCAGATCTAGTCCGCGACCGACTCGGCGAAGATCTGCTCGGGCGATTCCGGCTCGTCAGGCCAGCCGGGATACTCCGGGGGAGTGCCGCCATACTCCGGGCACAGATGCTTGTAATCGCAGAACCCGCACAGCCAGCTCTTGCTGGGCGGGAACTCGCCGGTGCGGCCGGCCTCGCGGATGGCCTGCCACAGCGCGGCAAGGGTGCGTTCGAAGCGGGTGAGCTCTTCCTCGTCAGGGGTGTAGGTCAGGATCTGCTCGTCGGCCAGGTAGATCAGCCGCAGCTGGGCCGGGACGATGCCGCGGGTGCGCAACATGACCAGGGCGTAGAACTTCAGCTGGAACAGCGCCTTGGTCTCCTGGGTGACCCCGGGGGCGCGTCCGGTCTTGTAATCCACCACTCGCAGCTCACCGGTGGGCGCCACATCGATCCGGTCGACGAAACCGCGCAGCAACACCCCGTCGGCCAGCTCGACCTCGACGCGGGATTCACACGACTCCGGATCGAACCCGGTCGGGTCTTCGAGCCGGTAGTAGGCCCGCACGAGCGCGCGCACCTCATCGAGGAATACGTCCAGTTCGGCCTCGGCGATCAGCTCGGCCACCTCCGGCCGCTCGGCCAGCACCCGGGCCCATGCCCCGGGCGCGAGAGCTTCGGCCCGTTCGGGCATCCGCTCGGCGGCGGGCAGCCCGTAGAGATCTTCCAGCACCGCGTGCACCACCGTGCCGCGCACCGCGTGCCGAGCCGGCGGCTCCGGAATCCGGTCGATCGCGCGTAACCGATACTTGAGCGGGCACTGCTTGAAATCCATTGCCCGGGAAGGCGACAGCGCCGGACGGGAACGAACCGGCGCCGCCTCGGGGCGGGCGGCCGGCTCGGCGTCGGCAGGGGGCGTGGTCGCTGCTGCTGGCATACCTGGCAGGCTATCCGGCGGCACCGACACGGTGCCGTGAGACGGCAGCGACGAGCACATTTTCGCGGAACGGAGATACATGACGGCCAGACGGACCGGGCCATTCACCATCGGTGACCGGGTGCAGCTGACCGATGCCAAGGGCAGGCTGTACACCGTGCTCCTGGAGCCGGGCAAGGAGTTCCACACCCATCGCGGCGGGATCAAACACGACGATCTGATCGGCGCCGACGAGGGCAGCGTGGTGAACTCCACCAACGGCACCCCCTACCTCGCGCTGCGTCCACTGCTGATCGACTACGTGCTCTCCATGCCGCGCGGGGCGGCGGTGATCTACCCGAAGGACGCCGCCCAGATCGTGCACGAGGGCGATATGTTCCCCGGCGCGCGTGTGCTCGAGGCCGGCGCGGGCTCCGGCGCGCTCACCTGTTCGCTGTTGCGGGCCGTCGGCCCCGAGGGCGAGGTGATGTCCTACGAGATCCGCGAAGACCACGCCGAGCACGCCGTGCGCAACGTGGAGACCTTCTTCGGCGAACGTCCGGCGAACTGGTCGCTGACCGTCGGTGACGTCGCGAACTACGACGGCCCGCAGGTCGACCGGGTGGTGCTCGACATGCTCGCACCCTGGGACGCACTGCCCGCGGTGTCCAAAGCACTGGTCCCCGGCGGCGTGCTCATCGTGTACGTGGCGACGGTGACGCAGCTGTCGAAAATCGTCGAGACACTGCGCGAGCAACAATGCTGGACCGAGCCCCGGTCGTGGGAATCGATGGTGCGCGGCTGGCATGTGGTGGGTCTGGCGGTGCGCCCCGAGCACCGGATGCAGGGCCACACCGCGTTCCTGGTGAGCGCCCGCAGGCTGGCCGAGGGCACGGTGACGCCGAAGCCCCAGCGCCGGCCCTCGAAGGGCTGACACCGGGGCTTCGGTGGCAGATGAAAATCAGGCGGGGACGCAGGGCGCCTGGGCGAAGCCGAGCAGCAGGCAGCCGCTGGCATCCGACAGCTTCCAGGTGCCGTCGACGTTCTCCCAGGTCAGCGGCATGGCCGGGGCGGCGCCGTGCGGGGAGGTGATGACGACCTGCGCGGTGGCGGTGTTGCCCTCGGTGGTCACGTCGGTGACGCCGAAGGTGAGGGTGCCGTAGCCGGCCAGCGCCGCGTTCATCTGGTCGATGTTGGCGGTGCGCTGTTCGCCGTTGACGATCAGCTTCGTCTTCTCCGCCGTCGGCACATCCGGGCTGGCCAGCTTGTCGAGCACGCCCTGCAACGCCTCAGGGGTCGGTGCCTCGCCGGTGCCGTGGTCTCCGTGGTCGGCGCCGGTGGTGGTGGCGGCAGCAGCGGCGCTGGTGGTAGCGCTGGTGCTGGTGGCGGCGCTGTCGCCGCTGTCGTCGTCGGAACCGCAGGCGGTCAGGCCGAGCGACAGGGTGACGGTGGCGGCGGCAGCGACAGACAAGCGCAGTGCCCTCACGGGAAGGAGCATGACTGGCAACCTTTCGGCTAGTCGGTGAGCAGCCTCACCGGTAATGTGTTAGGGCAGGCTAACATGGTCGTTCCGGTCGACGGGCGCTGCCTAGATGTGATCACGACGAAACCATGTCGGACAGCGAGAACGGTTCGCGCCCGGTAGCGTTGATAGACCGGGACTGGGAGGAGCAGCACATGAGCCCCATCGAGAATTCGGATTCGGCGGCCTGGAGAGAGCTCGAGGCGGTGCGCGCCGAAGCGGCTGCACTCCGGAGGCAACTCGCGGATTCACCGGATCGTGCGCGGGAATTGGAAGCCCGCATCGATTCGCTGACTATTCGCAACACGAAGCTGATGGACACTCTGAAAGAAGCGCGCCAGCAACTGGTCGCGTTGCGCGAAGAGGTCGATCGGCTCGGTCAGCCGCCGAGTGGTTACGGCGTCCTGATCGGCGCCTATGACGATCAGACCGTCGACGTGTTCACCTCCGGCCGCAAGATGCGGTTGACGTGTTCGCCGAACATCGACACCAGCACCCTCGAGTACGGCCAGACCGTGCGATTGAACGAGGCGCTGACGGTGGTCGAGGCCGGGCACTTCGACGCGGTCGGTGAGATCGGCACGTTGCGCGAGGTCCTCGACGACGGCCGGCGCGCCCTCGTGGTCGGCCATGCCGACGAGGAGCGCGTGGTCTGGCTGTCCGGTCCGCTGTCCAAGGTCGCCGAGATCGACGACCTCGACGATCCCGACGCGCCGGTGCGCCGGCTGCGCCCCGGTGATTCCCTGCTGGTCGACACCAAGGCCGGGTTCGCGTTCGAGCGCATCCCCAAGGCCGAGGTCGAAGACCTGGTGCTGGAGGAAGTGCCCGATGTCGACTACAACGACATCGGTGGTCTCGGCCGCCAGATCGAGCAGATCCGCGACGCGGTGGAGCTGCCGTTCCTGCACAAGGACCTGTTCCGCGAGTACGCGCTGCGCCCGCCCAAGGGCGTGCTGCTCTACGGTCCGCCGGGCTGCGGCAAGACGCTCATCGCCAAGGCGGTGGCCAACTCGCTGGCCAAGAAGATCGCCGAGGCGCGCGGTGAGGATGCCAAGGAAGCCAAGTCCTACTTCCTCAACATCAAGGGCCCGGAGCTGCTGAACAAGTTCGTCGGCGAGACCGAGCGTCACATCCGGATCATCTTCCAGCGGGCCCGGGAGAAGGCCTCGGAAGGTACGCCGGTGATCGTGTTCTTCGACGAGATGGACTCGATCTTCCGCACCCGCGGTTCCGGTGTGTCCTCGGATGTGGAGACCACTGTGGTCCCGCAGCTGCTGAGCGAGATCGACGGCGTCGAGGGCCTGGAGAACGTCATCGTCATCGGCGCCTCCAACCGTGAGGACATGATCGATCCCGCGATCCTGCGTCCGGGCCGCCTGGACGTCAAGATCAAGATCGAGCGGCCGGACGCGGAATCGGCGCAGGACATCTTCTCCAAGTACCTCACCGAGGAACTGCCGCTGCACGCCGACGACCTGGCCGAGTTCCACGGCGACAAGGGCGCCTGCATCCGCGCGATGATCGAGCGTGTGGTGGAGCGGATGTACGCCGAGAGCGAGGACAACCGCTTCCTGGAGGTTACCTACGCCAACGGGGACAAGGAGGTCCTGTACTTCAAGGACTTCAACTCCGGCGCCATGATCCAGAACATCGTGGACCGGGCCAAGAAGTACGCCATCAAGGCGGTGCTCGACACCGGCAACCCGGGTCTGCGCATCCAGCATCTCTACGATTCGATCGTGGACGAGTTCTCCGAGAACGAGGACCTGCCCAACACCACGAATCCCGATGACTGGGCACGCATCTCGGGTAAGAAGGGTGAGCGGATCGTCTACATCCGCACCCTGGTCACCGGCAAGAACGCCAGTGCCAGCCGGGCGATCGACACCGAGTCGAATACGGGTCAGTACCTGTAAGTCGGTTACGTCGCGAGGGCCGTGCTTCCGTTGGGAGCGCGGCCCTTCGTCGTCGCGGTCACCGCTCGTGTGTGATGTAGGCCACTAGACATGTGGTCAGCTATAACTGCTGACCGGAACTGCCATCGTCAGGGGATGGGGCCGGCGTCCGTATCTCGATCCGGCGAAACCGCCGCGGGAGCTATCTGAATCATCCATGCTTCAGATAGCTGGCGCAGCGGGGTTGCGCCGGATCTCGAGATGGAGGAGTCATCATGTCCGGTTCCGCGTCGGATTTCCTGGCCGAAGTGCTGTTCAAGACAATCCTGGAGCTGTTGGGCAGCGGCAGCGCGGGGTAATCCGCGTCGAAGGGCGAGCCGACAGGGCCGCCCCCTTCGGGGTGCGGCCCTGTTCGCGTGGCGCACCCTGTCGGTAGCGCGGATTAGGCTGTCGCCATGACTTCTGGGCAGACCGAGATCTGGCACAACCCGCGGTGCACCAAGAGCCGCGCCGCGCTCGCGCACCTGGACGAGGCCGGTGCCGAGTACACCGTGCGCCGGTACCTGGACAACCCGCCGACCGCCGACGAGCTGCGGGCGGCGCTGTCCAAGCTCGGTGCCGAACCCTGGGACATCACCCGCACCGGCGAACCGGAGGCCAAGGAGCTCGGCATGTCGGGCTGGGGCCGCGGCGAAGCCGATCGGGACCGCTGGATCGAGGCGTTGGCCGCCCATCCGAAGCTGATACAGCGGCCGATCGTCTTCGCCGCGAACGGCGCGGCGGTGGTCGCCCGCGACGAAGAATCGCTGCGATCGCTGGACTGATGCCGTCCGGTGGTGCGCTCTCGTCGTGGTGTCTCGACCGAGCCCATATGCGCTGCGTGCCCGGTGTTTGATGGCAGGCGGTACGTGGTAGCCGAGTGATGCCTCTGTGGTCGTTGCTTCTGTAACGACCGCGCGGCGCGGTGTGATGTAGATCATGTCATCGTGGATCGGGAAGGTCCTGATCCAGCGTTGGATCGAGCGTGGGTCAGCAACGGGTCGGGGCGTCGAGCCCCACGCCGGTTGGAGGTTGTCATGAACTCGATCGTCAAGAAATTCGCCGTCGGCGCGTCCGCCGCGACACTCATCGGCGCCGCCGGAATCCTCGGCGCCGCACCAGCACAGGCCCAGCCGCCCGGATTCTGTTCGGTCAATCCGGTAGCCGCCACCGCCGCCTACTCGCAGTGCGGTGGACCGGTCTGGCATCAGGTGCGCATCACCTGCTGGGCCTGGTGGGCGTGGTTCAGCAGCTACGAACGCTGGGGCAACCCGGCATGGGACGGGCAGCAGTCCTGGACCAGCTGCGATCTACCCTTCACTATGCAGACCTGGCAGGTGGTAGTGCGCTGAACCTCGACGGCCGTAGCCAGGTGCCCGCCCTCGCATCGTGAGCGCGGCACCTGGCGCGAAAGCTTGTGCGCGACCGGTGCGAAAGCCGCTCGCCGCATGCGGATACGCCGCGATGAGGATGGCGAATCGGCCTCTGGACTGACGCCCGGCGTTGGTGAGCGCCGGTAATGTCGGCTGGCATGAAGGTACAGCTGCGCCACAGTCCCGCCTCCGCGGTCGCCCGGTGTTTCCTCGCGGGCAATGAGCCCATGCGCGTCGAAAGCGGTGCCATGGTGGCGCATTCGGCGGGTGTCACGCTGCAAGCCAAGGCCGAGGGCGGCATCTTCGCCGGGCTCAAGCGGTCGATGCTGGCCGGCGAATCGTTCTTCGTGTCCACCTTCACCGCGCCACCGCAGGGCGGCTGGGTCGACGTCGCCCCCTCGCTGCCCGGCGACATGCTGCCCCTGACCATCCAGCCCGACCGCCCCTTCTTCATCAGCCGCGGCGGCTGGATCGCCAATTCGCATGGCGTGCAGGTGGAAAGCAAATGGGGTGGCTTCGCGAACCTGTTCGGCGGTGAGGGCGGCTTCGGCCTGCGGGCGAGCGGAGAGGGGGAGGTCGTCGTCGGTGTGTTCGGCGCGATCGACGTCATCGACCTGCAACTCGGCGAACCCATCACCATCGACACCGGCCACGTCGTCGCCTACGACCTGGCCATGAACTTCACCATCCGCCGGGCGGTTTCGGGAAAATCCATTCAGTCGCTGAAATCCGGTGAGGGCCTGGTTTTCGACTTCACCGGTCCGGGTCGGGTGCTGCTGCAGACGCGTAATCCGAGCGCGTTCGCGTCGTGGACGGCGTCGACGTCGTCAGGGTAGCGGCGCGGCCGCGTGCCGATCACATCGGTGCGGCCCGTGCATATCTCGACGACGTCCGTGCGGGCCGGCCCCTGTCGTCGGCTGCTCGCTGTGGCGACATCCCTGCGAGCCGCGGGTACGGACCGAGAGAGGCTGGCGATCACCGGTGGCCGCTGGTGCTGTCCTCGCCGCACGCGTCGCGCGCATGCTGCGCGAGTTCCATCAGCGCGGCGAGGTGGTCGTGGTAGGCCGTGCGCCCCTCGTTCGTCAGTGCGAGCCAGGTCCTCGGTCGCCGACCTGCATATCCTTTCGTGACCGTGATCATGCCGGCGTCCTCCAGCACCGTCATCGCCTTCGACAGTGTGGATTTGTTCATGTCGCACAGCCGGGTGATCGTGCCGAACTCGGCCTCGCGACACCCGTCCAGGAAGGCCACCACCTTCAGGCGCGGCACCGAGGCCAGCAATTCGGTCAACTGCGGCATGTCGCGGCTCGCTGTCGCGCCAGCGCGAACCACAGCCAGCAGCCGAAGAGCAGGCCCAGCGGAAGACACATCCAGCGCAGGCCACCGGTGTGGCTGCCCAGATACTGGCCCACCGCGACGGTGAGACCGACCGGCACGGCGAATGCGGCGATCTGTTTCCAGCGCTGAACGGGTTCATCGGTGCGGCGCCGGGGCATGACGCCGGCATCGCGCCACGAGCGTGACAACCAGCCCGCGAGTCCGACGCTGAGCAGAGTCAAGGCGATTCCGGCAGCGAAGGGCGCAGGGTCGATTCGTGGCCCGAACAGCCCCAGATAGACCAGGCCGATGCCGCTGCCGCCCACCAGTCCCGCGACCGGAGGCATCCACCGGGGCACAGTGGATGTCCGTCGCGCTCGGTCACGGCTCGTCGCCGCGATCAGCAGCGCCTCCTGCGGGGTCGGCTCGATGCTCACGCAGTGAGCGTACGTCAACTAGTTTCCACTCATCAACTTAAATGCGCTCCGGCGCGGGCGGGCGAACGCGTAGGGTTCGGTTGATGCCTTTCTGTCAGGTGCGGGATATCGCCGCCGCGCGTGCCGCGGCTATGACTGCGAGGGAGTGTCGCTGATGAGGATCGACCTGTCCGGCAAGACCGCGCTGGTGACCGGCTCGACGCAGGGGATCGGATCGGCGATCGCCGCAGGGCTGGCACGCAGCGGCGCGCACGTCGTCGTCAACGGTCGCACGCCGGAACGGGTGCGGGATGCCGTCGCCGAGCTGCGTGCGGACGGCGGTGAGGTCAGCGGTATCAGCGCCGACGTCGCTGCGGCCGAGGGCGTCGAACAACTGCTCGGTGAGCTGCCCGCCGTGGATATCCTGGTGAACAACCTCGGGATTTTCGAAGCGATTCCAGCGCGCGAGATCACCGATGCCCAGTGGCGTACGTTCTTCGAGGTCAACGTACTCGCTGCGGCGCGCCTGATCCGTGCCTATCTGCCCGGCATGATCGAGCGTGGGTGGGGCCGCGCGATTCAGATCGCCAGCGACTCGGCGGTGGTGATCCCGGAAGAGATGATTCACTACGGCGTGTCCAAGACCGCGCTCCTGGCGTTGTCTCGCGGCTTCGCCAAGGATGCCGCGGGCACGGGCGTCACCGTCAATTCCGTCATCGCCGGTCCCACGCACACCGGCGGAGTGGAGGAGTTCGTCTATCAACTCGTCGACCGGTCGCTGCCGTGGGACCAGGCGCAGCGTGAGTTCATGCGCCGCCACCGGCCGCAGTCATTGATCCAACGACTGATCGAGCCGGACGAGATCGCCAGTATGGTGGTCTACCTCAGTTCGCCACTCGCGTCGGCGACCACCGGCGGGGCCCTCCGTGTCGATGGCGGGTATGTCGATTCGATCCTGCCCTGATCGCCGGTGCCGAACGACCGTCCGGGATGTGGGCAGGCGTAATCCCCTGTGGCCCAGGGTTGTTCACCAGTTGCTGGTGGCGAGCAGATAGCGGGTATCGGGGACGAACGGCCAGTCTGCTGCGGCCAGATGCTCCCGCAGTGTCTGCTCCGGCCACCACCAGCCCTCGGCGATCTCCTCGGGTTGATGGCGGATCGGGCCGTCGTAGCGCAGTTCGTAGGCGAACAGGTGGCAGCGCATCGGGCTGCCTGACCATTCGCCGTCCCAGGAGGCGCGGGCCAGCGGAGTGAGTTCGGCAGCGGCAGTGATGCCGAGTTCTTCGGCAAGCTCGCGGGTCGCGGTCTGCCGCGGTGATTCGCCGGGGTCGACCACGCCGCCGGCGAGGCAGTCGTGCATTCCGGCGAACACCATCTTGGTGTCGGTGCGGCGGTGGACGTAGATCGAGCGGCCGTCGCCGGAGCGGACCAGCACGCCGGCGCTGGCGTGCCAGAGGCCGTCACGGTAGACGACGGCGCGGTCCTCGGCGCCGATTTCTCGCCCGGCGCTGTCGTAGACGGCGATCATCTCCGAACTCACCGGGCGAGGGTAACGTGTGCCGCGTAGATCGCTCGACGAAGGGATCGGCTCGATGGCGCTGCCACGCGCACTGGGGAAATTCAATCGGCAGGTCACCAATCCGGTGACCTCGGTCATCGCCGGGCGCGCACCCGGCATGGGCATCGTGGTGCACAAAGGCCGCAAATCGGGCCGCACCTACCGGACCCCGGTCCTGCTCTTCGCCGACGGCCACGAATACCGCATCGCCCTCACCTACGGTCGCGACGTGGACTGGGTGAAGAACGTCGTGGCCGCAGGCGAATTCGCCGTGGAAACCCATGGGCAGACAGTGGCCCTGGCCGATCCCCTGATCCGCCACGACGCCGCCGCGAGCTGGGCGCCGCCGGTGATCCGTCAAGCGCTCGTCGCGATGTCGGCGCCGTACTTCCTGGAGGCCCGCACAGCCGGCTGACCGGTCGGTACCACGCTGCTCGATCGATGATCGTGATCGCTGCGGCAACACCTCCTGTGAACTCCGCGCAGTGTGCCCCGCGCCCAGACCGTCACTTGGGCGACCCAGACCCAGTCGCCACGCGCGGATCACCGCGGGAAGCCGAGTGGACCGATGACTTTCTGGTGAATCTGTCGTCGATACATCTGGATGTACCGACAGATAGGAGTCCAGGCATGACAGGACCGTTTCGATCGGGCACGACGACCGTGCGGGCCAACGGTGTCGATCTCGGCATCGAGAGCTTCGGCCGCGCGGACGACCCGCTGATCCTGTTGATCGGCGGCACGACGATGCTGTCCTGGCCCGACGCGCTGTGTGAGCGCCTCGCCGCACACGGTCGGCGCGTGGTCCGCTACGACCTGCGTGACTCGGGCGCATCGACAACCCGTGAGCCGGAGAACCCCGCCTACACCCTGCGGGATCTCGCCGCCGACGCGGCCGCGCTGGTCGAGGCGCTCGGCGCCGGGACCGCCCACCTCGGCGGGGTCGGCGTCGGCGGGATGGTCGCTCAGGTCGCCGCGCTGGACCACCCAGGAGCGTTCTCCGCGCTGACCCTCGTCGGCACTCGGCCGGTGGCGCCGGGCCCCGTCGACGAGGACCTGCCCGACCACGACCAGGCAGTCATGGGTGCGCTGTTCTCCCATCCCAAGCCGAACTGGGCCGACCGGGAAGCTGTCGCGGCGTTCGCCGCCGCGGGGGCCGAGCATCTGGGCAACGACCCGGAGCAGGCGCGGACGACGGCGGCCCGCATCTGGGATCGGACGCCGTCGAGCGATCCCGCGGTGCATGAGGCCAACCAGCTCGGGATGGTTTTCTCCCGGATCGATTGCGCACCGCGGTGGCGGGAGCGGCTCGGTGGGCTCGACATGCCCACGCTCGTGGTGCATGGCCGGGCCGACCCGTTCTTCCCGGTCGGCAACGGCGAGGCCCTCGCCGCCGACATCCCCGGGGCGCGACTGCTCGTCCTCGACGACATGGGCACCGCGCTGCGCCCCGCCGCATCCGACCGCATCGCTGCCGCGATTCTCGCCCTGTAACCGCGCCCCGGGGCGGTTACAGGCTGGACGACCACCCACGGCCGATGAGCAGCCGATCCGGTTCAGCGCGCTCGGCAACGCGGGGCGAGCCGAAATTGCCACCCTGCCAACGGTCCTCCGACCTCGAAGGGTCAGGAGAACCGCCGGGTCCTCACCTGTTCTCGCGCGGGTCCAGCACGACCTGGGTGCCCGGACCTGCTGCCACCTGCAGGGTGCGCAGCCGCAGCAACGCCGGGTGCTCTTCCAGCAGGCGTGCGGTGTTGGCCAGCGACCGCAGTGCGGCGGCCTCGGCGCGTGCCCGCTCGAGTTCGGCGCGACCGCGTTCCTTGGCCAGCACGGTTTCCAGCGCCGCCTTGCGGAGTTCGCCGGGCAGCATCAGGTCGCGAGCGCGCAGGCTCGTGACCTCGATGCCGAGTTCGGCGACCGCGCCGGCCACGCGGCTGTGGCCGGCGGTGATTACGGAGCGTTCGGCGATCACCTCGTCGAGGGTGTGCGCGGCAACGGCGTCGCGCACGATGTCCTGCACCGCCGCGTACAAGACGGTTTCGGAGTTCTGCGCGCCCGTGGTGAACGCGACCGGGTCGATGACCTTCCAGTTCACCGTGAAGCTGACCCGAATCGAAAGCCCGTCGGAAGTGAGCAGTTCCTGACCGGTGACGTGCATCAGCCGCGGCCGCACATCGACCTCGACCAACGCGCAGCGCTTGGCGTCGTACCGGTGGCGACCGGGTTCGAGCACCCGCTCCAGGGTGCCGTCGCGATAGAGCAGCGTGCGCTGCCATGCCATGACCGTCGTATACATTCTCACTCCCTCCTGGAGTCGTGTCTTCTTGGAGCCCAAGGCATGCCGATGCCACCCCATCCGGTCCCGGCGACGGGGCGGGGGCCTCCCCCGGCCGAAGCCGGAGAGCCCGCAGGACCACGCCACCGCAGCGGACCGGATGGGGGACACCGTAGGAGGGAATCGAACCCATCAGACTCGAAGTCTGAGCCACCAGAGGCACGATCGAGCCGACACGGGGAACGCGAGTCGGAGATTCCGGTGCGCCCCTTGCTCTCTCGCACGGATTACGGTACTCGAGCGGCCGTGCGACGGCGAGTGAATTTCGGGTGGGGTCGCCTTGTCAGCCCTCGGGCCGCAACCTGCCCCGCTCGATGATCCCCGTCGGCGACGCGATCGGTGCCGTCAATCGGCTGATGGGCGAGAAAGACCTGGATCCGGGCTGACGGCGGGCCGGTCGCCGACCATCGCGTCCCCTGTGACACCAGTGGGCTGGTTCTACCCCGGCGAACGTGACACCGAGCTGGCGCAGGCATGCAGCGCACACGTAGGGGATCGAGTTGACGCAGTGATTCGCGGTCGGTGACGGGTTTCGGCGGGGGATTCTTGCCACGCGCAGCAATGCGAGTCGTGAGCGTTGCCGCCTCACGGGCAGGTGAAGCGCGAGCTCGGAGGTGGGCGTCACTGCGGCTGCGTATCACCGCTCGTCGGCGATCCCGCAAGCAGCTCTGGTGCGGTGTTCCGGATTTCGGCGAGTTGGCGGGCGGTCCGGTCCGAGTTCATTGCTGTCAGCACCGGGAGGGCCGGCCGGAGGATCGAGGCGGCATCCTCGTGCTTGCCCAGGCGCCAGCGGATGAGGCCCGTCTCCGCAG